>DATBHU010000001.1:0-13285 GCA_036557265.1 Polyangia bacterium
GTCCGGCTTGGCGACGTCGTGCAGCAGCGCGCCCAGCCAGGTGGCGCGGCGGTCCTCCGCGCTGAAGGCGCGGAAGGCCGGCGCCGACGCCAGCGCCTCGCAGACGAGCCGCGTGTGGATCCAGACGTCGCCCTCCGCGTGGTGACGGGGATCCTGCGGGACGGCGCGCAGGCGGCGCACCCACGCGAACGCGCGATCGAGATCGTCCCACGGCACCGCGAAGTCGGGGGGCGGCGGCGCCTCCAGCAGCCTTTCGCTCATCGTCGACCCGCTCCCGCGAAGATGTCGGTGCCCGGCGCCAGCAGGTTGGCGACGATGGGACGCGCGAGCCAGTGACTGCCGGAGTCGGCCACCGCCTGCAGGTAGCTCGCCCGGATCCACTTGTAGCGCCCGACCACGGCGTCCTCCGTCTCGGTCTTTACGTAGAGGCCCTCCATGGTCTCCTCGGGATCGGTCTCGGCGACGGCGCGGGCGACGTCGACGCCGGCCGCGGCGGCCGAAGCCGCCAGAGCTTCGCGCCAGGCGGGCGACTTGTAGCGCGACGGGCCGACGAGCGCGCGCAGCTCGGCCAGCGAGCGCGGCGGCGCGCCCTCGTGCAGCACCGGCACGGAGGCAAGCGGGAGATCCTTCAACAACCGGCGCCGCGCCGCCGTCGACAGCCAGCTGTGCGCGCCGCGCGTGTCGAGCACGTCGTACTCCAGGAAGTAGCTGGGCAGACGGTCGTAGAAGATCGTGTGCTTGGCGTAGACCCATTCGCCGAAGACGATGAAGCGCCCGCCCAGCACCTCGAAGAGCTGCGTCTGGTGCGCCGTCGCCCAGCGCTTGAACAGGTCGAAGTGCCGCTCGCGCCCGCCGCCCGTCAGGAAGTGGCCGCGCGACTGGAGGTGCAGGCGGCCGTCCTCGTCGAACCGCAGGGCGGCGTTGGCGCCGTCCACTTTCTCCTCGACAACGACTTGCCCGACCTGGACGCCGCCGTCGGTATCGCGCAACGCCGCGAGCGGCACCTGCGCCAGATCCTCGTCGCCCGGCTGCAGGCGCGAGCCCTCCAGGTGGGGCGTGCGCGGGTACTTGATCAGCTCCAGCGTGGTCATGGGGCGTGGGCGACGGCGATGATGTGGTTCAGCACGTGCTCGGTCGATACGCGGCGGGCGCCGGCCCGCCGGAGCAGATCTTCGAGCGTCCGCGCGTCGAAGCGCTGGATGTGCTCGGGGTTGTCGTCCTCGTGAGACGGCACGGAGACCACGACGTGACGGCGGCAGACGCGCAGCGCTTCGCGCGCGGCCCCCTCGGGATCGCGCAGGTGCTCCAGCACCTCCAGCGCCGTGGTGGCGTCGAAGGTCCGGGCCGCGAACGGCAGCCGGCCGACGTCGGCCCGGACAGCGCGCAGGCGCGCCACGCCCCCGCGCGCGACGGCGCCCAGATCGCGGGCGCGGCGGGCATCCTGGTCGATGGCCGTGACGCTCACCGCGGCCAGCGCCGGATCCGCGAGCAGCGGCCACAGGAATGTGCCGCGCCCGGAGCCGACGTCGAGCAGCGTCCCGGGCGCCAGCCCGCGCAGGACGCCGACCACGCGGCGCACGCGCGGCAGCGCCGTCTGCGACTTGAACTTGTGCAGCCGCAGGCCCCCCGCCAGCCCGCGCGCGATCGCGTCGGCGTCGCCCTCGCCCGCCACGGCGCCCAGGCGGCCACGCACGAACGCCGCGGCGAGCGGCGCGTGGTAGCGAGCGTCCGGATCGTGCGCGTCACCGGTGGTCATGGGTCGCGCCGCCGAGGCTACCCCATCGGAAGGCCCGGACGAACCGCCCGCGCTCGTGCCAATATCAGCGGGTGATCCGGCAGCTCGCGCCAGCGGACATCGACGCCTACATGGTCCACGCGGAGACGCAGGCCGCGGAAAACGGCCGCGGAACGACGGTGCGCTTCGCGTTACGCGAGCCCGGACGCCCTCGGGACCTGAACCGCGTGCGAAAGTTCATCGACGACGGGCTGCAACGACCGGCCGGCGAGCCCGGTTGGTGTCGCCTCTGGATCGCCGACGACGCGAGCGGGATCATCGGCAGCGTCGGTCTGAGAGCGCCCGACGAGCGGCTGTCCGCCCACCGCGCCATGGTCGACATCGGCGTCCTCGAGCCTCACCGGCGCAGCGGAATTGCGACGGACCTGTACGCGGCGGCGATCGACTGGGCGCGCGCTCAGGCGCAGCTCGCCTGGCTCGACGCCGAGGTCTTCGCCCACAACGAGCCGGCGCTGCGCTTTCACCGCCGGCTCGGCTTCGTCGAGACGGCGCGGATCGCCGACCTGTTCCGGTTCGACGGCGCCCCGGTCGACGACGTCCGCCTGTCGCTGCGGCTGCGTCCCTGACAGAGACGAAGCGACGCGAGGGTCGAGCCGGACTGTGCCCGACCCTCGCGACCGATCTGATGGCCCGCGAACGGCTACGGCGCGGCCGTGCGCAGCGCCGGGTCGAAGCAGGGCGCGGTGCCGGACTGGCCGTCGGTCGACGGGTCGGCGCAGTCGATGCGCGTGCCGTTGCCGATGTTGAACATGACGTTCGCCGAGATCTCGCCGTCCGCCAGATCCAGATCGTTGAACGCGTTGCCCAGGTTCGCCATCCGGGTGTTGAACGCCGCCGGGCTGGTGCCGGTGGTGGCGACGACCGTCTCGATGCGCGTGCGCGCGGTGCGGACGCGGTCCGCCTGGGCCGGGTTGAGGTTCACCGCCGAGAGGACCCGGACGGCGTCGTCCAGCTCGAACAGCGTCATCTGCGCCATGCGCCGCTGCATGCGGTCCACGCGCGCCACGTTGCCGAGCGCGTTGCCCATGTTGCGGGCGCCGATGACGCGGTTGCTGGCCATCTGGATGTTGAAGATGGCGTTGAGCCCGCGCAGGAAGCGGGCGATGTTCGCGATGTCGTCCGCGTTCATGCCGAGGGTGAACGCCTGCGACTGGTAGAAGGCGACCGCCTGTTCGATCGTTTGGGCGCTGTC
This sequence comes from Polyangia bacterium, assembly GCA_036557265.1. Lineage (GTDB taxonomy): Bacteria > Myxococcota_A > Polyangia > Fen-1088 > Fen-1088 > JADGRB01. The sequence goes on from DATBHU010000001.1 coordinate 2,988, forward strand.
GGTGTTGTTCGACGGGGCGTTGATGATCTGCGTGTCGGTGTGGAAGAACGGGCCCGTGTCGGCCGCCTCGATGATGGGCGGCACGTTGAACGTCTGGTCGCCGATCGGGAACGGGGGCGGCGGCGAGAAGCTGAACACACCGAAGCCGCCGTCGGTCGGGAAGCCGTTGAGGGCCGGGTTGCGCACGGACTCCACGCCCGTGAACTGGTTGGTGTTCCCGCTTGTGGCGGTGGCGTTGGCCGTCGCGTTGCCGTGGCAGACAGTGCAGCCGACCTGCAGGAAGCGCTGGCGCCCCGTCTCGGCGGCGGTGTCGCTCATGGTGATGGAGGCGAGGTCGATGTCGTTGGTGCGGCCGACCGCGCGCATGAACGTGGCGACCGCCTGGCCCTCGTCCTCCGTGGCGGTGCGGAAGTCCGTCCCGGACACGCGGTTCAGGCTGCGCGTGAAGTGCTGGTTGATGGCGCCGTTGGTGAAGTCGGCGAGGCGGCCCTGCCCGGGCGCGCCGTCACCGCCCCAGCCGGTGCGATCGGCGGGCGGGTTCTGGCCGTTCGGCGGCCGCGTGGTGCTGATCCCCTGCGACAGCGTGTGCGGCACGCTGCGAAGGACGAAGCGAACCGTCGGCCCCTCCGGCTGCGTCCCGTCGACGTTCTCGAGGATCAGGCTGCGCGCCCGCATCTGGGCCGGGATCTCGAGCTGGTCCAGCTGAAAGTTGTCGTTGTGGTTCTCGGCGATGAACAGCGGATCGCTGGCGGGCAGGCGAGCGATGAAGGTGGGGTCGATGGTGAAGTTGCGCTCGACGCGGTGACAGTTGCCGCAGGTGCGGCCGTTGCCGTTGAAGTTCTCCTTGAAGAAGATGTCGGCGCCGACGCACTCGGTGAGCGAGACCACGCCTGACTGCACGCGTGGATCGGCCTGACAGGCGGCCTGGTGCTGGGCGAACGTCTGGTTCAGAGCGCCCTGCTCCAGCGTGACGTCTTCATGGCGGTCGTCGTCCTGGATTTGACCGCAGGCCGACAGAAACGCCGCGCCGGCGGTCACGGAAAGAATTCTCGTGCTGACTCTCATTGCCCATCCTCCTTGCTTGCTCGTGTTGCTGTTCTTGATCCGGGGTAACGGTCAGCTGCTTAGAGGTACGGCCCGGGAATTTTTTCGCGTCGAGGCGGACGACGATCGACCGACACCGTCGGCGGTTTTTTGCCGTCGGTGACGACGGCCGCGATCTGTGGCGACGCCGTCCACACCGTGTGGACCAGTCGTCCACTGCGCCACGAACGACGACGCGCAACTACGCGACCTCGCGTCGAACCGCGCGGCATGCGGGTTGCCGGTGCAGCGCCGCACGAAATGAGGTCCGGCGGTTCGGGCGGATCCGCTCGGCGCCACGAGGATGCCGAGCTGATCCATCGAAGTTTGCGAGGCGACTGCCCGGCAGCCCGCGAGCTTCACCGCAAGTACGCGCCGATCGCGAGTGCGTTTCTGCGCAAGCTCGGCATCCTGGGCGACGAGATCGAAGATGCCCGCCAGGAAGTGTTCCTCCAGTTCTTCCGCTACCTCGCCAGCTTCCGCGCCGAGGCTGAGCTCAAGACCTGGCTGTTCCGGCTGTGCGTCAGCCAGGCGCGGCGCATTCGCCAGCATCGCAAGTCGCGCACGGCGCTGGCGGCGTTGCTGCGGCAGCAGCAGACGCGGATCGACGTTCCGCCGGCGAGCCGCAGCGACGCCACCATTCAGGAGCTGGTGAGGCAGGCCCTCGAGCGCATGCCGCCCGACCAGCGCCAGGCGTTCATCCTGTTCGAGATGGACGGCCTGACCGGGAAGGAGGTGGCGAAGATCGGCGGGCGCAGCCTGCCGGCGACGCTGCGGCGCCGCTACGAAGCACAACGCGTCGTGCAGGAGACGCTGGGGATCGAGCGAACGCGCCCCGACTGACGGGTGTAAAATGCGGCATGCGCGCAAGCTGCGTACCGCCACCTTGTCGTTGCTTGTTGCTGTCGGCGCCGGTGATCCTGGCCGGGCTCGGGCTGGTGGGCTGCGGCAGCTCCGCCGGCCCGGGCATGGACGGTCCGCGCGGCGGCGCCGGCGGCGCCAGCGCAGGCACCGGCGGCGCCGGAGGGAGCGCGAGCCCGCGCGGCGGCGCCGGCGGATCGAGCGCCGGCTCGGGCGGCGCGCGCGGCGGCGCCGGCGGTGCGACCGGCGCCGGCGGTCAAGCCGGTTCACAGACGTGCGTGAACCCGCCGCACGTCTTGCCGCTCAACCCGTCGAACGCGCAGGATGGCATCACGCTGGGCGGCTTCTACGTGGACACGGACACCTGGAACGCCGCGAACTACCCGGTGTCGCAGACGATGTACGTCTGCGACTACGACAACTGGTACGTGGTCGCGAAGATGGACAACGCCACCGGCGACGGCGCCGTGAAGACGTATCCGAACGTGCACAAGGACTTCAACAGCGCGCCTGCGATCAGCTCGTACACCGCCATCTCCAGCAGCTTCGCCCACGCCGGGCCCCACGTCGGGATCTACGAGTTCGCCTACGACATCTGGCTGAACGGCGTCGCCAGCAACGGCTCGACCGAGGTGATGATCTGGACCGACAACTTCAACCAGGTGCCGTCCGGCTCGGTCCAGGACACTGTCACCTTCGACGGTCAGAGCTACAAGGTCTACAGGAGCGGCAGCTACATCGCCTTCGTCGACACGACCAACGTCACCTCCGGCACCGTGAACCTGCTCTCGTTCTTCAACTACATCATCGGCAAGGGCTGGATCCCCGCGACCTCGACGCTCGGCGCGATCGACTACGGCGTCGAGCTGGTGTCGACGAACGGCATGGACGCGACGTTCACGGTCAGCGGCTTCGCGTTGACGACCAACTGATCCGAGCCCGGTCGCGCCGGCGCGATCACGACAATAATGTCCGGATCTGGCGCGGCTCGAAGCGAGAGCATTGCGACGAACCGGCGCGATTTCGCGCATTTGAGCGGCGGTGATGATTGGCCCACAGTGTGCCTTTGAGGACAGGCATGGCGTTCATCGGGCCCGCAGCGAGCGACACGCGGTCGAATCGGGCGCGCGCGCTGATCTGGTTCAGCGCGCCGGCGCTGCTGACCCTCCTGGGCTGCAGCGCCTCGCTCACGACAAACTCGGATGACGCCGCGGCCGGCAAGGGCGGCGCCGGGGGCATCGCCGGCGCCGGGGGCATTCCGACCCAGGGCAGCGGCGGCTTCGGAAATCACCCGTGCCCTCCCAAACCGGAGACAGTCTGCACGGAGCCTGGCGCGCCGCCGATGGACGGGCTTGCGTTCCGTTCGTGCGATCGAGAAGGAAACATCTGCGCGGGCGGCGATCTGGGCGGGGACGGAAGTGGTTGCTACCTCCTGACGTGGAGCCAGCAATGTTGTAGCGGCTATTGGACCCGGACGGTGATCGGTCCGGGCGGCGATCCCGTCGCATGTCCGACCGCCGGGACGCCGTTCTCCTGCGACGCCAATTCCGGCCTGAGCTGTACGATCGGTCAGACGGCGTGCGCGCAGAGCTTCGACCTCGCGACGAGCCGGAGGACCTTCGCTTGCGCCAACCTGTGCCCCGCCGCGGATTGTTCGTGCTTTTGCACGCCCGACGCCCAGGGCGGTTGCCAGTACAGCGTCGATGACCCGTTACAGCGGAACAACTGCCAGTGCGGCGTGGTTCGCGGAAGCGTCGTCACCTCCTGCACGCACGGCATGGAGCCGCCCTATGGCTGCATGCGCGATCCGAGCACGGACGCGACCTGTTCCGTCGTCTATCCGCAGGCCTTCACGTGTGTGCCGTCGGACATTGACCCGGTGCAGACGCAGCAGCGAAGCGGCTGCCAGCAGCTCGACGACGACCCCCCGAATCACTGGTGCTGCTGGACCGACTGAGCGCGCCGAGCTCCCCAGCGGCAGCGTTCATTTCCGGACCGACCGCCACGGTGGAACGGGCGCGAGCTGAGCAGCGATCCAGCTGACGAACGCGCGCGTCTTGGCGGGCAGCAGGCGCTTCGACGCGACCACGGCGTAGATCGCGCCCTCGTCGTCGATGTTCCACGCATCGAGGATCGACACCAGCCGCCCGTCCCGCAGCTGCCGGCCGACCAGCCAGTCGCTGCACATCACGACTCCGGCGCCGCGCACGGCCGCCTCGACCAGCGCCTCGGCGTCATCGGCGACGAGCGGGCCGCGCGCGCGCACCGACGCGCGCTGGCCCTTCGCGTTCGTGAGGCGCCAGTACGGGTGCGAGGCGTACCCGCTGAACGCGAGACAGGCGTGGGCCTCGAGCTCCGCCGGCGCCGACGGGCGGCCGTGCCGCGCGACGTACGCTGGCGCGGCGCACAGCAGGCGCCGGCGCGGCGCGAGCTTGCGCGCGACGAGATTGGACGCGCCGAGGGCGCCCAGCCTGATCGCCGCGTCGAACCCCTCGCCCACCAGATCGACCGCGCGCTCCGACAGCGCCGCCTCCACCTTGACCTGCGGGTGCGCGGCCAGGAAGTCCGCCAGCAGCGGCGCGATCCACATCCGCCCGAAGGTGGCAGGCAGGGCGAGCCGGAGCGTGCCGCGCGGAGGGCCACCCGCGTGCGAAGACACTTCGTCCTCGGCGTCGGCGATCGCGACGAGGACCGACCGCACCCGCTCGAGGAACAGCCGCCCCGCCTCCGTCACCGCGATCCGCCGGGTCGTCCGCTCCAGCAGCCGCACGCCCAGGCGGCGCTCCAGCGCCTGCACGCGGCGCGAGATCGCGGTGGCGTCGCGCCCCAGCGTCGCGGCGGCCCTGGTGAACGACCCGCGCTCCGCCGCGGTGGCGAACGCGACCATCTCCTCGAGGCGGGCGTCCTCATCCAATCGCTGCATCGCGCGCAGGAGTGTCCTGCGTTCGCGGCGCATTGTCAGCCTGCGTGACCGGCGTAGCTTGGCCCCTGGTTGGATGACACCAACGAAAGGAGACCCATGCCGACGTCCACCTTCGAAATCGGTCTGGCGCTCGCGAACAAGCTGCACGGCCAGCACGCCGGTGACCAAATGATCGCCGCCCTCCAGAAGATCTGCCCCGACTACATCAAGATGAACATGGAGTGGGCCTACGCCGGGATCACGGCCAGGCCGGATCTGCCGATCGAGACGCGGGTGCTGATCGTGCTCGCGTGCTGTGTCTGCCGCGACTATCCGGTCCAGGTCCGGGCTTACGCAGAGGCGGCGCTCGGGCTCGGCGTGACGCGCGAGGCGGTGGTCGAGACCGTGCTGCAGACCTTGCCGATCGCGGGGTTCCCGGCGGTCACGAACGCGCTGCTGGCCCTGGACGCCACGGTCGCCGCGCGGGCGACGCCGGCTCCGCCAGGTAGTCCAGGCGACGGGCGATCGTGATCGCCTCGGAGATGACGCGAAACAGATCGCGGATCGGACGCACGCGCGAGCGGCGATCGTCGCGCCACTCCACGCCGATCTCCACCACGCGGTAGCCGAGGCGGATGGCCAGCGCGAGGATCTCCAGGTCGAAGGACCAGCCGTCGATGGTCGAGCGCCCGAACAGATCGCGGGCGGCGGCCGCGGTGAACGCCTTGCAGCCGCAATGGGCGTCGACGATCCCGGGCACCAGCGTCCGCTGCATGACGAAGCCGGCCAGCCGGCTCCAGAGGCGCCGCCACAGCGGCTGATCGGTCCGGCGCCCACCGACGTAGCGGGAGCCGATCGCGATCGCCGCCTCGCCGCCCGCGAGCGGGGCGAGCAGCTTGGCGATCTCGGCGATGGGGGTCGACCCGTCGGCGTCGTACATCACGATCGCGGCGCCGCGGGCGGCCCGCACGCCGGCGCGCACCGCGTGGCCCTTGCCGCGGTTGGGGCGGGTCTCGACGACCCGCAGCCCGGGGATCAACGCAGCCATGCGCCGGCAGAGCGCGACCGTGCCGTCGCTGGAGCCGTCGTCCACGACCACGATCTCCCAGCGCCCGCGCGGCGCCGACGCGGACAGGAAGCCGGCGCAGCGGGCCAGCGTGGGACCGATCCGCGTCTCCTCGTTGTAGGCGGGGATGACCAGCGAGACGTCGACGGTGCTCATCGCGGCGTTCATCGCAGCACCGCCAGGTGCAGCCGGCCGTCGCCGCGCCGGTCGTGATCGCGGGAGGCCGCGACGCCGGGCGCGCCCTGCGCCCGGAACCGATCGACGCGGCTCACCTGGTGGGCATAGGCGACCGGACAGGTCGCGGCGCACGCCTTCGGCGTGTCGAACGCGCGCCGGATGTCGTCGGGGCCGTAGTCGGCGATCGGCGTGGCGGGCTCGCCGTAGCGCGGCCCGCACAGGTGGACCAGGCCGTTCTCGCACACGTGAAAGAAGCGCGCGCCCGCCCGGCACTTCCAGTCGAGGCGTCCGTCGCGCATCAGCGCGTCCTGGAAGCTCTCCCCGAAGATCCCGAGCGAGCGCCCCTCGAGCTTCTTGACCTCCTCGTACGCCGCGCGCACCCCGTCGTCGACGGTCTTCAGGCTGCCGTCGGCGTGCCGGACCAGCGAGCACTTCGCGTCGAAGCCGTGCGCCAGCGCCACCCGCGCCACCGCGACCGCCTCCTCGGGCGGCGCCACGCCCAGCACGGTGTTCACGCGCACCCGGAAGGCGGCGTGCTCGGCCAGCAGGCGCAGCTTGGGCAGCAGCGGCTTCAGCGTCTTCTTGGTCACCGCGTTCGGCGTCACCCCGTCGAGGCTGATCTGCAGCGCGTAGAGCCCGGCCTCGTTGAGCGCGCGAATGCGCGCGGCGCTGAGCAGGAAGCCGTTCGTGTTGATCGCCGTGGTCATGCCGCGCGCGCGGACGTACGCGACCAGCGCCGCGACGTCCGGGTGCAACAACGTCTCGCCGCCCGTGAGCGTGACGACCACCGTGCGCAGGCGGGCCAGATGATCGATGCGTTCGCGCAACACCTCCGTCGGCACCGGCGCGCTGACATCGTCGTACTCGGTGCAGTAGCCGCAGGCGAGGTTGCAGCGGCGGGTCACCACCAGGTGAACCAGCAGCGGGCGGTCGGGCTCGAACACCGCGCCGGACACCATCCCGGCGGCGACGCGCAGGTCGGCGCGTCCGAGTCGCGGGCGGCGCAAGCGGGGCGGGAGAGGGGGCGATGGCTTGGCGTCGGGGTTGGTCATACGCAGGGACGCACGCAACGCGCGTTCCCGCGGAGGCCGGGACGCGCCCCGTCGCCGCCTTTCCCGCGGTCAGCCACGCGCGCGCCGCGGGGCCGCCACGGGTCTGCCACGCGGCGCCAGCGCGCCGGCGCGCCGCGCGGCTAGCGCGACGGGGCCGCGGCGCTGGTCAGACCGAGCATCCGCAGGCGCACGCGGTCGAGCAGCCGCTCCGGCAGCACGCGCGGCAGCGTGGCGAGCACGCGCGCGTCCTTGCCGACGATGTAACGCAGGCGCGGGTGCCGGGCCGTGAGGGCCCGGAGGACCACCTTGGCGACGACCTCGGGCGGGCTGCCGCGCATCTCGAGCGCGTACGAGCGGCGCACGAACTCGCGAATGTCCGCGCCGTAGCGCACGGCGCCCTCCGGCGGCAGCGCGGCCACGATCGCCTCCGCGTTGCCGAGCGTCTTTTCCACGGCGGGGGTCCGGATGGCGGCGGGCTCGATCAGGATGACGTGGATGCCGAACCGCCGCAGCTCGAGCCGGAGCGTGTCGCTCAGAATCGAGAAGGCGGCCTTCGACGCGCACAGCACGCCGCCGAACGGCAGCCCGATGTGGCTGCCCACCGAGCCGATGTTGACGATGCGGCCGCGCGCGCGGCGGATGAACGGCAGGAACGCCTGGATGACGGCGATCTGACCGAACACGTTCACCTCGAACTGCCGGCGCAGGCTCTGCTCGCTCACGTACTCGACGGGGCCCGCCGTCCCGATCCCGGCGTTGTTCACCAGCCCGTCCAGCGCGGCCGTGCCGTTGCCGAGCTGCGCTTCGACCTCGGCGGCGGCCAGGGCGACGCGGCGCTCGTCCGTCACGTCGATCTCGATCGGAACCAGGGCGCCCCGCCCTTCGGCGCGCAGCGCCTCGGCGTCCGCCGGCCGGCGCACGCCCGCGAACACCAGGAAGCCGCGCCGCTCGAGCTCGAGCGCGGTCGCCCGCCCGATTCCGCTAGATGCTCCCGTGACGACGACCGTCTTCCTCCGCGCCTCCACCACGCTTCCCTCCCCGTTCGCCCCGTTCGCCCCGTTCGCCCCGTTCGCCCGTTCGCCCGTTCGAGCCTTGTTCAAGCTGAGGCCGTCGGGATCTCTCCGCAACCCGGGGCGGCCCGGAGGCCGCCCGCCAGCTAGGCCAGCGGCTCGCGCGACGCGCGCCAGTCCTCGGGGATCGCCGCGCCGCCCGCGGCGACGATGCCGCCGACGATCGCGCAGGTGCTGTCGCGATCGCCGAGCCCGGAGACGGTCCGCCACATCGCCTCGACGTAGTCGTCGAGGTGGCGCGCGGCGCACCAGAGCGCGAACGGCACGGTGTCGGGGGCGGAGACGCGCGAGCCGTTGCCGAGCGTGGCGACCGCCTCGCCGATCTCCGCGGACGCGGGCACCGCGAGGGCGCGCGCGATCCCCTCCCGCGTCTCGCTCGCAGGCGTGTGCGCGAGGACCGCCTCGATCAGCGCGCGGGCGAAGCCGGTCCGGCCGTCGGTCCGCGTGCGCCAGGCCCAGGCGGCGGCCACGGCGACCGCGGCGGCGCCCGCCTGCCCTTCCGGGTGCGCGTGGGTGATCTCCGCAGACGCGATCGCCGCCGCCGACGCGGCGCCGAGATCGTCGGCGTAGTAAGCGCCCACCGGCGCGGCGCGCATGGCGCCGCCGTTGCCCAGCGATCCGCGACCGTCGAACGGCGCGCGCGCCGCCACAGTCCAGGGGTTTCCAGCGGCGATGTCGGCCAGGATCTCGTGCGCGGTCGGCCCGTAGCCGCGGTGGCGGTTCGCGACGTAGCGCCGCGCGAAGGTGGCGGCCAGGCGGTCCTGATCGACGTGGCCCGCCGCCTCCAGCACCTCGACGATCGCGAGCGCCATCTCGGTGTCGTCCGTGTACCGCCAGGGCGGCGCGGGGACGGCGCGGGCCGCGATCAGCTTCTCGACCAGGTCCGGGTGCGTGAAGAACCGCTCGCCGAACGCGTCGCCCACCGAGAGCCCTTCCAGCGCCTGGCGGGCGCGGGACATTCGAACGTCGTGATCGCCGGGTCGGGTCATCGCCGCCGATTCTAGCGGGGCGCGACGGCGGCGGGGTCGCCCAGATCGCGCCGCACGTGCGGGCGCCGCCCGTAGTTGGCGTAGCTGAACTTTCCGATGATCTTGCCGCGCTGGTCGAAGTGAAAGATGTCCGTGCCGTACCAGCCCGCGCGCCGCCCGTAGAGCGCCTTGAACAGCCAGCGCTGCAGGGTCGACTTCATGGTCGAGAAGTCGTGCTGGCAGACCCAGCGAATCACCGCCTTGCGCGCGCGCTCGTCCACGACCTGATCGTTGACGACGAACCGCATGGTCCCGAAGGCGTGCTCGAACTGCGGTCGAAAGGTCTCGCGGATGGCCGCGCGGCCGCGGTGCGTCCGGCCGTCGCCGGGTTCGTAGACCGCGTCGTCCGCGAAGAAGGCCATCACGTCGTCGAGGCTGTTCGTGTTGAACCCGTCCACGAACTGTCGAACGATCTCTGCGATCGGCACCGGGGCCCTGGCGCTCTCGGTGACTTCGATCATGGGCACACCCTCCCTGTCTTGAAGGCCGTCAGCCTCCTCATAACAGACTTTCGGGTCCCCGCGAGCGGGTGTGCCGCCGTTCTCGAAATGCTGTCTAGGTGCAGCTGATCCGATACGTGTGCGTGTGCGCGGGCGTGCCGGCAGAGGACGAGAGGACGTCGACCATCCCGCCCATTCGCAGCGTGGCGAGGCTGACGGCCCCCAACGTGACCATGTGCGTGTGACCGCCGAAGTTGCTGGTGATCAGCATCTGCGCGGTCGTGGCGTTGAGCGTGGCCGCGTCGACCGTCACCGTGTGCATGTGACCGTTGTTGTCGGTCGCGGCGACCGCGATCTGCGTCTCGGGGAGCGGGATCGTGCATTGCGAGCCGTCGGTGCCGCCGCCGCCGCCTGCCCCCCCTGTGCCGCCACCACCGCCGCCGCCCGCACCGCCGTTGCCGCCGGCACCACCGCCACCACCGCCGCCAGACCCGCCCGCACCGCCGTTCCCACCGGCACCGCCGGACCCGCCGGCGCCACCGCTGCCGCCGGCACCACCGCCACCGTTCCCGCCGGCTCCGCCGCCGCCCGTACCGCCACCGCCGCCCGCGCCGCCGCC
>DATBHU010000002.1:0-4578 GCA_036557265.1 Polyangia bacterium
TCGGGCGAATAGGCGCCCGCCTGCGCCAGCACCATCATGGTCGTGAAGTCAGCGCCCGACTTCTTCTCGCTCGACTCGAAATTCCGCAAGAACCCCGCGACGCCGCCGTGCCGGCGCAACGTGCGCGCCGCGACCGGCAGATCCGGCAGCGCCGACAGCTCGAAGGCCATGTCGCCCGCGTGGCTCGCGATGACCGAGAACAGATCCGGATTGCGCATGGCCAGCACCAGCGCGCCGAAGCCGCCGGACGACTTGCCGCCGACTGCCCGCCCGCCGCGCGCGGAGACCGTGCGGAAGCGGGCGTCGATGGCGGGCACCACCTCCCGCACGACGTGCGTCTCGTAGTCGCCGATCGCGAACGAATCGAGGTACTGCGCGCCGCCCCAGCGCGTGAAGCAATCGGGCGCGACGACGATCGCCTCGCCCATCGCGCCCGTCGCGGCCAGCCGATCCAGCCGGTCGCCCAGCCCCGGCTGCCACGGGGTCCCGGAGAACATCTGCTCGCCCGTGCCCGCGTAGCCCGCGAGCCAGTAGATCACGGGGTAGCGGCGATCGACCGCCGCCTCGTACGACGGCGGCAGCCAGACCGCGACCCGGCGCGCCGTCGCGTCGCCCAGCGGGTTACCGACCAGCGCCCGGCTGTCGACGACTTCCACGACGGTGCTCATCGCACCTCACGCGCGGTTGCGAGCATCCCGGAAATGGCGACGAGGGCGACGGTCATCAAACCACGAGAGTAGACGATTTCCACGGCGCAGGTTCGATGTCATATTGCGCGCTGCCGTGCCCCGACGGACCCTACCGCTGCTGTTGCTGGCGTCGCTGTTGCCGACGTCCGGCGGCGCCACCACGAAGCCGGCGCCTGCGAAGGCCGCGCCGGTCACCGCCGCCGCGCTGCCGTCGCCGAAGCTGGACGTCAAGGCCTGGTCGCTGGCCAACGGCCTCCAGGTGCTGTTCCTCGCCGATCACAAGGCGCCGATCGCGACGGTGCAGATTTTCTATCACGTCGGATCCAAGGACGAGCACGTCGGCATCCGCGGCGTCGCCCACATGTTCGAGCACATGATGTTCAAGGGCTCGGAGCACGTCCCGCCCGAGGAGCACGCGCGCCTGCTCAAGGAGGTGGGTGGCCAGGTCAACGCCTTCACCACCGAAGATCTGACCGCCTACCACGACACGGTGCCGCCGTCGTACGTCGGCTTCGCGCTGCAGCTGGAAGCAGAGCGGATGCGCAACCTGCGTTTGTTCCCCGGCACGATCAACTCCGAGCGCCAGGTGGTCGAGGAGGAGAAGCGCCTGCGCGTCGACAACGATCCGATCGGCAAGGCGATCGAAAAGTTCCGCGCCCTCGCCTACGTGAAGCACCCGTACAACTGGACGCCGATCGGGACGATCGAAGACCTGGAGAAGGTCACCCCGGCCGACGCCCAGCGCTTCTACGACCAGTACTACCAGCCCAACAACGCGACGCTGGTCGTGATCGGCGACGTCGACGAGCGCGCGGTGCGGGCGCTGGTCGACCAGCACTTCGGGCCGATTCCCAAGGGACCGACGCCGCCGCGCACCACCGCGGTGGAGCCGCCCCAGACGTCGACGCGCGAGGAGACGCTGCGCATCGAGGTCCAGATCCCGGTCGTCGTCGGCGGCTACCACATCCCGCGCGCCGCCGATCCGGACATCCCGGCGCTGGAGGTGCTGGCGGTGGCGCTGTCAGGGGGCGAATCGTCGCGCCTGCACCAGCGGCTGGTCCGGCGCGAGCACCTGGCCGTCGGCGCGGGCGGCCTGACGGAGACGCTCGAGCAGCCCGGCCTGTTCATCGTCTACGCCGCCTACCTGCCCGACCGCGATCCCGCGCGCGTGCAGTCGGTGCTGTTCGAGGAGATCGCGCGCGTGCGCGACAAGCCGATCGCGCCCGACGAGCTCGACAAGGCGAAGAACCAGCTCGCGGCCGGCTTCGTGTTCGGCCTGCAGACCGTCGACGGCATCGCCCAGGCGCTCGGCCGCGCCCAGTACGTCGAGGACGACTGGAAGCGGTTCGTCGAGGGCGCGACGCGCTACCTGGCCGTCACGGCCGCCGACGTCCAGCGCGTCGCCAAGAAGTACCTGGTCGACACCAACCTGACCCGCGTGACGCTGGCGCAGCCGGGTCCCCCGCCGCCAAGTAAGAGAAGCGAGACAGGCAAGAAATGAAGACGCGATCGCACGCGCCGGTGGTCCTGCTCGCGCTGCTCGGGTGCGCGTCGAACCCGCCGCCCAAGCCCGCCGCTCCCTCCGGAGCCGCGACGGCCGCCGCGCCCGCCCCGGCCACCGCGCCGGCCGCCGCGACCAAGCCGCCGGCCGATTACTGGGCGGGCCGCAAGGATCTGATCCAGGCGCCGCCGCCGCCCAAGCCGGCCGAGCTGGCGCTGCCGCCCATCCAGCGCTTCACGCTGAAGAACGGGCTCGAGGTGATCGTGGTGCCGCGCAAGGAGCTGCCGGTCATCAGCTTCGGCATCGCCGTGCAGGCGGGCGGCTACGACGAGCAGCGCGACAACCTCGGCGTCTCGGACTTCGTGGCGGCGATGCTCCGGCGCGGCACCAAGACGCGGAGCGCCGACGATATCTCGCGCGCCATCGACTTCGTGGGCGGCATGCTGGACGCGCAGGCCAGCAACGAGAGCACCACCGCGACCTGCTCGGCGCTGTCGAAGGACAGCAAGCTGTGCCTCGATCTGCTGTCGGACATCCTGCTTCACCCATCGTTCCCCGAGAGCGAGATGGGCGAGGTGCGCGACGAGATGATGGCGGCGATCGCGGCCCGCTTCGACAACCCGCACGAGCTCGCGAACGCGCACTTCGAGAACCTGCTGTTCGGCGAGCAGCACCCCGACGGCTGGGTGCTGACGGCCGAGGACGTCCAGAAGATCACGCGTGCGCGCCTGGAGGCGTTCTGGAAGACCTACTACCGGCCGAACCGGGCGATCCTGGCGGTGGCCGGCGACGTCGACGCGTCCAAGCTGCGCGCCGGCATCGAGAAGGCGTTCGGCGGCTGGGCGCGGGCGGCGGTGCCGGCGCGCCCCGAATGGCCGGCCCCCAAGGTGACGGCGACGCGCATCCTGCTGGTCGACCGGCCCGACTCGACGCAGGCGACGCTGGTGTTCGGTCACCAGGGGATCAGGCACGCCGATCCGCGCTGGTACGCGGCGACGCTGACGAACTACGTGCTCGGTGGCTCGGACTTCTCGTCGCGCCTGATGATCGAGGTGCGCGCCAAGCGGGGCCTCACCTACGGCATCGGCTCGTCATTCGGCGCGACGCTGTACGAAGGCTCGTTCCGCGTGGCCGGGGCGACCAAGAGCGAGAGCGCCTGGGAGGCGCTGCTCGCGTCGGTGAACGAGGTCCGGCGCATGAAGGCGGACGGGCCGACCGCGCGCGAGCTGGACAAAGCGAAGGGCTACTACGCGGGCAGCTATCCGTTCAAGCTGCAGACCGCGGCGGGCGTCGCCCAGGCGCTGGTGGCCGCCGAGCTGCACGGCCTGGGCGCGGGCTACGTGCGCGAGCTGCCGGTCCGCCTCGCGGCCGTGGACGAGGCGGCCGCCAAGGCCGCCGCGGCGGAGCTGCTGCACCCCGACACGATGATCGTCGTCATCGTCGGCAAGGCGGCCGTCGTCGAGCCGCAGATCGCCGACAAGGGCTTCCCGTACGAGAAGATCAACTTCAAGGACCCGATCAGCGCCGCCGCCCGCGCCGCCGCCAAGACCACCAGCAAGAAGTAGCTACCCCAGTGGCCCCGGCAGCTTGCGCAGGGCGATCCACCGCCCGAAGAACGCGAGCGCGTAGCCCGACACCACGTCCGCCAGGAAGTGCTGCTTGGTGGTCAGCGTCGACAGCGCGAGCGCCGTCGCCATGGCCAGCGCGATTCGCCCCAGCAACGGCCGATCCTTGATCAGAATCAGGGCCAGCATCGTCGTGTGCGCCACGTGCAACGACGGGAAGACGTTGCCGGGCGGATCGATGCGCTGGACCGCGGCCATGAACGCCGCCGAGAGGCTCGCGTACGGCGGGTGGAGGATGGGCCGAGGGTACTCGGCGCCGACGAAGACGTGCCCGATCGCGCCGATCGACAGCACGACCAGCACGGCGAGCACGGCGCGGTTGAACAGGGCGCGGCGCCGGATGCCCGCGATCGCGAGCAGGAAGACGCCCGCGTAGAAGGGCAGGTAGCACCACGCCGTCCACGGCCAGAACGGGATCGCGTCGTCGAGGCGGGTGCGCAGCAGCTCCGTCGAGCGGTTGAGGTGGAGGTGGCCGATGCCGAAGTAGACCAGCGACTGGAACGCGGCCAGGGCGCCGCCGAGCGTCCACTTGTACGCGGGCGACGCGATCTCGCCGGGCGTCGTCGCCGCGGGCGCGGCAGGGGCGGGGGAGGCTACGGCCATCAGCGCCGAATCATAAGACACCCACGGCAAATTTCAGGTAATCGCCCTCGGGGAATTTCGGCAGCACCGGGTGATCGGCGCCGGCGCCCACCACCTCCTGCAGGTCGAACCGGCGGCCCGCGTCGCGCGCGCCGTCGCGCACGCTGGCGAGGAACGCCTC
>DATBHU010000003.1:0-7527 GCA_036557265.1 Polyangia bacterium
CTTTGTGCCTATCGCCATCGCCGTCAAGACGGCGTCAAAACGCGATTCGGCCGTATCAAGAAAAGATCAAGACGCCCGGGGCCTCGCGGGCGCCTCGGCTCAATTCACGATCCAGACGCGGGTCTGGTCGGGGAGCTCGCGTATCAGGGAACGGAGGACATTGCCGCGCAGCAGGTGCCAGACGGCGCCGCGCTGGGACGTCCCGAGCAGCACCGCCTCGACGCCGAGCTTGCGCGCCGCGCCCGCCAGCGAGGCGCCGGCGTCGTGCGCCATGCGCCAGATCGGGATCGCCACCAGGCTCGCTTCCTTGAAGAACTCGACCGCGACCGCGAGCACCTCGCGCGCCTCCCGCGACGGGCCGGTGTTGGGCGGGAAGAAGAGGCCTGGGATCTCGTCGACGAAGATCAGATAGACCGCGTTCTCGCCGCAGCCGCGCGCCCGCGCCAGCGCCTCCTGCAGCACGCGCAGGTTGGTGGAGCGCAGCGCGACCAGCGTCGAGGCGCGGTAGATCTCGCGCATGTGGATCGCCTCGGCGACGGTCAGGATCTCCACGGCCGAGCCCATGTCGCTGCCCGCGCGCTCGGCGTCCTCGGCGGCGACGAAGCCGGTGCGCGCGGCGGCCAGCCAGCCCTTCTTGACCGCGATCGCGACCGCGTACCCGAGCGCGGTGGCGGCCAGACCCAGCGCCGTCGCGACGCGCCGGTGGACGAGGTTGATCGCCCACGCGCTCACCACCAGCAGCGACGTCAGCAGGCCGAGATAGAAGCCGGTGCCGCGGACCCGCTCCTGCCACTTGACCTTGTCGAGGCCGACGCTCGTGAGCGTGAACGCGCCCAGCAGCCCGAACGTGTAGATCTCCCCGAGGATCCCCAGGCGCGCGCGCGACGCGACGATCACCGCCAGCGGCGCCAGCACCGAGACGGTGATGGCGCGGTGGGGCGTGTTGAAGCGGTGGCTGCGGCCCGACAGCCAGTGGGGGAGGAACCCGAGGCGCACCAGGGCCAGGAACACGTGGTAGCAGCCGATCAGCGCGGTGTTCGCGGCGCCCAGCAGCAGCGCCGCCGACGTGCAGACGATCGCCAGCTGCAGCGCGCGCGGGCCGAACGCGGCGCCGAGCTCGAACATGAAGCGCTCGGGGTTGACCTCGGAGGCGCGCAGCAGCGCCGTCTCGAGCGCGGTCGCGAGCGGCGAGGTGAGCAGGATGGCGACCATCACCAGCACCATCGCGCGCAGCGCGGTCTTCTCGCGCGGCGGCCTGAGGGCGGGCGCGATCTGACTGATTGACTCCAGCCCCGAATACGCCAGCCACGAGCCCGAGAACCCGACCAGCAGCGGCCAGGGCGGCAGCGCCGCCGCGGACTTGAACTGATCCAGCACCAGGCGCCACTGCGCGGCGTCGAGCTGCACGGAGACCACCCCGAGCACGACGAGGTTGGTCGCGAACGACGCGACCGCCAGCACGGCGGTCAGGATCGCCGACTCGCGGACGCCGATGTAGTTCAGGACGCCGAGCAGCGCGATCGCCAGGCACGCGCCCGGGACCAGGAAGTGATCGAGGGCGGGGAACAGCCCGGCCAGGTACTGCAGGCCGGAGACCGCCGAGATCGCGGCGGTCAGGAAGTACGAGATGCAGATCAGGATCCCGCCCAGGCAGCCGACCGTCGGGCTGAACGCGTCGGTCGCGACCGACACCACGCCGCCGCCCTCCGGATAGCGCGCCGCCACGTCCACGTACTTGAGCGCCAGCAGGATCACCGCCAGCCCGGTCACCAGCACGAACGCCGCGGCGGGCGAGGGCGAGCGGCCGCCCAGCTCGCCGAACAGCAGGCCGGGGACGTAATAGATCGACGTGCCGATGTCGGCGAACACGACCGCCCAGGCGAGCAGCGGTCCCAGCTGGCCCGCGGAGCGGTTGCGTTCGATCAGCCGCTCGGGGAACGCGAAGGCCGACCGCGCCTTCCTGCGAGAGGCTTCGCCGGCTGGGGCTTCGCTCGGGGGCTGGCCCGCGCTCATCGGCGGCATTCTATCGATTACAGGCGAAACATGTTGCCCAGCTTGCCGCCCACGAGGCCGCGCGCCACCGCGATCGCCGACAGCAGGAACAGCATCGCCCACAGGCCCAGCGCCGCCGCCACCTGGCGGCCGTCGCCCAGCAGCTGGAACAAGTTGTAGATCGCGTTGGTGATCGGGTAGGTGGCCTGGCGCTGGGCGAGGATCAGCGAGTCGGACACCTCGAGCATCGAGAGCGCGAAGGCGAACACGCCGCCCGCCAGCAGGTGGGGCGCCAGCAGCGGCAGCGTGACACGGGTGAACGTCGACAGCGCGCCGGCGCCCAGGCTGGCGGCGGCCTCCTCGAGGGCGGTGGATATCTGCTGCAGGCCGGCGGCGGCCGAGCGGACGACGAACGGCAGCCGGCGCATCGCGTAGGCGATCACCAGCAGCGCCGTCGGATCGCGCAGCGGGTTCAGGAACGCCAGCGGCCGCCCCTCGCGCGAGATCGCCAGGTAGCCGAACGCCAGCGCCAGCCCCGGGATCGCGAGCGGCAGCATGGCCGCGATGTCGAGCACGCGCGCGGCGCGCGAGCGGGTGCGGGTGACGAGGTACGCGATGGTCGTGCCGACGACGAGGTCGAAGGCGGTCGACAGCGTCACGTAGCGCAGGCTGTTGCCGATCGATGGCACCACCACGTCGTTGGTGAGCGCCGAGCGCACGTGGTCCAGCGTCAGGCCGGAGGGGAGCACGGTGCCGTACCAGTCGCGCGACAGCGCCAGCAGCAGCACCGACACGTTGGGCAGCGCCGCCACGCCGACGATGCCCGCGAGCAGGCCGGCGACCAGCGCGCTCGGCAGCGGGGGCAGCCGGCGCGCGCGGTGCGCGCGCACGCCCTTCACGGAGCCGACGCGGTGGCCGCCCGCGCGCGCGACCAGCCGGCGCGCCAGCGCATAGAAGATGACCGTCGTCGCCAGCACCACCACCACCAGCGCGTAGACGAAGGGGTTGCGGCCGAGATCCTTGAGGCCGCTGAAGATCTGCACCGACGTGACGCGCTGGAAGTCGCACATCAGCGGCACGCCCAGCTCGGTGAACGCCCAGATGAAGACGATGCTGGCCGCCGCGAACACGCTGGGGAGGATGGCGGGGAGGGTGATCTTGCGGAACAGCCGCAGCCCGCGGCAGCCGAGGCTGCGCGCCGCCTCCTCCATCTCGACGTTCAGCCCGGCCAGCGCGGCCTGGACGTTGAAGTAGACGATCGGGTAGAGGTGCATGGCGGTCAGCGCGACGACGACGCCGAAGCGGCCGCTGCGCAGCCAGTCGATGGGCGCGTGCGGATCGATGAGGTGGAGGCGCGCCAGCAGCGCGTTCAGCGCCCCCGTGACGCCGAGCAGCTGCTTGATGCCGACCGCGCCCACGAACGGCGGCACCATCAGCGGCATCGGCACCAGCGCCGCCAGCAGCCGCCGCCCCGGGAAGGCGTAGCGATGCAGCAGCAGGGCCGCGACGATGCCGAGCGTGCCGGCGACGGCCGTGCTGAGCACGGCGATGGCGAGCGCGTTGCGCAGGCCTTCGAGGTAGATCGGATTTCTGAACACCGTCGCCAGGTAGGCGGTGGTGAAGCGGCCGCGCGGGTCGACCACCGCGCCGCGCACCCCCTCGGCGAGCGGCCAGAGCAGCAGCGCCGCCAGCAGGCCGCCCACCACCGCGACCGCCGCGATGGTGACGGCGCGCCCTCTGCGGGTGGTGGCGGTCAGCCCCATCGTCAGCGGCCTTCCCGCGCCAGCGCGGCGACGCGCCGGTACTGCGCGCGGAACCCTGCCACCAGTCGGATCGACCAGCGCGCCTCGTCCATCGGGTCAGCCGAGTGCAGCGCGGCGCGCAGCGGTCCCGCCACCGTCGCGTAGTCGACCGCCGAGACGTCGTCGAACAGCGCCGTCGCTTCGGGCGGGAAGCCGGCCCGCGCCAGCGCGGCGTAGGCGTCTTCCAGCTCCCCTTCCGGATCGATGCACATCACGCGCACCACGAAGTTCAGCGTGCTGAACAGCGGGCCGGTCCAGGCGCGGTGATAGACGAAGTCCAGCGCCTCCTCGTAGGGGCGCTCCTCGGGATCGGCGCGGTAGGCGTCGAACGCGCGATCGTACAAACGCGGGACGATCGGCAGCCGGCGCAGCGCATAGCGTTCGGGGCCGCCCGGCACCCCGCGGCGGAAGCTCCACAGCTTCTGCCCCTCGTCCGACAGCACGAAGTCGATGAACTCGATCGCCAGGTCGCGGTGCGGCGCCCCGCGCAGGAGCGCGATCGGGTCGGGGTTGATCGACGTCTCGCCGCGCGCGGTGACGAAGCCGACGCGTCCCGGGCGCCCCAGCTCGGCGGCGGCCTCGGCCTGGAAGCGCCCGTAGTAGTCGATGCACATGCCGACGGCCGCGTCGCCGGACGCGACGTCGAGCGCGATCTTGGTCGACTGGTCGGCGAAGTAGCGGGCGTTCGCGCCCAGCCGCCGGAGCAGGCGCATCGCCGCCGGCCAGCCGTCGCGCTTGGCGGCGGCGTCCAACGCGGCGTCGTTCAGCGCAGCGCCGCCGGCGGCGCCCCGGGCCTGGGCGCGCGCGCGGGCGTCGCTCATCTGCTTCTGCACGATCATCTCGATCGCCTTGCCGCTGGTCGCGCTCTTGGTCGGATCGGCGAGCGCCACCGCGCCCTGATACGCGGGCGCGGCGATCTCGCTCCAGGACGACGGCGGCTCGGCGATCGCGAGGCGCGCCAGCGCGTCGCGGTTGTAGCAGATGCCGAAGCTGGACAGGCAGGCGCCCACCCACCGCCCCTCGCGATCCCAGAACGTCTC
This sequence comes from Polyangia bacterium, assembly GCA_036557265.1. GTDB lineage: Bacteria > Myxococcota_A > Polyangia > Fen-1088 > Fen-1088 > JADGRB01. The sequence continues at coordinate 4,835 of DATBHU010000003.1, forward strand.
GCCGCCGAGCTCGGCGGGGATGCCGCCCGGGCCGAACAGCTCGGGGTGGCGGCGGAGGACGCCCGCGTCGACGATCCGTCCCGCCGTCGCGTACTTGACGAACTCGGGGCTGCCGCCGCCGAACACCACGTCGACGCCCGACCCTGCGTTCGAGGCCAGGAACGCCCGCCGCGCGTCGGCGACGTCGCCGGCGGCGCCGTCCGGCAGCGGCTGCGAGAACCCGGCGGCGATCTCGGCGGTCCAGCGGCGGTGGAGATCCTGCGTCCAGTGGCGCCGGAACGAGGCGGCGAACTCCGACGCCAGCGTGCGGGCGATCTCCGCCGCGCCGCCGGGCGCGCGCCAGTCGACGTCGACGTCGCGGCCCCGGCGCGCCATGAAGGCGTGGAACGCGCGGCCGAACTCGAAGCGGATCGATTCGTTGTTGGCGGTGATGACGATCAGCGTCTCGTGCGCGGCGCCGCCCGTCGGGACGGGCCGGCGCGAGCGCGCCACGAACGGCAGCAGCAGCAGGGCGGCGAGGCCCGCCAGAGCGAACCAGGTGGACGCCCGCAGGTTCACGCGCGCTCCGCGCCGTCGTCGACCGGCAGCATCACGACGTCGTCGGGGGCGACCTCGAACAGCGTGCCGGCCTGGGCGCCGCCCGTCTTCTCGTTCATTCTCGGGTTCAGCTCGGTGCTGGTCAGCGCGACGCCGCCGACGCGCAGCCGCCGCTCCGCGATCTCGCCCAGATAGAGGATGTCGAGCACGCCGTCGCCGTCGGCGCGCAGCACGTTGGGCGAGGCGGGCGCCGCCGTGGCCCGCACGCACTCGGGGCGGATCGACACCCAGACCTTGGCGCCCGCGGCCGCCGGGAAGGCCGGATCGGGCGCCGCCACCAGCGGGCCGATCGGGCTGTCGACGCGCACGGCGCCCGCGTCCACCGCGACGATCTGCCCCTCCAGCAGGTTGGTCTCGCCGACGAAGGTGGCGACCGCGCGCGAGCGCGGGCGCCGGTAGATCTCGGCGGGCGCGCCGATCTGCAGGATGTGCCCCTTCTCCATCACGGCGATGCGATCGGCGATCGCCAGCGCCTCCTTCTGGTCGTGCGTGACGTAGATGGTCGTCAGCCCCGCCGACTTGCACAGCCTGCGGATCTCGTCGCGCATCGACTGCCGCAGCTTCGCGTCCAGGTTGGACAGCGGCTCGTCCAGCAGCAGGCAGCGCGGCCGGATCACCAGCGCGCGCGCCAGCGCGACGCGCTGCTGCTCGCCGCCCGACAGCTCGTCGACGTTGCGCGCGCCGTAGCCGGCCATCCGCGTCGACGCCAGGGCCGCCTCGACGCGCTCGGCGATCTCGGCCCGCGCCACCCGTCGCTCGCGCAGGCCGAAGGCGACGTTCTCGGCGACCGTCATGTGCGGCCACAGCGCGAAGCTCTGGAACACCATGCCGACGTTGCGCGTGTGCGCGGGGCGTCCGACCATCTCGTCGGCGTCGAAGCGGATCGACCCGGCCGCCGGCTCGACGAACCCGGCGATGGCGCGCAGCAGCGTGGTCTTGCCGCAACCGCTCGGTCCGAGCAGCATCAGAAGCTCGCCGCTGGCCACCGACAGGCCGACCCGGTCGAGGGCGACGGCGGTGTCGTATCGGACCAACAGGTCCTGGACCGTTATCCCCGACATCGGCGGGATGATAATTGAAAGAAGAGGTAGACTGGCGCCGCTTGGACCTGGAATAGGAGGCCTCCCATGTCTCGACAAGCTTTTGTCGCCCTCGCGCTTTCCGCCGCGGGCTTGCTGGTTCCCGCCGCCGCGCACGCGCACTTCAAGCTGAACGCGCCGACGAGCTGGTGGACGCAGACCTCCGACGGGACGCCGCAGAAGACCCCGCCCTGCGGTAACGAAGGGGCCATGATGACCGCGGCGTCTGGCGTGGTGAACAGCGTCGTGGCGGGGCAGCAGGTGGCCGTGACGGTGCAGGCGACCATCGCTCACCCGGGCTGGTGGCGCATCTCCCTGAAGCAGGGCGCGTCCTCGACGCAGACGGCGACGTCGCTCCCCGATCCGCCGGTGCTGAGCGGCACGAATTGTACGCCGGCGTTCATCGACAATCCGGTCTGGTCGCCCACGCAACCCGTGCTCGTGGACAAGCTCGGCATCCCCGCCGGATCGACGCAGACGAACCTCATTCAGATGGGAACCCAGACGTTCATGGTGACGATTCCGTCGAACGCGAATTGCACGACCGCCAGCCCCTGCACGCTGCAGGTCATGATGTTCATGACCGACCATCCGAAGGGGATGTGCAACTACCACCACTGCGCCGACATCGCGGTCACCGGCAGCACGGCCGGCACGGGCGGCGCAGGCGGCGCGACGGGCGCCGGCGGGGCCGGTGCCCGGGGTGGGTCAGGCGGCCGGGGCGGCGCCGGCGGCACCAACACGACCGGCGCGGGCGGCATGGCCGGCCGCGGTGGCACCACGGGCAACGGTGGTACGTCCGCGAGCGGCAGCGGCGGAACACCTGGCACCGGCGGCGACGCCGCGGGCGCGGGCGGCGGCGGCGGCAGCAGCACGACCGGCACCGGCGGCAGCAGCACGACGGGCACCGGCGGCAGCAACACCACGGGCACCGGCGGCAGCAACGCGACCGGCTCGGGCGGCAGCAACGCGACCGGCTCGGGTGGCAGCAACACGGCCGGCGCGGGCGGCAGCGCC
>DATBHU010000004.1:0-3775 GCA_036557265.1 Polyangia bacterium
CTGTTCCTGGCCAGCGTGGTCGCGCTGGCCGTCATCGGCCGCACCCGGTTCGGCCTCGGCGCCGCGACCCTGTCGATCACGATCGTGCTGGCGCTCCTGCTGACCAACGTCTGCGCGCGCGCCACCGGCGAGACGGACGTCGGCCCGGCGGGCCCCATGGGGATGCTGACGCAGGCTGCGTTCACGTCTTCGGGCGCGCTCACCTCCGTGGTGACCGGCTCGATCTCGGCGGGGAGTGCATCGCAGGTCACCCAGACGCTCTATGCGTTGCACGTCGGTCACCGGCTGGGCGCCTCGACGCGCGCGCAGGTCGGCGCGCAGCTGCTGGGCGCGGCGCTCGGATCGATGGTGGTGGTGCCGATCTATTTCCTCCTCGCCCGGACCTACGGCATCGGAACGGAAGCCCTGCCGGCCGCCAGCGCGCAGTCATGGAAGGCGATGGCCGAAGCGGCGCGCAGCGGGGTCGCGGGGCTGCCGCCGCACGCGCTGCTGGCGGGCGGTCTCGGCCTCGCCGCCGGCGCCGCGCTGGCGCTCGCCGCGCGCACGCGCCTCGGTCGCTTTCTGCCGTCCGCGGCGGCGATGGGAATGGGGATGCTCGTCCCCGGTTCGTACTCGTTCGCGATCTTCGCCGGCGCGGTCGCCGTCGCCGCCGCGCGTCGGCTGCGCCCCGGTCTCTCCGATTCGGACGTCCTGACGGTCGCCGCCGGCGGCATGGCGGGCGAGTCGTTGATGGGCGTCATCATCGCCGCGCTGATCTTCGCCGGCGTTCTCTGACGCGCCTGTTCCAGCGCGCTCCGGCGCCCCGACATGTCGCCTGTTGACCGGCGAACATCAGGGTTGCGGGGCGGTCAACAACAGCGGTCCCACCCACCCTTGTAACTACCTGAAATTACATTTGTCAGCGTCAAAAAAGCGTTGGCTTAATTACTGCTTTGGTTCTTGCACGTGGGTGACTCAGCACCTTGTGACAAAAGCAAAACCCGAGCGATCGGGCGACGCAAAGCCAACGGGACTCCCGCAGTCGGCCGGGCTACCGAAAAGGGGAAAACACAGATGAACGCCGCATCGAGACGAACGCTCAGATTGGGAATCACGGCAGGGCTCTCCCTGGGAGCCATCGTGGGCCTGGTCGGCTGCGGAGAGCAGACCGACCCGGTGCAACAGGATGACGCCGCAGGGATCTCGTTCAACGGTATCTCGTACAACGGGATCTCGTACAACGGCATCTCCTACAACGGCATCTCCTACAACGGCATCTCGTTCAACGGGTTGTCGTTCAACGGGATCTCGTTCAACGGGCTGTCGTACAACGGCATCTCCTACAACGGCATCTCGTACAACGGCATCAGCTTCAACGGCCTCGAGTCGAGCACGCCGCTGTCGAAGACGAGCGGTCTGATGACGACCGAGGGCGGCCGCGAGTTCGTCAAGTACCTGGTCCGGATCGCCTACCCGAACGGCGCCAGCCTGACCACCCAGGACCAGTACGGCAAGTCGTACACGTTCCAGGGTGGCCTCGGCGTCGCGCCGCAGGTCGAGACCGGCAGCTGCGACGCGAACTGCCAGGAGGCGCTCTCCGGCACGATGCTCGCCCACATCAACAACTCGGGCCTGCACGTCAACATCTGGCTCGACGGTCCGGACAACGGCGTCGGCTGGGGCTCGAGCAGCGACTTCCCGTTCCAGGAGGGCGTTTACTTCGGCAACCTGTTCGCCAGCAACATGCCCGGCAACTACTGCGCCGGTCGTGACCTGTCGGCGGGCGACGCGATGGGACGCCTCGGCAGCCCCTGGGGCAACAACAGCGGCGTTCTGAGCAGCCCCTACGGCTGGCAGTGGGACGGCGTCAACAACCAGAACGTCCCCGTCTACTGCTCGAGCAGCGGCAACGTCTACTGCACGCAGCAGAACGAGGGCTTCTCGTCGTGCAACGACCCGTACGGCGGTTCGAACCACCCGCGCTGGAACCACCCGGTCACCGTCTACCGGAACTTCGAGTCGACGATGCTCTACAAGATCTGCAACAAGTACGGCAAGTGCCTGGGCGTCATTGGCGGCAGCACCACGGCCGGCACGGACGTCGAGCAGCGCTCGTACTCGGGCGCTGCCGGCCAGACCTGGTCCATCCTGCAGACGTCGCCGGGCTACTACAAGATCATCAACAAGACCAGCGGCATGGCTCTGACCATGAACGGCACGACGGTCGAGCAGCAGCCGTTCACGGGCGCGAGCAACCAGATCATGCCGATGAACTACATCTCGGCTGACCGCGGCTTCGCGAACCTGAAGACGTCGTCGAACACCAGCGCCATCTTCATGTCGTCGGGCAACGCGGGCGGCGACGGCGTGGCGGTGCAGGCCACGACCTCCTACCCGAGCGACGCGGGCAGCCCCGACGGCGCGAAGTGGTCGTTCACCGCGATCGGCCCCGCCACCATCGACCCGGGCCGCTCGTACCGCCTGGTGCCGCAGCAGGCGACGAACATGTCGATCGACGTGCTCAATGGCTCGACCAGCAACGGCACGCCGGTGCAGCAGTACTCGAGCTGGAACGGCGACCCGCAGAAGCTGTTCATCGCCGACGCGGGCAAGGGCCGGGTGAAGATCACCATGAAGGCGAACCGCAACAAGTGCATCGGTCCGGTCGGTGGCGTGGTCGCCGCTGGCGCGGCGATGGAGGTCCAGGACTGCAACGGCGGCAACAGCCAGGCCTGGGTGACCGGCGAGACGGCGGTCGGTTCGGGCGTCTTCATGATGAAGAACGTCGCGAACACGAACATCTGCCTCGACGTGGCCGGCGCCAGCGGCGCCAGCGGTGCCCGCATGGACCTCTGGACCTGCAGCGGCAACAACAACCAGCTGTTCGCGGCCCAGGTCGCCCCGTAACGACCTAGCCGACAGTCACCCACGAAAGGCCGGTTCGCCTCGCGCGGACCGGCCTTTTGCTTTTGTAGAACCGCCGCTTGCACCACATTTTTGCCCGGCTTCTGCCGATGATAGCTTGAACCCCGATGCAGCGCGTCTGGCCCAGATGCCCCAAATGCGGCCGACGGTGGCAGGCGGTGCACCCGGCCTGCGGCACCGAGGTGGCGCCGCGCGCGCCGACCGCCGAGGGAGAAGCCACCCCTGCGCCGCCCATGCCGTTCCCGGCGATAGCGGGACTGACCGTGGAGCGGGTGCTCGGCCGCGGCGGCTTCGGCGAGGTGCTGCTGGCGAGCCGCGTCGCGGACGGACGCAAGGTGGCCGTGAAGATCCCGAACGCCGATCCCGACGCCATCATGCGGCTGGAGCTGGAAGGCGAGACGCTGCACCAGCTCGGCGGCGTGCACGCCCCGGCGCTGTTCGACCAGCCGACGCTCGCCGACGGCAGGCCGTGCCTGGTGATGGAGTTCGTCCCGCTGCCGACGCTGGCCGACCGGCTGGGCATGCTGGAGAACGGCATGCCGATCGACGAGATCGGCCGTCGCGGCCAGTCGCTGCTGACGGCGCTGGAGGCGGTGCACAAGCTGGATCTCGTTCACCGCGATCTCAAACCGGAGAACGTGTTCTCCGCGGATCAGCCGCCGGTGACGCGCATCTTCGACTTCGGGCTGGTGAAGCCGCCGGCGGGACAGCCGCAGCAAGACACGACCGTCGGCACGTTCATGGGCACGCCGGAGTACATGGCGCCCGAGCAGCTCGACTCGTCGGCGCCCGTCGACCAGCGCGCGGACATCTACGCCGTGGGCGCGATCTTCTACGAGATGCTCGCCGGCCGGCCGCCGTTCTGGGGCAA
>DATBHU010000005.1:0-6257 GCA_036557265.1 Polyangia bacterium
TGCACGTTGCCCCCGGACCCGCCCCGCCCCGTCGCGCTGCCCCCCGCGCCGGTCGATCCCGCCGCGCCCGTCGAACCCGCCGCGCCGGTCGATCCCGCAGCGCCGGTCGATCCCGCCGCGCCGGTCGATCCCGCCGCGCCCGTCGAACCGCCCCCCCCTCTGCCGCCGCCCCCGGTCTGGCCGCCCTGCCCCGTCGTCGCCCCGGCCCCGCCTCCAGCCCCGCCGCCGGTCGCGCTACCGCCCGCGCCGCCTGCGCTCCCGCCGGTCGCGCCGTCGCGGCCGCCCCCGCCTCCGTCGGTGCGAGCGGACCCGCTCGAGCACGAGGCCATCCCCAGGGCCATCGCACACGCCAGCACATGGTCCGTCAGCCTTCGCATGGACAGCCTCCAGCGGAGGCGATGTTATCACTGGTCCATCATCTTCTGCATCACCGACCAGACGGCGGTGTTGGTGCAGAGACCGCAGGACGGGCCGTAGAACATCGGCCGCAGGGCGGTGTCGCCCATCAGCTGGACCCGCATCCAGGCAGTGACCGCCACCTCGTACGGGTTCAGGGTCCCGCCGGTGCGGAAGGTGATCCAGTTGGCGTGGCCGATCGCGAGCTGGTCGGCGAGCATCACCGGCTGGTTGGTGATCCCGTTGAACGCCGTCATGATCGTGCTGCAGGGGACGGTGGTATCCATTCCCCCGCAGAGCAGCAGCGCCGGCCCGTGCAGGTTGCGCTGCGCCGTCGCGCCGGCGATGGGCGCGATGGTGGTGATGTGCGAGTCGGCGCCCGCCGTGGTGGTGGCGAACCCTCCCTGCGAGTGTCCGGTCGCGCCGACGTGGGTGGTGTCGATGTGGTGATACATGACGCTGGTCGGGTCGTCGTTCTGCTGCAGCACCCAGGTGACGCCGACGATCATCGGCGGCGGATCGCCCATGGCGACCTGCGGGCTGTTGGACGCGATCACGACGAACCCGTGCGACGCGAGGTGGTCGAGCAGCACCTTGTAGAGGCTCGGGTTCGATCCGGTGCCGTTGCCCCAGGTGATCACCGGGTGGCAGAGGCCGCCCTGCTGCAGGTCCATCGGCCGGAACAGCGTGAACATCGGCGCCGCGCCTCCGTCGGCGCCGACGCCGGCGGCCGGGCCGACGTTGTTCTCGGTCACCGTCGCGAACGGCCCCGGCATCGACGGATCGGCGGCGGGGTACGCGCCGACGGTGCAGGCCGTCCCGGTCCCCGCGTCGACGACGCCGCTGCCAGCCGTGCCGCCCGCGCTGCCGCCCGTGCCCTGTCCCCCCGCGCCCGTCGTGCCGGCGGCGCTGCCGCCGCTGCCGGCCGTTCCGCCGCCGTTCGTTCCACTGCCGCCGCCGGCTCCGGGTGAGCTGCCGCCGCCGGAGCTGCCGCAGCCGACCAGCGGGCCGCAGGCAGCCGTCATCAGCACGATGATTCGAGATACCGTCATCGATCTAGCCATGCCGGATCCTCCTGGGCTCGATCGCGGATATTGAAGCCCGTGAATCGATTTCTGACAAGATCGGGGATGATCCGGCAAATACGCAGCATGCGCTTCGTGGCCGCCGCCGCACTGCTGTCATTCGCCGTCGCGATCGCCTGCGGGCCGTCGGGCGGCGGCGCGAGTCCCACCGGCGGAGCGGGCGGGGCGGGCGGCGCGAGCGGAGCCGCAGGTAAAGGAGCGGACGGCGGCGCCGGCGGCGCGGCAGGCACCGGCGGCGGCGGCAGCTCGGGCGGGGCGATCGGGGCCGGAGGGCAGTCGGGGACAGGCGGAGCTGCAGGGGCAGTCGGCGCTGACGGGCGCGGCGGCGCCGGCGGAACGGGCGGAGGCGCGGGCGCGGGAGCCGGCCGCGGTGGCGCCGGTGGCGGTAGCGCGGGAAACGGCGGCGCGGCGGGCTCGGGTGGCACGGGCGGCGCGGCGGGCACGGGTGGCGGGGCGGGGCGCGGTGGCCAGGGCGGAGGCGCCGGCCGCGGCGGCGCGGGTGGAACGGCGGGCGGCGGCGCGAGCGGAACCGGGGGTGGCGGCGCGAGTGGAACGGGCGGCGGCGCCGGCACGAGCGGCGCGCTCGGCGCGACGCCGCCGATGGGCTGGAACTCGTGGAACACGTTCCAGTGCAACCTGAGCGAGTCGCTGATCAAGGGCATCGCCGACGTCATCGTCTCGAGCGGGATGAAGGACGTCGGCTACCAGTACGTGAACCTCGACGACTGCTGGATGGACGGGCGCGACGCGAGCGGCAAGCTGCGCTGGAACACCAGCAAGTTCCCGGCCGGCATTCCGGCGCTCGCCGACTACGTGCACGGCAAGGGCCTCAAGATCGGCATCTACGAGGTGCCGGGCAACACCACCTGCGTCGGGATCTACGGCGGCATCAGCACCTCCGTCGCGGTCGGCAGCCTCGGACACGAGACGACCGACGCCCAGACGTTCGCCTCGTGGGGCATCGACTACCTCAAGTACGACAAGTGCACGGCGCCGCTGGCCGGCTTCGCCGTCATGCGCGACGCGCTGAAGGCGAGCGGCCGTCCGATCTTCTACAGCATCAATCCGGGCGACGGCACCGGCTGCCCGCCGAACAGCTGCTCGATCAACCTGCCCACCATCGCGAACATGTGGCGCATCGGCTTCGACATCAACGCCAGCTGGTCGTCGGTGGTCGGCCTCGTCGATCAGAACGCGAACCTGTATTCGTACGCGGGGCCGGGGCACTGGAACGATCCCGACATGCTCGAGGTCGGCAACAGCGGCCTGAGCGACACCGAGGGCCGCGCCCACTTCAGCATGTGGGCGCTCATGGCGGCGCCGCTGATCGCCGGGAACGATCTGCGCAGCATGAGCGCCGCGACCAAGACGACGCTGATCAACAGCGAGGTGATCGCCGTCGATCAGGATCCGCTGGGCCAGCAGGGCCGGCTGGTCGCCTCGCCCGGGACGAACCTGCAGGTCTGGTCGAGGACGCTGGCGGGGACGAACACGCGCGCGGTGGTGTTGCTGAACCGGGGCGCGGCGGCCGCGTCGATCGCGGTGCAGTGGAGCGCCCTCGGCATCCCGGCGGGCGCGGCCACCGTGCGCGATCTCTGGGCCCACAGCGATCTCGGCAGCTTCACGGGTTCGTACACGGCGTCGTCCGTGCCGAGCCACGGCGTCGTCATGCTGAAGGTGATCGCCGCGCCGTGAAGCGATATAGAGTGGCGGTCGAGTCCCATGGCGACCGCCACAGCCAGATCGATGAAGCGCAGCTGGGGTCCGGTGCCCTCGAACCGGAACGGCAAGGTGATCGACCTCGAGCGCTATGCGCCCGCGTACCTGACGTTCGTCGCCAACAAGCTGGGGCGGGGCGCGTCGCGGAACTACCTGCGGGTGTTCAACGTCGGGGTCGAGACCTGGCGGTGCCTGGTGTTCCTGGCCATTCACGGGTCGATCACCGCGCAGCAGGTGTCGCAGATCCTCGGCATGGACAAGGCCGCCGTCAGCCGCTGCTTCAAGGGGCTGCAGGCGCGCAAGCTGATCACGATGGGGCTCGACTCGGCCGACGGCCGCGTGCGGGTCGCCACCCTGACGGCCGCGGGGCGCGCGCTGCATGACGAGATTCGCGACATGGCGCTGGAGCGCGAGCGCGCCCTGCTCTCGGTGCTGAGCGAGACGGAGCGCGACACCCTGCTCAAGCTGCTCAAGCGGCTGCACGAGAACCTGCCGGCGGTCGAGAAGGCGACGGCGCGCTACGTCGTCCGGCGCTACCCGCACGTGGCGCGCCGGCACCCGCGGATCGTCAGCGACAGCGCCGAGTGAAGCGGCGGCGCGGCGCGCGTCGCTAACCGTCCTGGCCGACGGCGGGCCGACGGTGGGTAAATCAACTGGTTGACATATCAACTATCGCGATCCTATCGTTCGTCCCCGTCACCCCGTGACAAGGAGGGCGCCGATGACCACCAGATCCAATCGCATCTGTCGGAATGGGACCTTGTTCGCCGTGGCAGCCGCCGTCTTTCTGGGCGCCTGCGGCTCGTCGGGCGGGGGCAAGACGGACGGCGGCGGATCCGCCGGCGCGACGGGCGCGGGCGGCGGAGCGGGCGCTTCGGGCGCCGCGGGCAGCGCCGGAACGATCGGCAGCGGCGGCGCCGGACAGGGCGGAGCCGCCGGCGGGCCGGGGGGCACGGCCGGCGCCGGAACGGCCGGCGCCGGCGGAGCAGCGGGTCCAGGCGGAACCGCGGGTCCAGGCGGAACCGCGGGGGCCGGGACGGCCGGCGCGGCTGGAGCGGCCGGCGCAGTCGGCGCCGCGGGCCGGGGCGGCTCCGGTGGGAGCGCCGGCACGGGCGGCGCGGGCGCCTCGGCCTGCCCGGGCACACTCAAGGCCGGCGATTCGAATCAGACCATCACATCGAGCGGCATGTCCCGGACGTTCATCGTCCACCTGCCGACGAACTACACGGGGGCCGCGCCGCTGCCGGTGATCTTCGACTTCCACCCGCTCGGCGGCACCGGCTCGTCGCAGAAGGGCGCGTCGGGCTGGGACAAGAAGTGCGACAGCGTCGGCTGCATCGCCGTGTTCCCCGACTCGGCGACGAACGCCAGCAACGGCTGGAACGTCGGCTACTGCTGCCAGGGCGCGCAATCGAACCGCGTGGACGACGTCCAGTTCACCCGCGACATGATCAAGTTTCTCGAAGCCAGCACCTGCGTCGACGCGAAGCGCGTCTACGCGAGCGGCTGCTCCAACGGCGGCGGCATGTCTTACATGCTCGCCTGCAAGGCCGCCGACGTGATCGCCGCCGTGGCGCCCGTCGACTTCCGCTGCATCACCGGCGCCGAGCCGGCGAACGCGTCATCGCTGACGCCCACGAACAACACGGCGTGCACCTGCACGCTGCAGCGGCCGATCTCGGTGACCGCGTTCGACGAGGGGCAGGACAACTCCATCGTCCCCTACGGCGGCGGCAAGACCGTCGTCCCCGCCAACTGCCCGCCCGGCGGCAGCTGCGCCGCCTTCAACTTCCCGAGCGCGTCGGTCAACTTCGGGACCTGGGCGAACTTCGACATGTGCACCGGCTCGGCGACGACCAACCCGGGCAACGCGATCTGCCAGACGTACATGTCCTGCGCCGCAGGCACGGAGGTGACGCTCTGCACGGCGCCCAGCGCCAATCACTGCGGCAGCTACGGGCTGGCGAAGATCGTCGACACCTCCTGGACGATGTTCCAGAAGCAGGCGCTGCCGTGAGCGGTGAGCGCGCCTGTTGACGCGCTTCGCTGCGCTTTTGGTGATCGAATCGGCCTCCAACCTGCATACCATTCATGTCAGGTCATCCTCGCGACCAGTTTGACGAATGGCAGCGCCCGCCGAGCGAATCAGACCGACAGCGGTGGACCGCGCCCGGCTGGAGCGAATCTTCAACGATCACCACGCCACCGTCTGGCGTGCCCTGCGCCGCCGTGGCTTGACGCCCGACGCCGCCGAGGACGCGACGCAGGAGACGTTCTTGCTGGCCGCCGAAAAGCTGGGCGACATCCACCCCGACAGCGAGCGCGCCTTTCTGATCGCGACGGCGTTGCGCGTGGCGCACTCGCTCGGCCGCAAGACGGTGCGCTGGCAGCTGGACGACGACATGGACCAGCGTCTGTCCGGCCACCGTGACGCGGGGGAGAACCGCGCCGACCGGCAGCTGTGCGATCTGGTGCTGTCGAAGGTCGATCCGGATCTGGCGGAGGTGTTCGTGCTCTACGAGATCGAAGGGCTGACGTCGCCCGAGATCGCAGAGCTGCTCGAGATTCCGCTGGGCAGCGTGGCGTCGCGCCTGCGCCGCGCGCGCGAGCAGTTCCGCGCGGCCGCGGCCCGCATCGAGAAGAGCCTGCAGGAGGAAGGCAAATCATGAACCGCCTGCCGGTCGATTCTTCCGGGCGTCTCCTCGAGACCGATGGGACCGATTTCGAGCGGCGGTTGCTGCAGGCCGCGCAGGCGAGCGGGCCGTCGCGGGCGGCGTCCGCGCGGATGGCGCGCGCGCTGGGCATGACCGCCGGCGCCGTGGTGACGACGGGCGCCGCGAAGACGCTGGCCGCGGTCGGTGCGGCGTCGAAGGGGACCGCCGCCGCGGGCACCAGCGTGGTGTCGTCGTGGATCGCGGCCGGTGTGATCGGGCTCGTGGCGGCCGGGGCGGTGGTCGGTGCGCGCGCGTGGCGGGCGTCGCGGCCCGCGCCGCGCCCGGTGGCGATGCTCGCTCCTGCGCAGTCGCCGCAAGCGCCGCGAACGTCGGACGAGCCGGA
>DATBHU010000006.1:0-11462 GCA_036557265.1 Polyangia bacterium
TGCGGCACCACCGGCGTCTGCGACGGCACCGGCCAGTGCGCGCGCTTCAGCGGCACCGCCGGCGTCACCTGCGCGGAGGAGGGCTGCGTCGGCCACATGCGCTCGACCACCGCGACCTGCGACAGCGCGGGCGGCTGCACCGGCTCGACCACGCAGGACTGCGCCCCCTTCCAGTGCGCGACGGACGGCAAGACCTGCCGCACCACCTGCGCGACAGACGCCGACTGCGTCTCCCCCAACAGCTGCGTCGCGGGCAGCTGCGGCCCGAAGCCGCCCGGCGCCAGCTGCGGCGCGGACGCCGAGTGCAACTCGAAGATCTGCGCGCAGGGCAAGTGCTGCACGACGGCCTGCACGGGCACCTGCAAGTCGTGCGCGATCACCGGCAGCGAGGGGACCTGCAAGAACGTCCCCGACGGTCAGGATCCGGGCGGCCAGTGCAACGACGCGACCGCCGCGACCTGCGGCCTCGACGGGTTTTGCGACGGGGCGGGCGCCTGCCGCAAGTACGCGGCCGGCACCGTCTGCGGCACGGACTCATGCACCGCCGGCGCGCAGACGGTGGCGGGGCGCTGCGACGCCTCGGGGACCTGCGCGGCCGGGATGTTGAAGTCCTGCAGCCCCTACGTCTGCGGCGCGACCACGTGCAAGACCAGCTGCACGACCGCCGCGGACTGCGTGACCGGCTTCAGCTGCGTCGGCGGCGTCTGCGTGCAGAAGCCGAACGGCTCGACCTGCAGCGCCGCGATCGAGTGCATGTCGGGCTACTGCGAGGGCGGCATCTGCTGCAACACCGGCTGCGCCGCGACCTGCCTGACCTGCGCGACCGGGACGTGCGTTCCGGTCGCCGCCGGCACCGCCCCCAGTCCGGCCACCCAGTGCATGGACAAGGGATCCACGACGTGCGGCACCGACGGCAAGTGCGACGGGGCTGGCGCGTGCCGCAACTACGCGATCGGCACCGCCTGCGGCGACGCCACCTGCAGCGGCACGATGCTGTCGTCGGCGCGCTCGTGCGACGGCATGGGCGCCTGTCGGGCCGCGACCGTCAGCGCGTGCACGCCCTACCAGTGCGGCTCCGGCGCGTGCAAGACGACGTGCACCAGCACGGCGGCCGACTGCTCGTCGGGCAACACCTGCGTCAACATGAGCTGCGGCCTGATCCCGATCGGGGGCTCGTGCCCGACCGGGCAGGACAGCACCTGCGCGTCCGGGCACTGCGTGAACAACATCTGCTGCAACAGCGCCTGCACGGGGACCTGCACGTCGTGCTCGATCGCGGGCAGCGTCGGCACCTGTTCGCCCATCCCGGCCGGCTCGGCGCCGCTGGTCGCCACGCAGTGCCCGATGGCGGCGGCGTCGACCTGCGCCAACGACGGCACCTGCGACGGCGCGGGCGGCTGCCGCAAGTACGTCGCCGGCACGCAGTGCGCGGCGCCGGCGTGCATGAACACGACCACGGCGCTGTCGCCGCGCACGTGCAACGGGGCGGGGACCTGCAGCGCGGCGACGGCCGTGCCGTGCAACCAGTACACCTGCGACACGACCGCCAACGCCTGCAAGACGAGCTGCACGACCGCGACGGCCGCCACCGACTGCGTGGCGCCCAACATCTGCAACGCGGGGAGCTGCACGCTCAAGCCGATCGGCACCGCCTGCGCGATGGCGAACGAGTGCGACTCGGGTTTCTGCGCCCAGGGCGTCTGCTGCAACAGCGCCTGCACGGGGACGTGCAAGTCGTGCGCGCTGACCGGCAGCGTCGGCGCGTGCAGCAACGTCCCGATGGGCGCCGCGCCCACGCCGGCCACGCAGTGCGCGACGACCGTGTCGACCACCTGTGGCACGGACGGGACCTGCAACGGCAGCGGCGCCTGCCGCTTCTGGCCGAGCACGACCCAGTGCGCGGCGCCGACCTGCGTCGGATCGACGCAGACACCGCAACGCACGTGCGACGGCGCCGGCGTGTGCAAGTCGGTGACGAGCACGCTGTGCGATCCATACGTGTGCGACGCGACGACGAAAGCCTGCAAGATGACCTGCGGTACGACCGCCGACTGCGTGTCGCCGAACAGCTGCGTCAGCGGCAGCTGCGGCAAATTGCCGGACGGCCAACCGTGCACGACCGCGAGCCAGTGCCTCCACAGCAACTGCGCGCAGAACGTCTGCTGCGCGACGGCGTGCGCGAACCTCTGCGCCTCATGCGCGCTCACCGGCACGATGGGCACCTGCGCGTCGGTGCCGGCCGGTTCGGATCCGCAGGGCCAGTGCGACGATCAGACGGCGGCGACCTGCGGCACCGACGGCACCTGCAACGGCGGCGGCGCCTGCCGCAAGTACGCCGCAGGCACCACCTGCGCGATGGCGACCTGCACGGGCTCGACGCTGACGCCGACGGCGACGTGTAACTCGAGCAACATGTGTGTCACGCCGGCGAACGCGTCGTGCGCGCCTTATGCGTGCGGGACAGGCGCATGCAAGACGACCTGTACGACGAACACGGATTGCGCCGGCCCTCCTTACGTCTGCACCGGGACGACCTGCGGCACGGCAACCAACGTGTCCGTCCAGATCGCGATGCGCGAGATCGCGCCCACCAATCCGGCGGTGTCGGTCGACTTCAAGCTGTTCAACAACGGCACGACGCCCATTCCGCTGTCCGAGATGACGCTCCGGTACTACTACACGATCGACACGACCCAGGTGCAGACCGCTTTCGTCGACTACGCCGCGGTCGGAAACGGTAACATCGCGCTCTCGTTCGGAACGCTGAACCCCGCGAAGACGAACGCAGACTCCTATCTTCAGGTCGGGTTCACCGCTGCAGCGGGCAGCCTGGCGGGTGGCGCGAACACCAGCAACATTCAAACCCGCTTCAACAAGAACGACTTCAGCAACTACAACGAAGCCAACGACTATTCCTACACGGGCTCCTTGTCGTTCATGATGACGACCAAGGTGACCGTGTATCGTCTGGGCGTCCTCGTCTACGGCACCGAGCCGCCGTAGGGTCGGCCAGATCGCCGGCCCGTGTCCGAGCGGGGGCGACCGAGCGGCGCCTAGGCCTTGGCGATCTCGATCGTGACCAGGTCGGGCGCGAAGGCGCGCAGCGCCTGCAGGCTGCGCGACTGCCACTGCGCGTCCGGATCGCTGAGGAAGCGGATGCGGTAGTGGTCGGAGCTCTCCTCGACGTGCGCGATCCAGCGGACGAACTCCTTCAGGCACGACGAGTTCATGAACACGAGCTCGCGGAAGTCCGCGACCACCTCGCCCATGTGGTTGCGGCGCGCCTGATCGTCGACCTGATCCAGAAACGGGCCGAGCGGGCCGTTGACGCGCAGGTCGGCGTTGCCCCACAAGCGCATGACCAGTGAGCCACCGTCGACTGCGGCGGTCGCCTCGAACTCGCTGTCCTTGATCCCCGGGATGTCCACGGCGCTCGTCACCCTACCCCTAGTGCTAACACGACTACCCGAGAGCTTCTAGCTTGCGGCCGCGAAAACGGCTCAGTCGGCGAAGGGGTCGGCCTTCTTGGCTTCCTTTGCTTCCTTTGCTTCGACGGCCTGCGGCGCGGACTTCTCCCGGGCGTCGTCGCCGGCGGCGGCCTCGGACGTGGGAGCAGAACGCGCGTGACGGCGTGCACTCGAGGCCTTCGACTTGGTCGGACGTGAGAGCGCCTTCCACGACGCGGCGTCGGCGGCCGGCGCCGCCTTCTCCGCGCTGGTGACCGTCGGCTTGTCGCCGTCGGCGGTCGGAACCGCCGCGGGGATGGGGACCGGCTTCGCGACGGCCGCCTCTCCCGGCGGCGTCACGCTCCTGGCGGTCTCCACGGGCGGCGCGGGCGGCGTGAGAGCCGGCGCGGTCGTGGCGGCCGCGGGCAGCGGCGCCATGGTGGGGCCGGTCGGATCGATCGCCTCCTGGTGGCGCGTCATCATCCAGGCACCGACCCCGACCAGCGCGAGGACGGCGCCGACGACGGCGTAGAGCCAGGTGCGATCGGGCCCGGCGGCGGCGGCGCTGAGGCCCGACGCGACCGACGGCGGGTCGACCACGCCCGGCCGGCTCTGTCCGCCGTGGCTGCGCTCCTGAGCCGGGGCCTGGCCGTGACCTTGGCTGTGGCCGCTGTGGCTGCGGCTCCGGCTGCGGCTGCGGCCGCCCGCGCTGCGCAGCTCGCTGCGCCCCTCGGACCAGGCGACGCCGGGCCGCAGCGCCATCGTCGGGCCGGCGGTCGGCGGCTCCGCGTTCAGTCCCGCCATCGCGGGCGCCTCCGCCTCCGGCTTCTCCACCTCGAGGTCGAGCGCCGCGGTCGCGGTCTTCCGCCACTGCAGGTACTCCGCGCCGAACAGCGACTTCGTGTAGGCGGCCAGCTGCATCGGCGTGAAGCCCTGGTTGGAGAACGCGAACTGCTCCAGCGCGGACGCCATCTCGCTGGCACTCGCGAAGCGCGCGTCCTTGCGCTTGCGCAGCGCGCGCATGACGATCGCGTCCAGCTCCGCCGGGAGGCTGACCATCTCCGACGGATGCGGGATCGGATCGTCGACGATCGCGCGCATCGTGGCCAGCTCGGTCTCGCGACGGAACAGCCGCCGCCCCGTCAGCGCCTCCCACAGCACCACGCCCAGCGCGAACACGTCCGCGCGGTGGTCGACCTCCTCGGCCGACGCCTGTTCGGGCGACATGTAGTCGATCTTTCCCTTGAGGCCGCCCGGGCTGGTGTGGGCGACGCGCCCGAACGCGCGCGCCACGCCGAAGTCGATCATCTTCACGCCGCCCTCGAACGACAGCAGCACGTTCTGGGGAGAGACGTCGCGGTGAACGACGCCCAGCGGACGCCCGTCGCCGTCGGTCAGCGTGTGCGCGTAGGCGAGCCCGTGAGCCGCCTGCGAGATCAGATAGGACGTCAGCGCCGGCGTCGGCGGCCGCCGCTCGCGCGCCGCCTTGCGCAGCACCGCCGACAGCGGCTTGCCCTGCACCAGCTCCATGACCAGGAAGTAATCTTCGCCGTCATGGCCGACCTCGATGATGCGGACGATGTTCGGGTGGTCGAGCAGCGCCGCCAGCCGCGCCTCGTCGAGGAACATGCGGATGAACTGCGCGTTCGACGCGAGGTGCGGCAGGATGCGCTTGACGACGACCAGCGTCCGGAAGCCGGGGAGATCGCCCGACAGCGCCAGGTAGACCTCCGCCATCCCGCCCGTCGCGAGGCGGCCAATGATCTGGTATCGCCCGAGGCGTCTCACCGTGTCGTCACCCCGAGATGAACCGAGCTCGGAGCGCGAACCGCCGGCCATCGTCCCTGCACAAGTGCATCAGGATGGCATTTACGGGTCAAGCTTCGACATCTCCGGAAAAGATTCTTTTGGCGGATAGCAGGCGCCGTGGTCCTACATTGGCCGACAGGACCGCGCATGTCGTAGGATGAGGTCCCAGCCATGGCATACCGAATCAAGCGTAAGGAGCGGGTGGGGAAGGGGATCCGCCGGATCCTGCGCCAGCAACTCGGCCGCGCCGTCGACGCGGCGGGCGATCGCGCCGGCGCCCAGGAGGAACGCGTCCATGACGTCCGGACGCGGCTCAAGCGGTCGCGCGCCGCGCTCAAGCTGATCGGGCGCGAGGTCGGAAAGTCGGCGAAGAAGACCGACCGCCGCCTGCGCGACCAGGGCCGCCGGCTGGCGCGTCCGCGCGACATCGTGGTCCAGGCGCACACGTTTCGAATTCTCGGCGCGCGGCTGTCGCGCGAGCTGCCCGCCGGGCTGCTCGAGCGGTTGCGCGACGCCGGCGAGCAGCTGCGCCGCAAGCTCGACGAAAAATCGGTCGAGAAGGAGCTGCGCCGCACGGCGCGGTCGCTGCGGCGGGTGCGCAAGCGCTTGAAGAAGGTGCCGGTCAAGCGCGGCAAGCGCACCATCGGCGAAGGGATCACGCGTACATATCGCGAGGCGCGGCGCGCGCTGGCGAAGGTCCAGTCCGATCCGACGCCCGAGCGGTTCCACGCGTGGCGCACGCAGGTGAAGCTGCTGTCGAACGAGCTGAAGATCGTCGGGCCCGCCGTGCCCGAGCTGGCGACGCGCTACCTCGACAAGGTCGAGAAGCTGGGCGAGATCCTCGGTCACATCCACGATCTCGACTGCGCGGCGGCGACGACGGAGCGCCACCCGCGCTGGTTCGGGTCGGACGCGGACTGCGAGGCCGTGCGCGGGCTGGTGGCCGAGCACCGGGTCGTGCTGGAGCGGGAGGCGTTCGCGCTGGCGGCGGGCGTGTTCGCGGGCCGCCCGCGCGACGTGCGCGTGCTGGTCGAGACCGGCTGGAAGGTGTGGCGCAGCGGCGCGTCCGAGGGCGAGCCGGCGGCCGACGACCAGGCGGCCTGAGGACGCGATGCTGCGCGCGACGGCGATCGCGACCGCGGCGGCGGGGATGCTGTTCGCGCCGGTGGGGGCGGGCGCGCCGGGGGCGGGACGCGTCGACACCGGTTCGTATCGGGACGGGCACACGCGCCCGCGCGCGCTGGCGTTCAACGCGAGCGACGGCCTCCTGTACGTCGCGTTGTCGACCAGCGACGAGGTGGCGATCGTCGACCCCGGGGTGTCGCCGCCGCGGCTGCTCGCGCGCCGGCGTATCTGCGCTTTTCCGGACGCGATCGCGGCGGCGCCGGACGGCGGCGCGGTCGTGGCGTGTCGCTTCGACCCGGCGCTGCGGCGCATCCGCCGCGCGCCGCGTGGTGACTGGCGGGTCGCCACGCTCGCGGCGGGCGCGGAGAGCAGCGCGCGCGGGCTGGCCGTCGCGCCCGGGGGCGAGGTCGCCTATGTCGCGTCGCCGGCCGCGGGCGGCGTGAAGGTGGTGTCGCTGGCCGGTGGCGGCGTCGTGCAGGCGCTGGCGACGGGGCTGTCGCCGCGGGCGCTGCGCGTCGTGCCGGCCGGAACGATCCCGGGATTGGCGACGCCTCTGCTGCTGGTCAGCAACTTCATCGACCACACGGTCACGGTGCACGAGATCTCCGCGGGCGGCCGGCTGAGCGCGGCGGTGCAATCGATCAAGACCGAGGCGCCCGTGCTGGACGTGCTCGTGTCGGGCGCGCCGCCGTCGCTGCTGCTGTTCACGCACGAGGACCGCACGCTCGATCGCGCGCACCTGTCGGTCGAGGGGCTGGACAGCGGCGTCATCGTCCTGCAGGCCCGCGCGCCGGCGGGCGGCGACAGTCCGAGCCCGCCGTTCGAGGATCCGGGACCCGGCAAGCGCAAGTTCCTCAACCTGGGCGAGCTGGCGACGCCGGTGATCGAGCTGGCCGGCGCGACGGGTGGGGACGGGATCTGGTTCGCGGCCGTCGGGGCGGGCAGCGACAACCTCTTGATCCTGCCGCGCGCCGAGCGCCCCGGGCCGTCGGCGATCGTCGTCGGCGTCGGGTCGAACCCGTCCGCGGTGGCGGCGCTGCCGGGCGGGCGCTTCGTGACCGCGGATCGTCTGAGCGACACGCTCAGCTTCGTCGCGGTCGGCAAGCCGGCGGAGATGGTCGACGTCGGCGCGCCCGAGCGGCCGAGCGCCGCCGAGCGCGGCGAGCTGCTGTTCTACAGCCGCGCGCTGGTGCCCCACAACGTCGCGACCGGGCCGCTGTCGCTCTACACCTGCGCGGCCTGCCACGACGACGGCGACATCGACGGTCGCCGCCACCCGGCCAAGCGCAACCGCTTCTTCTCGATGACCAAGAGCTGCCGCGGCCTCGGCACGACGGCGCCGTACCTGTCGCTGGGCGAGCCCGCCACCATCGAAGGGTTTGCGGACAACATCGTGACCACGCACGCGCAGGGCGCCGAGCGCGGCGAGCCGGGCTTCGACAAGTACCCGGTCGTGCTGCGCGTGCGCGCCGGTCCGGGGTGGGAGAACGTCACGCTGTCACCCGAGGAGCTGCGCGCGGCGCTGGCCGCTTACATGATCCGCATCCCGCCCGAGCCGTCGCCGTTCGTGAAGGCGGGACGGCGCGCGCTGGATCGCGACGAACGGAGCGGCCTGGCGCTGTTCCGCGACCGCTGCGCCGGCTGCCACCAGCTGGTCGGCGACTCGACGCGCGGCGATCGCATCCAGCCGGCGCAGCTGGAGCGGCGGCTGCTGGCGGGCGAGGTGGCGCTGACCGACGCGCGCCTGCACGCGGTCGGGACGCCCGTCCTCGGCGACGGCGGCAACAACCCACCGTCCCTGCGCGGCGTCTGGGAGGCCGCGCCGTACTTCAGCGACGGCAGCGCGCGGACGCTGGAAGACCTGCTGCGCCGGACCGACCCCGACGCGCGCGAGGTGCACGCTCCCGCAAACGCCACGCGCCCGCCGGCGTTCACGCCGGCCGAGCGCGCTGCGCTCACTGCGTTCTTGCGGGCGCTGTAGGGGCGCGGGCCCTCATCCGGACCCTCCTGCGCGGGCGTTGCCGCGCGCAAGGCTTGCCCTCACCCCGACCCTCTGCCGCTGCGCGGGAGAGGGGGAAGGAGGATTACCAGCCGCCGCCGCCGCTCTTGGCGCCCTCGTCCTTCTTCTCGTCCTTCTTCTTGTCGTCCTTCTTCTTCTTGTCGCCCTTCTCGGCCTTGTCGCTGCCGGCCGGGTTGTCGGCCGCGAACACGGGGGTGGAGGCGAGGAACGCAACCGCGAGGAACGATGCCAGGATGGTCTTCATGGAGCTCTCCTTGGTTTGTATTGCGTTGCGCCGGTTGTTCTAACGCCGCCGCCGGGAACGCACAACGACAACGAGGACCAGAACGACCATGGCCGGCAGCGGATTGCTCCAGAAACCCATTTGCTGGATCTGGCAACCGCAACCCGACGCCGGGGGTTGACCGGTCCCCGCGTCGGCGGGCGCGTCAGGAGGGGCGACGTCGGGCGCCGCGTCGATTTGCGCGGCGTCCATCTGCGCGGCGTCCATCTGCGCGGCGTCCGCCCCGGCATCTGCGGACGCCGGCGGCGGACAGAGCATGGGATCCGAGGCGACGGAATAGATGTCGCAGACGCCTTGCTGGTCGTCGGCGGCGAGCGTGCGCGGGCCGATGTCCATCCCCAGCGTCGGAAACATCGTCGTCTCCAGCACGGCGGGCGGCGCGTTCGCGCAGCTCGGGATCGGAGCGCCGTTCTGGTCCGTCGGGATGCCGCCGCTCGCGTCCAGATAGCAGGTGTGATCGAGGCCGATCACGTGCCCGATCTCGTGGGTGACGGCGGACTGCAGATCGCGCGCGCTGCCCGCCGCCCCCGCCGCCAGATCGGCCCAGGTGAAGTTGAACGCGTTGATCTCGACGTCCGCGTCGAGGATCTCCCCGGTCGACGTGCGGGCCGAGACCGTCGTCAGGGCCAGCGCGGCCGGGTCGTAGCAGATCGTCGGGGTCGTGCGCGAGCACCAGCCGTCCTGGCGAAAGCCGATGGTGTTCGCGCCGTCGTTGCGCGCCGCCGGCATCACGGCCGGGTCAGCCGCCACGGTCAGGATCAGATCGAGGTAAGAGCACGCGGCCAGCGTCGGGTCCTGCTTGCTCCAGCTGGCGACGGCGGCCGGGATGGCGCCGCTGGTCTGGGCCTTCGTCATGTTCGCGATGTCGGCCGGGTAGGCGGTCAGGCGCACGCAGCTCGTCTTCCAGGCGAACGGCATGCCGCCTGTCGTCTTGTAGCGGACGTAGGCCTGCGCCGCCGACGACGAGCCGAGACTCACTGCGAGGGCCACCACCGCCGCCGACGACACGCGCATGTTCATCTCCGCGCCCATTTGACCACGGATCGCGCGGTCGGGCAGGGGGGTCAGTACGTGTCGGCGATCGTCGTCGCGGTCAGGGCGGCCTGGAGCGCCGCCGGCGTCGTCGCCGCGCGCGGGTGGAACGTGACCGTCACCGTCTCGCCCGGCAGCAGGTCGAAGTAGTTGTCGTCGAAGAAGCCGTCGACGGCGCCGCTGGCCAGGAAGACGTTGCGCGCGAGCTGCCGCGCGCCGACGCTGACGGCGAGCGCGCCGTTCGCGCCCGGCGCCACGGACAGCTTGATCTCCGCCTTCGGCAGCTGCAGGTCCTTGGTCTTCTTGAAGAAGAGCAGGTTGCGCGACGTGGATGGGCCGTTCGCGCCCGGCACCTCCAGCTCGGTCACCAACACCACCTTGCTCGGATCGGCGCCCTTCAGGATGTCGCGTTCGTTGAAGGTCATGTAGGCGCGGCTGGCGTTGGCCGCCAGCGTGACCGGCTGGTCGAAGCGCGTCAGCCCGTTGCCCGCGAAGTCGATCAGACGCGCGCTCAGCCGCCCTTGCGCGTCCGCGCGCCGATCCGAGACGCCCCAGATCGACACCACGCCCTTGTCGAGCACCGGGCTGACCAGGACCGGCGCGTAGAAGCGCCGCGCGAAGTACTGCAGCGCCTTCCAGTGCCCGTAGTAGTCGATGCTGGACCACGAGGCGACCGGCCAGCAGTCGTCGAGCTGCCAGTACAGGCTGCCCCAGTTGTGGCCCATGGCGCGGCGGTGCGCCTCGGCGGCGTACTTGATGACGATCCCCTGCAGCACCTGCCCGACGTAGAGGAACGACGCGAAGTCCTTGGGCGTGCGGAAGTCGCGCTCCATGTACGTGCGGATCAGCGGGTTGCCGCGCGGGTGGCGCTGGTGCGACAGCATCACCGGGCTCTCGATGTTGAAGTCGCTGCCGTCGGGCGCCGTGTAGCGCCGCACCGACGCGAAGTCGGGGAACGACTGGAAGCCGTACTCGCTCATGAAGCGCGAGATGTTGTCGGCGTAGGCCTCGTAGGGGTTCTCGGCGTGCCAGACGCCCCAGAAGTGCATGTCGCCCCAGTTGCGCTTGTTGGGCGGCACCTTGTCGTCATTGGCGCTGGGCGAGCTGCGCGTGTAGAAGCGCCCCGGATCCTCGGCGGCGACGACGGCGGGCAGCAGCTCGTGGAACATCCGCTTGTAGTCGGCCCAGATGCGGTCCTGCGCCTTCTTGGGGAGCGCGAACTTCGTCTGCCAGCCCCACTGCTTCCAGGCCGCCTCGTTCTCGTTGTTGCCGGCCCACAGCGCCAGGCTCGGGTGGTTGCGCAGGCGGCGGACGTTCTCGATCGCCTCCTGCCGCACGTTCTCGACGAACGGCTCGTCGCCCGGGTACATGCTGCAGGCGAACATGAAGTCCTGCCAGACCAGCAGGCCCATCTCGTCGGCCAGGTCGTAGAAGCGATCGTCCTCGTAGATGCCGCCGCCCCAGACGCGCAGCATGTTCATGTTCGCGTCGACCGCCGACTGGAGCAGAAAGCGGTAGCGCTCGGGCGTCACGCGCGTGACGAAGCTGTCGGCGGGGATCCAGTTGGCGCCCTTCATGAAGACGGGAGCGCCGTTCACCTTGATGAAGAAGCTCTTGCCCTGGGCGTCGCGCTGGTGGACGACCTCGATCGTCCGCAGGCCGATGCGCGTCGCGTGCGCGTCCGCGGCCTTGCCGTCGGCGGTCGCCAGCCTGGTTTCGAGGGTGTAGAGCTTCGGCGCGCCCAGCC
>DATBHU010000007.1:0-13750 GCA_036557265.1 Polyangia bacterium
CTAGAGGGGACCCGCGACCAGAGCGCTTCGTTTTCGTTCTGAAGCATGCGCGTCGCCTTTAGTGACAGTCGGGCTGAATCCATCCTCACCCGTTCGGGGAAGACCTTTTTGACGTCCTACCCTCCGTTTGGCGGTCCATGAGGTTTCTATGTCTCTGAGGGGCTTTCCATTCGTATGTTACGCGTCTGAGCCGCAATAAATGCTCCAGTGTTCCCGACTTAGGCTCAAAGTTGTTCTTCAAGCAGCGCCAAACGAATCCGTCTCGCTGTCGCCGCAAGCCTGTAGTCGCCGAAAGGAAATTGGCTTGCCGTTGAAGTAGCCGGCTCAATTGGCAGAAATCAAATTGCTCCTGTGGACAGCTTGTCCGCTGCCTGGCGATCTCGGGTATGAGACCGAGGCCCGTGATACCCGCCTGAAGCGCCCTCGTAGATTACCGTCGGCTGGTAAGCGTTCCGCCAATCACTTTGTACACTGTGACTACGTCACACGACTGATGTTCGCCGTAAACAAAGACCTAGGCACTGTACAACGCTGTATGTAATTCCGTCGGCCGATCATTGGAATGGTTGACAGCAGATGTCGTGCAGATTAGACCGCAGCCCAGCCCCGGGGGGCGAAGAGGGCTGGTCACGTCGCAGCCGTGAAGCCCTGATCGCAAAGTACGGAGGCTGCGAAAGGAAGAAACCACAATGAGCCTGATACGCGTTCTTGTTGCGGCGACCCCGTTGGCATTGTTGACCGTCGTGCCGAATTCGTCTTGGGCACAATCGACTTGTAACAGCGCCAATCCATGCGTCGACTGGCAAAACACGTTTTCTGGTGGAGCGCAAGGTCTAAGGGGCTCCTCCACCCATGGCAGCGGGGTTAACGGAATTGGCGCAATAATGGGAGTCTCTGGTTGGTCGGACACCAGCTACGGCGTCGCTGGCGACACGACGTCCGGAATTGGTGTAATCGGTCACACCTCATCGGGTTCCGCGGGCGTCTATGGCTACTCCGATGCCAGCAATGGTATTGGTATTCGTGGCTATACAGGCAGCAATGGCACCGGTGTCTATGGACAAGCCGCCGACTCCGGTACGGGCAATGCCATCGTCGGCGATGCCAATTGGAGTTGGGGGGCGTGGGCGGGGACCTTCAATGGAGACATCAACGTCCGGCAGGTCTGGTCGCAAGATCTCATCTACTCCGGTACGCTCACCCAAGATTCTGACGCGCGGCTCAAGCAGGACGTCAACGACGCGCCCTACGGGCTAAAAGAGCTACTCGGCCTGCGACCCGTCACTTACAAATGGATTCGCGACCCGCAGGGGCCGACGCAGATCGGACTGGTCGCGCAGGAGGTGCAGAAGGTCTTGCCCGATCTCGTCAGCACGCGGAAACGGTCCGGGATGCTCGGCGTCAACTACGTGGGGCTAGTGCCCGTCACCATCAGGGCGATCAAGCAGCAGCAGGCGCTCATCGAGCGCCAGGAGGCACGCATCGCCGAACTGGAGCGGCGGAGCGCCCCTTCGCACGCGTCGATGTTGCCGGAAGGCTTCGGAGGATGGGCGGCTCTGGCGCTGCTGCCGATCGGCCTCCTACTGGGCCGACGGCGGCGCGCAGAGCGCGCCAAGTAAGTCGACGAGGTGATCAGTAGATCACCCTCAGCAAGGTCAGGCCGCCGGGCGGGGCGGTCATGCCCCCGGCGGTGCGGTCGCCGATCGCGAGCATTCGCGCGGGCGTGTCCTCCGGGAGGCGGCCGCGCCCGATGTCGATCAGCGTGCCGACGACGATGCGGACCATGTTCTTGAGGAAGGCGGTCGCTTCGATCTCGAAGGTCAGCAGCGGGCCCTGGCGGTCGACGTCGAGGCGGCGGACGAGGCGGTTGGTCGTCTTGCGGTCGCAGTCGGAGGCGCGGAAGGCGCGGAAGTCATGCTCGCCGATCAGCGCGGCGGCGGCGCGCCGGATGGCGTCGGTGTCGACGGGCTGGCGCACGTGCCAGCTGGCGCGTGCGCGACGCGGCGATCGGACGAAGTGGTTCCAGACCGTGTAGCGATAGACCTTGCCGCGCGCCGAGAACCGCGCGTCGAAGTCGGCGGCCGCCTCGGCGACGTCGACGATCGCGAGGTCCGCGGGCAGGATCGTGTTCAGCCCGCGCAGCAGCCCGTGCGGCGGGATGTCGGCCGCGAGATCGAAGCTGGCGACCTGGCCGTCGGCGTGCACGCCGGCGTCGGTGCGGCCGGCGCCGCGCACGAACACGGTCTCGCCGGTCATGTCGCGGATCGCGTCCTCCAGCGTCGCCTGGATGGTGCGTTGGTCTATCTGCCGCTGCCAGCCCGCGAAGTCGGTGCCGTCGTACTCGACGACGATGCGCAGACGGCGGCTCAAAACTGGAACATCAGTCCGAGCGACCAGTTGTTGTCGCCGACGTGCAGGCGGTCCGACGCCCCCAGGCCCGAGATGTCCGCGTACGTGTACTGGAAGACCAGCGAGGTGTGGTTGACCCCCATCTCATTGTCGAAGTCGCGGGCCGAATCGGGATCGATGAAGTCGAGCACCAGCGCCATCCCGACCGCGGCGTGCCAGCCGAGGGTGCCGCCCCGTCCCCGGCCGCCGTGCCCGTCGGTCGCGATCTCGTCGTTGCCGTCGGTGATCTGCCAGTACGCCCAGTCGAGGCCCAGCTTGCCGAAGGGGACCAGCGGAAAATTCCGCCGCTCGAGGAAGGTGTCGAAGCGGTAGATGGCCGACGCACTCACCGGGACGACCTTGAAGGTCGACTGGTCGGCGCTCGGCTGCCCCGTGCCGCTCGCGACCGGCGACGTCCCCGTGACCGAGAAGTACCCGACCCCGACCCCGACCGCGAGCGTCCCGAAGCGGTGGAGGATCTCGTAGTCGAGCTCGATCTGGGTCATCAGCTTCTGGCCCGATCCGTAGAAGTCCTGGTACGGGTGGCGGCCTCCGTCGAACTCGCTGTCGACGTCCGGGCGGTAGGGGCCGAAGCGCAGCTCGAACGCGAACCGCTGCGACGTCTTGTAGCGGCGGCCCTCGACCGTCTCGGCCTCGCTCGCGAACGTCTGCGCGCGCGCGGTGCGCGCAGCCGAGAAGATGACCAGCGCCGTCATCGCGACGAGCGTCGCGCGCTTCACTTGTGTCTCCGCCGGCGGATCGCGACCACGGCCGCGGCGATCGCCAGCGCCGCGCCCAGGCCGGCCGCCGTGCCGCGCGCCGAGGTCCGCGCGCCGAGCGCGCACAGGCCGCCGTTCGCAGCCCCCGGATGGAGGTCGTCGTCGTTGCGATAGACCTCGTAGAAGCTTTTCGTCGCGATCGCCTTCTCGAACATGACGTTGGGCAGGCTGGCGTTGCCGCTGATGTCGATGGCGACGACCCCGACGCCGTAGTAGATGCCGTTCTGCAGGATCTTCACCCGGAACGACGACGCCGTCGCCGACAACAGCGGGGAGCAGATGAACCGGGGGTCGAGCCCGTTCACGCCGCCGTCGTTCTCCCCGCTCCCGACGCCGGCATCGCCTCCCGGCACGTTGCACTCCTGAAAGCCCGCCGCGAACGTGCCGTCGTTGAACACCTGCAGCTCACCGGCGCGGTTGCAGAGCACCTGGTAGCCGAGCAGGTCGGTGATGATCGACGAGTCCACGCGGGGCCAGCTGATCGTCACCGCTTCATCGCCGCCCTGGACGATGATGCCCTTCGGGTCGGGCGCCGGCGGCGGCGTCAGGTCGATCAGGACCTGCCGGGACGCCAGCGTCACCGGCCCGCCATTCGCGTCGTAGGTGATCACGAAGATGGTCTGGTTGAACGACTGGATGCCCGATGGGAGCGTGCAGTCCGGGTTGGGCGTGAAGGTGCCGCCCGTGGTGTCGCCGATGATGATCGTGTTCGTATAGGTGCTGAGCACGCGCGCGTTGGTCGGGCTGGTGGCGCGTCCCTCGTTGAGAAAGGCCGCCATCGTCTGGCTCCCGAGTAGCTGGCAGCGCAGGGGCCGGCCGCTGTCGTTCGAGGCGCATTGGCTACCCACCCAGAACTCGATGTTGCCGGTCCGGTCGACGGTCGTGCGCTTGGCGAAGCCGCTGTCCGTGAGCGCGACGTAGACGAAGACCGTCTCGTTGCAGTCGCAGCGGGCCTTGTTGAAGAAGCGCGCGACGTCGAAGTCGGAGAGGTTCGCGCCAGCCTCGTGCTGGACGCCGATGAAGAAGTCGTCGCTGCTGAAGGTGGTCGACGTGACCCCCGCATCGATGAACTGCGCGAACGCCGGGCTGGCCGCGAGCAGCGGTCCGGCGGCGGCGGCCAATGTCGATGCGAACAGGAGAGGGCGAAGCGGCAGGCGCATGTGAAGCGGCGGCATCTTACTGCAAGGGTGGTGCCCGGGTGGAACGGGCGTCGGCCGCTCAACCGCGCGGGGCCGAATCCCTGTCGATGCCGGGATGGCTGGCGCCCGCGCTCCGGATTGCCAATTTGGCAGCGAGCTCGGCGACCAGATCCTCCTCGGCGTCGTGGCCGCCGAACCGGGCCGCCGCGTAACGCTCGGTCAGCTTGAGGAAGTCGTGGCCCGAGATCAGCCCCGAGGTCTGCACCCGCCGGGCGTATTCGTGCGGGGTCTCGTTGCGGTGGCGTGGCCAGCCCGCCCGCGCCAGCCGCCCCAGCGTCCGCCGGTAGAGGCGCTCGATCGCGCCCAGGCGCGGCGCCGTCCAGATCGGCCCGCGCGTCACGTCGCCGAGGTCGCGTGCGCCCGGCCCGCGCCGGCGCCGCAGACGGCGCGCGATCAGCGCGAGCGCCACCAGCGCGCAGGCTCCCGCCGCCAGCGCCAGCCGGCCGGTGCGCGGCGCGTGGGCCGCCTGCGGACCCAGGTGTCGCCCCGCCCGGCGCGCCAGCTCCAGCTGCCGGCCCAGGTCGTAGCCCACCACCCACCGGTTCCAGAAGTAGTCGAGCGCGTCCATCACCTCCAGCACGCGCCCCGCGCGGGGGGGCGGGGCGCCGGGCGGCGTGGCGTCGACGCGCACCCACCCGCTGTCGGTCACGAACGCCTCGGCCCAGGCGTGCGCGCGATCGTCGCGCACGGCGACGTAGCTGCCGACGGCGTTCCATTCGCCGCCGCGAAATCCGGTCACGTAGCGGGCCGGCACGCCGCGCACGCGCAGGAGCAGCACCGCCGCTGACGCGAACAGCTCGCAGTGGCCGGCGTGTTCGCCGAGCAGGAAGCTCTCGACTGGATCGACGCCGGCGGCGGGAGGGGTCGGCTCCAGCGTGTAGCCGTGCTTGCTGCGCAGCGTGCGCGTGACGGCCGCGATCGTCTCGGCGTCGCCGATGTCGGGGTCGCCCAGCGTGGCGGCCAGGTTCGCCAGCCGGCGCTTGAGATCTTCCGGGACGGTCAGGTAGGCGGCGCGCGCCGCGGGCGACAGGCGCGGGCTGACGGTGCCGCCGCCGTTCTTCCCGACTTTCGCGTCGAGGCCGCCGGGCGCGGGCGGACCGACCTGGGAATAGGCGACGTAGTGAGCGTGCGACAGCGTGATGAAGGTGTCGCCGTCGCCGCCGCCGCCGACGCGCAGGGCCGCCTCCCCGGACCAGCGCGGGAACACGCGCAGCGCCCCCGCCGCGCCCAGCTTGGTCGCCGGCAGCTCGAAGGCGCGTGGGCGGTCGACCGCCACCAGCACCGACGCGGGGATCCCGATCGCCTCGATCTCCTGCCGCAGCAGCGGCGTGTCGGGCCCGAGCGGGGCGAGGCCGGCCTGTCCGTCGCGGTCGGAGAGGTTTTCGCCGACGACGAAGCGCGTGTCGTCGTGCTCGACCAGCGTGCGCAGCTCGGGCCGGTGGCTGTGAACCCAGCGCCCGCCCTGGTAGCCGTCGTAGGCGGCGCCGCGGAAGTAGAGGTCGTCCGTCGCGCGCTCCCGCGCCTCCTCGTCGCTCGCCTGCCAGGCCGGCAGCGTCGCGCGCAGCACCACCTCGTGCCGTTGCGCCGCGCGCGTCCCGTAGCGGCCGAGCGCGATCTCGTCGGCGAAGCCGGCCGCGCTGCCCGACATGCGCGTCATGCCGACCGCGAACCCGGCGCCGACGCGCGGCACCAGCATGAAGATCGCCACCGCGCCGACGAACACCAGCGCCGCCATCCCGGCGGTCGCCGCGAAGAACGCGCCCCCGACGACACGCCGCGAACCGAGGATTCGCCCCACGCCGACCTTCTGGCTGGGCGCCTGCGCGGAGTGCTTGATGAGGTAGTTCTCTTCCATCTCGCGGCGCAGGTGAAAGAGGATCAGGGCCCAGACCGCGACGACGACGTACATCGCGAAGGTCGCGACGAACACGAAGCTGTGCGCGATCGTCGACGCCACCAGCACCAGCAGAAACGTCAGCGCCGCGACGTGCACGTAGTCGCGATGGACGCGCCGGAAGAAGAGCTTGTAGCCGAGCAGCGCCAGCACGAGATCGAAGGCCGGCGCGACGTCGGAGTCCGGCATGCGCCGCCACACGCGCCAGGCGATGGCGGCGAAGATCGCGATCGCCGCCGCCCGCACCGCCGGCGCCGCGCGATCCAGCGCCCGCGCGACGCGGCCGCCGCTCTCGACCGTGAAGGACAGCACGCAGGCGGCCAGGAACGCCAGCGCGCTGGCGGGCGCCAGCGCCCGGGTGGTCGCGACCGCCGCCAGCGCGGCCAGCACCAGCAGGTAGGTCACCAGCTTGTGCGCCGACGCGAACCTCATGCGCCGCCCCACCTCATGCGTGGGTCCTCGCGCGCGGGGGCGCCCGACGTCTCCAGGGCCGGGGCGACGCCCGGACGGACACGCACCACCATGCCGGCGCGAACCGCGGGCAGCGGCCCCGCGTCAGGCGCGATGACGGCGAGCGCGCGCAGGATGCGTTCCACCTGCGCCCCGCCGACGTCGGCACGAACCTCGCCGCCGCGCACGGCCAGCCCGACGCTGAACCCGCGTTGCACGAGCTCGACGGAGATGCCCGCCGCCTCCGAGACCGCGCGCTCGAAGGCGGTCGGGTCCTGGCCCGCCGCCGGATCGTTGTCGAGGACCACCGTCGCGGCGCGCGTCTCCTCGTCCTCCTTTTCGCGCACCAGCATCAGGCCGCGGCGCGCGCTGGTGCGCCAGTGAATGTCGCGCGGGTCGTCGCCGGAGCGGAAGGCACGCAGCCCGCGGAACTCACCCTGGCGGCTGGGCGCGAACGATCGACCGGCGGCGGGGTGGGCGGGCAGGCCGCGCAGCAGCGCCTCGGACGGCGGGATCAGCGCCGGATAGACGAAGAGCTCGTCGGCGTCGACGACCGTGCGCGCGCGCGGCCACAGGCCGAAGGGAAACTTCGTCGCGAGGCGGAAGCCGGTCAGGCGGTAGCGCCCGCGCCGCGCGATCGTGTTGCGGTAGGCGGTCTCCTGCAGCCGGCCCGCGGGCAGCTTGAGGAAGTAGCAGCGCTTCTCGATCGGCCGGCCGTCGACCAGGTCCTCGACCTCGATCGAGAACGACGGCAGGCGGCGTTTCCGGTTCTCGAGCGCGATCCCCATCAGGTAAGGCGTGCCGGCGTGGATCGCCGGGGGCAGCACGCGACGCACGCGCAGCCCGGCCAGGCCCAGCTCGGACAGCGCGACGCCCGCGACCAGCAGGCAGACCATCATCCCGAAGGTGAGGAAGTAGAGGTTGATGCCGGCGTCGATGGCGGCGGCGCCGACCAGCAGCGTCGCCGCCAGGAACCACCACCCTTCGCGGGTCGGCGTCTGGCGTCTTCTATTGTTGGGGGGACCGCCCGGCGCCTTGGACATCAGCTTGCTCGTCGTTGCGATACTGGGCGCCTCTGCGTCCCCCCAAGCCCCCGCTGGTCGCCGCGGCAAAGCCGCGTCGCCCAGCCATCCAGGCGCCTCGTCCGGCCCGGACCATCATCCGGGGGCGGGGAGCCGGTCGAGGATGTCCGCCAGCACGCGCTCGACGTCGCTGCGCGAGCGCGTCAGCGCCTCGACCGGCGACGCGGGCACGATCCGGTGCGCCAGCACCGGCCCGGCGAGCGACTTGAGATCGTCGGGCAGCACGTAGTCGCGGCCGTCGGCCAGCGCGGCGGCGCGGGCGGCGTTGCGCCAGGCCAGCTGTCCGCGCGGCGACACGCCCAGCGACAGGTGCGGGGACCGGCGCGTCTCGCGCCCGACCGCGACGATGTAGTCGGCCAGCTCCACCGACAGGTGCACGCGCTCGGCGGCCTCTTGCAGCGCGCGCACTTCCGCGACCGACAGCACCGGCTCGAGGCGCCCCAGCGCTTCCTCGGGGCGCCCCGCCGATTCCAGCAGGATGCGCCGTTCGTCCTCCGCCGACGGATAGTCGATGCGGATGCGCAGCAGGAAACGGTCCATCTGCGACTCGGGCAGCGGATAGGTGCCGTAGCGCTCCTCGGCGTTCTGGGTCGCCATCACCAGGAACGGCTGCTCCAGCGGATAGGTCCGGCCGTCGACCGACACCTGCCCTTCGTTCATCGCCTCGAGCAGCGCGCTCTGCGTCCGCGGCGGCGTCCGGTTGATCTCGTCGGCGAGCACCAGGTTCGCGAACACCGGCCCCGGGCGAAACTCGAACTCGCCCGATTTGGGATCGAGGATCGACACGCCGACGACGTCCGACGGGAGCAGGTCGCTGGTGAACTGCACGCGGTGGAAGCTGCCGCCGATCGAGCGCGCCAGCGAGCGCGCCAGGGTGGTCTTCCCGACGCCCGGGACGTCCTCGATCAGCAGGTGACCGCGCGCGAGCAGCGCGACGACCGCGTGGCGGATCGCGCCCGGCTTGCCGCGCAGCACGCGCGCGATGTTGGCCTCGAGCGCGGCCACCCGGTCAGCCGGCGCGGCGATGCGCTCGCGGGGCACGGCCGTGCTGCTCATGAGCTTGAACTATAACACCACCGAGGACCGCCCAAGACGGGGCTAGGCGCGTCGCGCAAAAACATTTAATCTGGAAACCCTTTAGTTTTTCGGCGAAACGTCGGTAACCCCTGGTTCGGAGGATTCATGCAGATCCGGTTTCGGCTTGCTTCGATTTCGCTTGTCGCTTACCTCGGCTCGCTGGCCGGGTGTGGTGACGACATCCCTCGTCAAGGGACCGGCGGATCGGGTGGGTCGAACGGAGGAAGCATGGCCGGCTCGGGCGGCGGCGGAGCGGGCGGGTCGATCGGCGGCAGCGGCGGCGGCGGCACGGGCGGGTCGATCGGCGGCAGCGGCGGCGGCGGGACGGCGGGCGGCGGTGCCGGCGGTGGTGGAACGGGCGGCGGCGGTAAGGGCGGCGGCGGGAGCGGCGGCGGTGGGACGGCCGGCGGCGGCGCCGGCGGTGGCGGCAAGGGCGGTGGTGGGACGGGTGGCGGCGGCACCGGGGGCGGCGGCACGGGGGGCGGCGGCACGGGCGGTGGCGGCACGGGCGGGGGCGGCACCGGTGGCGGCGGCACGGGCGGCACGACCGCCTGCTACACGGCCGCGTTCACGGCGCCGCTCGACGGCGCGACGCTGACCGTCGCCGACGACGACAACATGAACTGCGGCGACGGCTTCCGGTACACCGTCCGCATCTCGACCAACGCGCCGGACGGCACGACGGTCCAGCTGTTCAACAACGGCAACCTCCTGCTCGGCACCGCGACGGTGGCGACCGGGACCGCCAGCTTCGTCTCGCAGCAGCTGGCGTCGTCCGGCCAGAGCGCGCTTTCGATCCAGTTCCCGAGCACGGCGGCCTGCGACGTGAAGTCGACCATCACGGTCAACTGCCCGAACACGCCGCCGACGTGCAACATCTCGCAGCCTTCGATCACGGCGACCCACCCCGCGCTGAACGGCGTGCTGGCGCCCGCCGGTGATCGCGAGAGCCAGATCGGCTCGCCGTACCAGGTGAAGTTCGTGGTGACGACGAACGCCGAGGACGGCCAGGCGATCACGCTCGCCTACAACAACGCGACCGACACCACCAACGTCACCACGCTGAACGGAACCGCCAGCGGCGGCAGCGCGACGTTCGGGCTGCCGCTGTCGCCCGACGGCACCTACCAGGTGATCGCGACGTGCAAGAACCTGGCGGGGATCAGCGGTAGCTCGCCGCGCACCAGCTTCCCGGTCGATACGACGGCGCCCGACCTGACGGTGACGCAGCCGGCCGACGGACAGTTCTTCGGTCCGACCGATCTCGACAGCCAGGGCCGGTTCAACGTCTGCGGCCGGACCGCCTCGACCGACGCCGCCAACCTGCCGGCCTCGCTCGGCGCGGGGGTCAACAACCTGTGCGTCGCGCTGGGCGGCTCCGCCAGCTGCGTCGGCACCGCGTCCGTCTCCGCCATCAACACCGACGCCTGCGTGCCGGTGACCTGCCCGGGTGGCGCGCCGTTCAACATCACGGTGACCTTGAAGGACGCGGCGGGGAACCCGACCACGGCGACCATCCAGGGGGTCTCGTGCGCGTCGACGTTGCCGTCGGTGCAGGTGATCAAGCCGGTGTCGGACGCGCCGGCGTTCAACGATCCGTCCAAGCACATCCTGGCCGCGAACGCGCCGGTGGGCGTGCGCGACCTGGACGCCAACACGCCCGGCGCGCAGGCGGACGTCGTCGCGTGCACCGATCGAAACGGCAGCGCGGCGCTGTTCGTCGGTCTGAGCGGCGGGACGCTGAACCAGCTGGGCGCTTCGGTGACGGCGGTGGCGGCCGTGACGGGCGACAACTGCCCGGCCGGGCTCGGCTTCGCGGCGCACTTCCCGGGCGTCACCCTGCCGAGCAGCATCGAGAACACGAACGGCACGATCGCGACGCCGACCGAGCTGCGCGTGCGCGTCACCGACCCGGTCAACCCGGCCAGCATCGGCACCAGCGTCCCCGTCGATCTGTGGGTCGACCCGGTGCCGCCCGTGCTGACGCTCGCGCCGCCCGCCACCCTGTGCGGCAGCTTCCAGCAGTCGTCGACGACGGTGAAGCAGCCCGTCAGCTTCACCGCCGAGACCGGCAGCGTCGTCCTGCAGGTGGCGAACGGCGCGACCACCGACACGTACATGAACCCGACGTTCGCGGGTGGCGTGGCGACCTTCCCGTCGGTCGACTTCGATCCCGGCCAGAACGACGTCACCGCGACCGAGACCGATCCGGCCGGCAACCAGACCGCGCTGGCTCCGGTTCCGTGCAGCGTGACCATCGGCTCCGCGCCCGTCGTCACGTTCACCACCCCGACCGCCGGCCAGGTGCTCTGCCCGGCCGGTTCGCCGGCGCCGGGCTGCGATCCCGACCAGGACACGACCACGCCCGGGTGGCAGGGGCTCATCACGGTGCACGTCACCGGCGACGGCCAGCCGATCACCAGCGGCACGGTCACGTTCACCATCGGGGGGACCACGCTCGGGTCCGGAGCGGTCGCCATCGACGGCAGCGGCAACGCCTCGCTGGGCGTCTTTCCGCTGCCCGAGGGGCCGAGCACCATCGTCGCCACCACCAGCGACATCCTGAACCGCGGCGTCGGCACCGGCAGCGTGACCGTCACGGTCGACTTCACCGCGCCCGACGCGCCCTCGACGCTGGACGCGACGGTGACCGATCGCCGGCGGACGACCGTGCGGCTGTCCTGGCCGGCTCCCGGCGACAACGGTGCGCCCGTCGCCGGCTACGACGTCCGCTACGCGAAGGTGCCGATCACGGCCGCCAACTTCGACGACGCCAGCGTGACGACGCCCGTCACGTACACCGGCTCGCCGCCGGCGCGTCTGCAGCCCGACGGAATCGACGTCACGCCGCTTTATATCGAGAACGACTACTACTTCGCGGTGCGCGCGAAGGACGCGGCCGGCAACGTCAGCGCGATCGTCCCGACCAATGCGGCGACCCGGGCGTCGTTTCTCGTCAGCGTCGTGAGCGGCTTGGCCGCGAGCGATCACATCGGCCAGGACGTCGACGGTGCGGGTGACTTCGGGCGGCCGGCGGGTTCGAGCTTCACCGGGGACGGGATGTCGGACCTGCTCGTCGGTTCCAACGGCAGCGGCAGGGCGTACCTGTTCATGGGGGCGAGCGGCGGATACGCCGCGACCCCGACCGTGACGTTCACGGGCGCCGCCACCGGATTTGGAATGGCGGTCGCCGACGCCGGCGACCTCGACGGCGACACGCTCGACGACATCGCCATCACCGCGGCCAACGATGGCAACGGCAAGGTCTACATCTTCAGCCGCAAGAACCCGCCCGCCTCGTGGGGAACGACGAACGCCTGGCCGGCGGCGCTGACCGACACGCAGGCCAACTACGTCATCTCCGCTGACTCGACGCTGACCGGAATGAGCTTCCGGAACCTGGCGCGGCTCGGCAACTTCGACGGCGCGGGCGCCGACGACCTGTTGATCGCGTTCCGCCTTCGCACCGCCACCGCGGGCAACGGCGCGGCCTTCGTGGTCAGGGGCAGCTCGTCGTTCGCGTCGGTGACGATCCCGGGCTCGGCCGCGGCGCTCGAGGTCGACGGCGCGTTGCCGGGCGTCTCGTTCGGCGTCGCCAGCATCGGCCTGGGGCCGTTCCTCAATCACGGCTTCGTCTCCTCGTCGTCCACCGCGGGGACCGTGTACGCGTTCGCGGGCCAGGCGACGCCCGGGCCGATCACGGCCGCGATGAGCGACGATTCGACGGTGGGGTCGGCGGCTGATCGTTACGGCATCACGCTGGGCCTGATCGGCGCGCTCGGCGCTTCGCCCGGAGCCCTTTCGATCGGCGCGACGACGGGCCAGTACGTGGATGTTCACCTGGGGACGGTGGCCGACGGGCCCTTCACCGGGACATCAGGCGGCGCGCCGGCCGCCGCCGTGCGCTTCACCGATTCGGGGTCCGGCAACTCGTTCGGTGTCGTGAACGTCGGTGGTGGCGTCAAGGGGACGTCGCTGCTCGTCTCGCTCGTCGGCGACGCCAGCCCCGACCTGATCGTCGCAGGCCAGGCAGGAGTGAGCCTGCCCATCTACGTCATCGACGGGTCGGTCATCCCCTCGCTGTCCGGGTCGATCAACCTCGCGAGCCCTGGCGCGAGCTTCGGTGGCAAGCTGGTCTCCATCCTGGGCCGCATGCCTTCCGCCTGGGCCGGCTACACCACCGGCACCATCATTCCGGACTCGGACGGCGACGGTTATGGTGATTTCGCGGTCGGTGAAGCCACCACGTCCGCCGCTGGACGGGTGGTCGTCTTCCATTGATCCGGTGGCCGTCTCGAACCGGCCAGAGCATCCGCGAGCGTCATGAATGTTCGCGATTGCTCTCGCCGCAACGTTCGCTGACGAAGGCTCGCCGGCCAATACTGTAGACGCTCTGCTGCGGGCGTGGCCGTGCCCCGCGCCCGAGGGCCAGGCCGTGGTGTCAGCGCCGCGGGCGTCGGCGGGCATTTCGCGGTGGGCGGTGGTCGACCGCGATCGCCGCGCAGCGCCGCTCCGGGACCCCGAGCGTCAGCTTCTCTTCGTCGGCGATGTCCGGCTCTACAATCGTCGCGAGGTCGGCCGCGCGCTGGACCTCGGCGAGGCCGCTCTGGATGCGAGCGACGCGGAGCTCGCGTGGAAGGCCTACCTGCGTTGGGGGGAGGACGCGCCCCGCCGTCTCATCGGCGATTTCGCGTTCGCCGTGTGGGATGGACGACGAGGCTCCATCTTCGCGGCGCGCGATCACCTGGGCGTCCGCCCGCTCTACTACATGGCGAACGACACCGGTGCATACGTCGCCAGCGACGTCGGCCAGCTGC
This sequence comes from Polyangia bacterium, assembly GCA_036557265.1. Lineage (GTDB taxonomy): Bacteria > Myxococcota_A > Polyangia > Fen-1088 > Fen-1088 > JADGRB01. Next base: position 13,687 of record DATBHU010000007.1, read on the forward strand.
TCGCGATCACGCCGCGACCATTCGCCGAGATCAACGCGCAGACGATCCTCGAACGGTTCTTGCG
>DATBHU010000008.1:0-2622 GCA_036557265.1 Polyangia bacterium
CCGCGGGTGGGGCGCGCCGCCAGCGCGAGCAGCGAGAAGTCGGTCACGCCGCGCGCGTCCCAATCGGCGAACCAGCGCCCCATCGCCGCCGCATCGATCGCGTGCGGACCTGCTGCCGCGAACAGCAGCACGTTGCCGTCGACGGGCGTGCGCCGGCAGTCGAACGGCGCCAGCACGCCCGCGAAGGCGCGCGTGACCGCCAGCCCCTCCGCCTCCATCTCCGCGACGTTGATCGCGACCACCCCGCCGGGCGCGAGCCGCCGCGCCACCGCGCGGAAGAAGGCCGGCGTCCCGAGCGCGGCCGGGATCTCTTCGCCCGCGTAGGCGTCGAGGAGAATGTAGTCGTACGTCTCCTCGCCGCGCGCCGCCGTCATCCAGGCGGCGGCGTCGGCGACGTGCACGCGGTAGCGCGCGTCCTCGCGCAGGCCGAACTGCGCGCGCGCCGCCGCCACGACGACCGGATCGATCTCGACGGCGTCGATGATCATCTCCGGCAACGCGCGATGGACCAGCGTGGTCAACGTGCCGCCGCCCAGGCCGACCATCAGCATGCGCCGCGGCCGGCCCTGGTTGGCGTGGGCGAGACCGAGCAGCGCATAGCGCGTGTACTCGAGCGGGAGCGCACGCGGGTTGCCGCGCTCGATGGCGCTCTGCTCGGAGCCGGCCGGCGAGCCGAAACGCATCACCCGCAGCGGCCCCTCGTCGATGACCAGCACGCGCCCGAACGGCGAGGTCTGATCGAAGACGACGCGCGGACCTGGACCGGTCCGGCCCGAGGCGCAGCCGAGCAGGGCGATGCCCAGTAGGGCGATCCCCGCAAACGTCCACCGCTTCGCGCGCCCCCGCTTCGCCGACCTTGTAAAAGAATCCTTCCTAATAGTACTTTGCTGACGCGTGACGACGAGAGCCCCCCGCGTCCAGGTCGGTTTTCTCGCGCTGCTGGTCGGCGCCCTCTTCTTTTCCGCGCTGTCCACGTTGTCCCCGGCGGCGGCGCACGCGGCGTCCAAACGCGTCGGCGTCCCGAAATTCGACGGGGTGCAAGAGGCGCTGGTGCGGAAGAAGGTCATGCAGATCTTGAAGGCGCACGGCTACGATCTCGCGAAATCGCGCGAGATGGAAATCGGCCTCGCCAACACCGGCGCCCTGCTGGACAACGACGAGGGTTTCCAGAAAGTCGCGAAGGAGCTGGCTCTGGGGGCGATCGTGACCGGCGAGATCGGCAAGAAGCGCGCGAAGCTCGGCGTCCACGACGGCAAGGACGGGTCGCTGCTGGGCGAGGCGAGCTTCGCGGGGGCGAACCCGCGCAAGATCGCCGCGGCGGTGGCGAGCGGCTTCTGGTCGAAGCTGGGCAGCGCGATCGAACAGGGCAAGCCTCCGTCGGGCGCGAAGAAGCCGCAGAAGGTCGTGGCCGAGGCGCCGGAGGACAACGAGAACGCGCCCGACGCCGGCGAGGCGGGCGGGGAAGCCGAGCCGGCGCCCGAGCCGACCAAGACGAAGTCGAAGAAGGGCACCGAGGTCGCGGCGGCCGAAGGCGGCGGTGAAGAGTTGCCGCCGTCCCCACCGCCCAGGAAGAAGAAAAAGAAGAAGGTGAAGATGGAGGGCGAAGGCGCGGACGTCGTCGAGCCGCCCGACGAGGTGATGCCGCCGACCTTCGACTTCCAGGTCGGCCCGGGCTTCATCAACCGCAGCCTCGCCTACCACCAGGACATCAGCAGCCCCGGCCTGCGCAGCTACGCGCTGGGCGCCGGACCCTCGGTGGTCGCCAGCATCGTCTGGTACCCGCTGGGCCCGTTCGTGGACGGCGCGCTGCAGGGTCTCGGCGTCGAGGGGCACATCGAGCAGGCGTTCCTGATCTCGTCGTCGCTGCCCTCGGACGCGGGCTGCGGCGCGCAGGGGCCCGATTGCTTTCCGACCGGCGCGAAGTTCAACACCACCGTGCACGAGTTCTCGGGCGGCGCGCGTTACCGCATGCCGTTCGGGGCCGGCCATTTCTTCTACGGCACTCTCACTGGCGGCGAGCACGCCTTCACGTTCAAGACCACGGACGCGACGAAGCCACGCAGCGATCTCGGCATCCCCGACACGATCTACCGCTACCTGCGCCCGGGGATCGGCGTGCACTTCGAGCTGCCGGCGCAGCTCTCGTTCATGGCGAGCGTCGGCTATCGCTGGATCTTCAACAAGGGCGGACAATTCCACGACGTCTTCCCGTACTCGAGCGTCAACGGCGTCGACGGGTCGATCGGCCTCGGCTACCGGATCTCGCCGATGCTCGAGGTGCGCGCGAGCGGCGACTGGCGCCGCTACTTCTCGTCGATGAACTGCAACGCGACGACGATGGTGTGCACCCAGCGCTTCGTCGCGGGCGGCGCCGTCGACCAGTACTTCAGCGGCAGCGTCACGCTGGCGGTCACCATGGGCGGCACGGAGATCAAGATGCCCGAGCAGGCGGAGGAACCGCCGCCGCCGCCGAAGCGCAAGCGAAAGGCCAGCGAGGACGAGGACGCGGGCGGCGGCGACGAGGGCGGCGGGGGCGGCGACGAGTAGCGGCCCCCCGGGCGACGACGGCGGCGGCCCGGCCGCGCCGCGCGCGATCATCCCCCAGGACATGGACGCGTTCTA
>DATBHU010000009.1:0-9608 GCA_036557265.1 Polyangia bacterium
CTGCCGCCCGATCCGGCCACGACGCTGCCCGGCACCTGCATGGGCCTGGACGTCCAGGACCCGCCCGTCTACCCGGTGCTGGCCGACGGGATGCTGCCGCACACCGATCCGCTGGGCGGCCCCCAGTCGTTCCAGGTGACGCTGCCCCGCGACGTGACGTGCGCGGGCTGCACGCTGCAGGTGCTGGAGTTCATGCAGGCGGACGTGGGCGGCAGCGGCAGCTGCTTCTATCACCACTGCGCGAACCTCTCGATCGGGGCCGCGCCGCCGCCGACGGACGGTGGCGTCACGCCGGCGACGGACGGTGGTACCGGCGACGGCGGCGGCAACGACGGCGGCGGCGGATGCGCGTGCGCGGCCGCCCCGGCGCGGACGTCGCGGCTCGGCTGGTGTGCGCTGGTGGCGGCGCTGCTGGTCGCGGGCGCGCGGCGGCGGCGCGCGCTGCTCGGCGTCGCGCCGATCGCGGTCGCGCTCGGCGCCGGCGGCTGCGGCGACGGGACGGCGCCGGCATCGCGCTTCGCGGTCTCGCCCGGCGACGTCGAGCACGCCTGGCTGGACCGCGTCGGCACCGGGCCCGCCCAGACCGCCGTCGCGTGCGGCCGGGGCGCCGGCGATCCCGTGGCGCGCGCGCTCTGCGCGACGCCGGCGCCCGCGCTGGGCGGACTGGCGGATCTGTACCGCGTGCTCGGCGTCGGCCCGGACAGCGGCGGCCTCGCGGCGGTGGCGACGCACTCGCTCGGTCTCGCGGCGCGGACCGTCTCGGCGCTGAACCCGCGCGTCGTCGTGTTCCCGCGCTACTCGCCGCTCGACGCGGATCGGATCGCGGCCGCCGCGTTCTCGCGCGGCGAGCCGTTCGTCGAGCTGGTCGGCTACGACGCGGCCGCGAACGACTTCAACCTCTACCTGCTCGCGTTTCAGCCGGCGTGCGGCGCCGACTGCGCGGCCGCGGACCTGCTCACCGCTCGCCTCGAGTCCGGCTGGCAGGGCTGGACGCTGTACGCGGATCGCGATCTCGAAGACACGCCGCTCGACTGCAGCTCCTGTCATCGCCCGGACGGCGCGGGCGGCGGGGCCGTCGGCGCGGCGCCGCGCCGCCTGCTGATGCGCCAGATCGACGGCCCCTGGATGCACTGGGGCGACTTTCACGGCGTCACGCCGCCGACGGTCTGCACGGACGCGTCGGGCGCGAACGTCCAGGTCGACGGGACGATCGCCGCCGACGGCGCCGAGCTGCTCGTGCAGGTCGACGGACCGGACGGGCGGCACGGCGGCGTGGCGGTCGCCGATCTCGTCGCGGCGCCGAGCGGCTACGACCTGTCGTCCTTCATCTACTACGCCGCCGGGCAGGCCCGCGGGACCGGCGACGTCCCTTGCGTGGCGCCGGACTGCGCGTTCTCCGAACCCGATCCGTTCCCGTCGCAGCAGATCCTATGCGATCGCCTGCTGACCGGACGCGCCGACGGCGCGGGCGGCGCGTGGGCCAGCTATCGCGCCGGCATGCGCGCGCGCGGGCTGCCCGTGCCGTACTTCGACCCCGACATCCTCGACGGCACGGCGCGCGCCGTCGTGGGCGCCGACTTCGCGACGTTCGTCGCGTCACGCACGGCCGCGCCGGGCGACGACGCGTTCACCAGGCTGTCCGGCCTGATCGCCCCGGACGCGGTGCGCGCGATCGGATTCATCCCCGACGACGGCGCCGCCGCCGACGTCTTGCTGCAGACCATGTGCGCCCGCTGTCACGACGGCCGCGCCGACGCCCGCCTCGCGCGCAGCCGCTTCGACGCCACCGCCCTCGACCGCCTCGACGCCGCCGGCGCCGCCGAGGTCGCGCGGCGCCTCTCGCTGCCGCGCGCCTCGCCCGACCGGATGCCGCCATTGCGCAGCGGTGAGCTGCCCGACGCCGCCCTCGCCCGCATCAGCGACTTCCTGAGCGCGCGCCCCTGAGCCCCGCCGGGCCGCGGCTCAGAACGGAACGTCGCTGTCTAGCTCCGTCTTCGGCTTCGGCTCCGACTTCGTCTCCGACCTGGTCTTCGTCCTCGGCCCCGCGGGCGCCTGCGCGGCCTTGATGCGAGCGACGGCCGCGGGCACGTCCGCCAGCTCGATGCGCTGCTCGCTGCCGTCGGCGGCCCGGTGGATGACGGCGACGACGTTCAGGTGATCGATCGCGACCTTGACGTTGCGGTTCTTGCCCCGGGACGTGGTCGTCACCTCGATCTTCGCGCGCAGCGACGGGCGGCGGTCGCGAAGCATGCGCGCCAGGAACGGCCGCACCGTGTTGCTGAACTTGAGCCCGAACCGGCGCCGCATCTCGCCCGTCACGAGGTCGATCGAGATCAGCTCGTCGCCGCGGCCGGCCCATTCGATCGCCACGGTCTCGGCGGCCGGGTACAGCCCCTCGAGATCGACCATCTTGAAGCCGTACTCGGACAGCTTGTCCGCGACCCACTGCGCGTCGACGGACAGCGCGCCCACGTTGCGGTCCGGGGCGCGCGCGGGCAGATCCAGCTGGTCCATGGCCGCAGTCTACTCTCGTGACGGCGCGCGCGTCTCACGTCCCTGTCAGCCGAGCGGCACCAGCAGGCCGCGGCCCGCGAAGCCGACCATGCCGTCGAGCACGTCCAGATAGTCCGCGCTGAGAGAGGGGAACGCCCGCAGATGCCAGAGGGCCGCGCCGTTCACCCAGGCGGCGGCGCGCGCTTCCTTCACGCTGAAGTTGGCGACGACGTCGTCGACGCCGTCGAAGTGCTGGTGCATTTCGTCCATGAGCGGCGTGAAGTAGCGGTCGCGCATCTCGGCCTCGGTGGCGGACAGCACCGCGTTGACGCGATCGAAGTCCTCCGACTGCGGGCTGGGCCGCTCCATGTCGATGCCGAGCGTGCTGAAGGCCTGCACCAGCCCGACGGGGAGGTCGCGGTTGATGTGCGCGTTCATCCCGGCGAACGCGAACTGCAGCGGCGCGATCCCCCCGGCCGCGCGGGCCGAGAACAGCGGCGCCCACGCCCGCGGAATCACAGCGCCCGCTTCGAGCGCCCGCAGGGCCGAGAAGTAGAGGTTGCCGAACGCGACGTCGAGCGCCGTCAGGAACCCGTTGCTGATGAAGCTGCCGTCCGTCTCCGCCTTCATCACGTCCGCCGTGACGGTCATGTAGAGCTTGTTGAAGCACGCGATCCCGTCCGTCGGGGGCAGCGCGCCGTCGATCTCCTGCATCCGCGCCAGCACGTCGCTGATCGAGTCCACCGGCGTCCGACCCAGTATGCTGCCGAGGCTGCTCATGTCGTCCCTCCCTTGCGATCCCGACGGAGAACTCTAACAGCTCGAGGGCCGCGGGCTAGTCGCCGGGCGCGTCCAGGCGCGCCGCGCCGGCGTCGCGCGTGGCCGACAGATCCAGGACCAGGCGGCCTCCGATCTCCGCGCCCGCGCCGGAGCGCCACTTGCGCTTGCGCGTCTTGCCCTTCGACACCAGGTCCGTCAGCTCGGCGTCGGTGATGCGGCGCCCGGCGATCTCGAACCAGATCACGAACGCGCAGCCTTCGCGCCAGCGCGCGCAGCCCCAGCCGCGGTTCCCCGCCACCAGGGTGCCTTGCTTGCAGCGCGGGCAGGTGAGCGTCGTGGCGACGGGCTTGGCGCCGGCCGCCGCCCGGGCCCTGGGCGGCTTCGGCGGCGGGGGCGCGGACGCGGACGCGACGTCGGTGGGACGCGCCGGCGTCGTCGCTGTCCCTCCCGGCGCCCGCACGACGCCGGCGCCGCCGCGGATCGCCGTCACCACGTCGCGCACGTAGCGCGAGATGTCCGCCATGAACGCGGCGCGCGTCTCCTCACCGCGCGCCACGCGCGCCAGGCGCGCCTCCCAGGTCCCGGTCAGCTCGGGCGAGGCCAGGCTCTTCTCCGGGAGCGCGTCGACGAGCCCGATGCCCATGTCGGTGGGCACGAGGTTCTTGCCGTCGCGGGCCACGAAGGTGCGCCGGATCAGCGTCTCGATCGTTGCGGCGCGCGTCGCCGGCGTGCCCAGGCCCGAATCGCGCATGGCGGCGCGCAGGTCGTCGTCGGCGATCTCGCGCCCCGCCGACTCCATCGCGCCCAGCAGCGCCGCCTCCGTGTAGCGGGGCGGCGGGCGCGTCTGCTTGGTCACGACCTCGAGCTTGCCGTCCAGGCGTTGCCCCTCCGCCAGCGGCGGCAGCGTCGGACCGCCCTCCCCGTCCGCGGCCTCACCGCGCTTTCCGCGCTCGCCCGACGGCGCGCCGAAGTTGGCGACGTCCTGCCAGCCGGCCACCAGCCGCACCCGCCCGCGCGCCCGGTAGCGATCGGGCGGCGGCGGCAACGCCGTCACCAGCGTCTCGTCTGCGCCCGCGTCGGCGTCGCGCGGTTCGGCCCCGGCGCGCGGCGCGCCGGCCGACGCGCCGTCGGACGCGCCGTCCGGCGCGCCCACGCGGATGACGACGTCGGTCAGCGCGAACTCGGCGTCGGGGTGAAAGGCCCCCAGAAAGCGCCGCGCCACCAGGTCGAAGATGCGCCCCTCGTCCCGCGACAGATCCTCGAGCCGCACCGGCTTGCCGGTGGGGACGATCGCGTGGTGGTCACTTACCTTGCCGTCGTCGAACACGCGGCGCGAGCGCGGCGGCGGGGTCGCCAGCAGCGGCGCCGCGAACGGCGCGTAGTCGGGCAGCGCGGCCAGCGCCCCGAACAGCTTGGGCAGCTCCTTCGCCATGTCGCTGGTCAGGTGGCGCGAGTCCGTGCGCGGGTAGGTGAGGATCTTGTGGCGCTCGTACAGCGCCTGGGCGGCCGCCAGCGTCGCCGTCGCCGACAGGCCGTAGCGCCGGTTTGCCGTCCGCTGCAGCGACGTGAGATCGAACAGCAGCGGCGGCGGCTCGCGCACGCGCCTCTGCCGCAGCCGCTCGACCACGGGGCCGTGAAGCCCGCGCGCCGCCGCCGCCCCGCGCGCGACGATCCCTTCCGCCAGCGCGTGCTCTGCCAGGCGCGCGCGGATCGCCTTGCCGTCCGGCAGCGCGACGCCCCAGGTGGCGGTCACCTTCTCGGCGGCGTCGGCGGGCGTCCCGGCGGGCACGAACAGCCCGCGCACCTCCCAGTAGTCGCGAGGCCGGAACTGCCGGATCTCGAGCTCGCGGCGCACCAGGATCGCCAGCGTCGGCGTCTGCACGCGGCCGATCGAGTACAGCGGCGAATCGCTCTTTCCCGGCGAATCGCTCTTTCCCCGCAGGCCGCGGCGCGCGGGCGGCGCCGTGCGCGGGCGGGGCGCGGCGGCCCGCGAGCTGACCGTCACGGCGCGCGTGGCGTTCATGCCGACGAGCCAGTCGGCCTCCGAGCGGGAGCGCGCCGCGTCGGCCAGCGCGTCGAGCTCGCGCCCGGGCCGGAGCCGCCCGAAGCCCGCCCGGATCGCGTCGTCGGTGAGAGACGAGATCCACAGGCGCCTGATCGGCAGGCGGCTGCCCGCCAGCTCGTAGACGTAGCGAAAGATCAGCTCGCCTTCGCGTCCCGCGTCGCAGGCGTTCACCACCTCGTCGAAGCGCCGATCGCGCAGCAGCTCCCGCACGGCGCGCAGCTGATCGCGCGTGCCCGGCACCGGCCGCAGCTTGAAGGCGGCGGGCAGCATCGGCAGGGTGTCCAGCCGCCACGCCTTCCAGGCCGCGTCGTAGGCGGCCGGCTCCTCGAGCTCGACGAGGTGGCCGATGCACCAGGTGATCACCCGCTCGGCGCCTTCGAGCGCGTGCTTGCCGCCGCCGCGCATGCCGAGAACGCGCGCCAGATCGCGCGCGACGGACGGCTTCTCGGCGATGACCAGCTGCAAGGGGCGGCCTCAGCTTACCGGTTCTCGGAGGGCCGGCGCGTAAAGTTGTCAGTCGAGCGCGATGTCCTTTCCGTCCAGACCGTTCGCAAAGGCCCGGCCCCATGCCGCCAAATCGACGTCCGCAAAATCCGAATGCCCCCGACGCCTGCCGCCCGGTCAGGCCGTCATCGGGGCGAACAGCCCCTCCACCTCGCGCTCGGAGACCGGCAGGCCGGAGCCGGGCGCGAGGATGCCGTCGGCCAGCGCGCGCTTGCGCCGCTGCAGCGCCAGCATGCGCTCCTCGACGCTGCCCGCGACGATCAGGTTGTAGACGAACACCGGGCGCACCTGGCCGATGCGGTAGGCGCGATCGGTCGCCTGCGCCTGCACCGCCGGGTTCCACCAGGGGTCGTAGTGGATGACGGTGTCGGCGGCGGTCAGGTTCAGGCCGGTGCCGCCGGCCTTCAAGGTGATCAGGAAGACGTCGGCGCGGCGCTGCTGGAACGTGTCGACCGCGCCCTGCCGGTCGACGGTGGCGCCGGTCAGCGCCACCCAGCGCACGTCGCGCGCGGTCAGCCCTTCCGCGATCAGGTTCACCATGCTGGCGAACTGCGAGAAGACCAGCACGCGCCGGCCCTGCGCGAGCTGCTGGCCGAGAAGCTCCATGAGCGTGTCGTACTTGGCCGACTCGCGCACGCCGGTGGCCGCCTCGCCGCGCACCAGGCGCGGGTCGCAGCAGACCTGGCGCAGCTTCATCAGCGCGTCGAGGATCGTCATCGTCGAGCCGCCCAGCCCCTTGCTGGCGATCACCCGCCGCACCTCCGCGTGGCCCGCGACGCGCAGGCTCTCGTAGAGATCGCGCTGCGCGCCGCCCAGCTCGACGGGCCGCACGATCTCCGTCTTGGGCGGCAGGTCGCGCGCGACCTCTTCCTTCGTGCGGCGGAGGACGTACGGCGCGACCTGCTCGCGCAGTGCGCGCAGCCGCTCGAAGTTCTGCTCGCGCTCGATCGGCACGGAGAAGCGGTGCCGGAACCAGTCGGCGTCGCCGAGCAACCCCGGGTTGAGGAAGTCGAACAGCGCCCACAGCTCGCCCAGGTGGTTCTCGACCGGCGTGCCCGACAGACAGAGGCGGTGGCCGGCGTTGATGCGCGCGGCGGCGCGGTGGGCCTGGCTGCGCGGGTTCTTGATCGCCTGCGCCTCGTCGAGGATCAGCATGGAGAAGCGCCGCGACGCCAGTCGCTCCGCGCCACAGGCGCGGTGTGCGATTGATGTTTTTTCAGGTAGCCGCACTCCCGCGCTTCGCGCGGGAGCGGCTAGCAGCGCCTCGTCGCGCACCAGCAGCGAGTAGGTCGTCAGCGCGACGTCGCAGCGGCCGGCCTGCAGCCACTGGGCGCGGCGGCCGGCGCCGCGCACCAGCTGCACGCGCAGGTGCGGCGCGAACCGCCCCAGCTCGCGCCGCCAGTTGCCGACCACGCTGGTCGGCGCGACGATCAGCGCGGGCGCGTCCAGGCGTCCGGCCTCCTTCTCGGCGACGAGGTGGGCGATCGTCTGCAGCGTCTTGCCGAGCCCCATGTCGTCGGCCAGCACGCCGCCCGCGTCGTGCGCGCGCAGGTGCTGCAGCCAGCGCAGGCCGTCCTCCTGGTACGGGCGCAGCGTGGCGCGCAGGCCGCCCGGCACCGGCGCCGCGGCGGGCGCGCCGGCGAGGCCGCGGCCGCGATCGGCCAGCGCGGTCGCGCCCGTCCACTCGAGCCCGCGGCGCGCGCCCGCGCCGGCGATCGTCCGTTCGGCGAAGGCGGCGTCGAGCTGGCCGAGCGAGCCGGCGCGCGCGGCCGGGAAGCGCACCCCGGCGCCGCCCGCGTCGCCGTCATACAGCTCGCGCAGCACCTTCACCAGGATGCGCAGCCGCTCCGGCGGGACGGTGACGTACTGGTTCTCGCCGGCCGGCAGCGCGAACGAGCGCCCGCCCGGCGTCAGCCGTTCGAGCGGCGCGGAGGGCGGCATCGACTGCAGGAGATCGAGCAGCGCCGGCAGCAGGTTCACGCGGCGGCCGTCGACCTCGATGCCGAGCTCGAGGTTGAACCACCCCGGCTGCTCGTCGTGGTCGTCCGGGGCGACGTGCGCGTACCACGGGACGTCCGCGGCGACGACCTGGTACGGGTACTCCGTCGGCAGGTCGACGCGCCAGCCCAGCGCCCGCAGCTGCGGCACCGCGTAGGCCGTGAACGAGCAGAGCCCGTGAACGTCGCCGTCGGCGCGGATGACGTACTCGGCCGTCGATCCCGGAAAGACCGTGATCTCGTCGAGGCACGCGAGCTCCAGCGCGCCCATGCTCTCGAGCAGGTAGCGCGCCCGCCGCTCCTCGTCGGCGTCGCGCGGCGCGCCCGCCGGGTAGTCGAAGCGCAGCTCCGCGACCGCGGCCCGCTCCTCACGCACGCGCCCCAGCAGCGGATCACCGTCGGGCACCAGCACCGTCTCCACGCGCAAACCCAGACACGGCGACGGAGCGGACGCCGCGGCCGCGCCTTGCGGGGCGGACGCGGGTGGCGTCGGGGGCATGGACCGTCGAGTATCGGGTCGCCCGCGCAGCCTGTCCAGATTGTCTCGGCAGCCGTCCCCTCGCCCCGCGAAGCCTCCGGTTCCCTCGCCCCGCGAAGCGGGGAGAGGGTCAGGGAGAGGGGCCCGTCTAGAACTGCTCGCGCAGAAACCGCGCCACCCGATCCAGCGCCGTGTTGCTGCTCTCCAGGACGTCCGTCTGCGCCTGGAAGACGTGGTGCATGCCTTCCCAGATCTCCAGGCGCACGAGGTTGCCGCGCGCGCGGGCGGCGGCGGCGTATCGCTTCGAGTCGTCGAGCAGCCGCTCGTCGGTGCCGACCTGGATGAGGAGGGGCGGCAGGCCCTCGGGCACGGCGAACACCGGCGAGGCGCGCGGATCGGTCGGATCTTTTCCGCCCAGATACGCCGCGGAGCTCGCCAGCATGCCGTCGATCGGCAGCACCGGATCCGGGTAGGTTCGCGCCGCGCCCGGCAAGGTCAGATCCGTCCACGGCGACAGCGCGACGCACGCGACGACCGGGATGACGCCGTCGTGAAAGCCGCGCGCGGCCAGCGCCGCCAGCGCCAGCCCGCCGCCGGCGGAGTCGCCGACGAGGGCGAGCTCGTGAACGCCACGCGTGCTGAGCCAGTCGCGCGCCTCGCCGACGAGCCCGAGCGCCACGGGCAGCGCGGCCTCGGGCGCCCGCGGATAGTCGAGGATGAACGCCGCGACGTTCGTTCGCGCCGCGATCTGGCTGACGAAGTTGCGGTACGCCTTCGCCGACCCGAGCGTGTACGAGCCGCCGTGGAGATAGAGGATCCCGTCCTCGGTGGCGGCCGCCTCGGGACGCGCCCACCAGCCACGGATGCGGCCGTCGGCGACCTCCTCGAAGCGCACCCGCGGCGCCGTCGGGGTCTTCTCCAGGTAGAGGTCGTAGGTCGTCCTCTGGTCGGTCTTCGCGCTCATCCAGAACTCGGCCGACTCCTTCCGCCACTCGCTCTCGGCGAGTCGGTCTCGCGGGTCCAGCGGCACACTCGTCTCCACAGCTGCGTCCATGCCGACACCGTAACCATCGATCGACCTCGCCATGGGCCAAGGCGCCGCGCCGACCGGCCCGGCAGCTGAACCGGTGGTATGCCCACGCGCATGGCCCGCTTCTCCCACCTCGCCACCACGCCCCCTCGCGGGCCCGCCGACATCATCCGCTGGCGCCTCCTCGACACGCTCGCGGGCCGGCGTATGCGCGATCCCACCGGCTACACGTACACCACGCCCGTCCGCGCCAACGACGGC
>DATBHU010000010.1:0-4552 GCA_036557265.1 Polyangia bacterium
ACAACTTCCCGACCGGCTTCCCGGAGGGGCGCATCGCCTGGGTCGCGGTCCACGCGTACGACCTGGCGACGGGGAACGAGCTCCCCATCCGCGATTCGTTCTGGAAGCGCAGCGCCGTCGGCGTCGGCAACCTGACGAACAGGGAGATGATCGACCCCGCCTTCCCGGGCTGCAACTGGGCGCTGCCGGCCGGGTCGGCCGATCCGTTCTCGATCCAGTTCAAGGCGGTGGCGTCGCTCGGCAACGGCTGCCCGACGCTGGACCTCCCCTACGCGACGTCGCTGAACCTCGTCACCAACGAGCGCGGGCTGCCGATCGACGAGACCGGCAAGCTCGTCGACGCGAAGAACCCGCGCGGCCTGCTGCAGTTCAAGGACGTCAACGGCAACGGCGACCTGTTCGACGACGCGTATCTGCGCGACACGCGCCTCAAGCCCATGCCGAACGCGGGCGCGACGATGTCGATCGATCGCTACGCCGTCGAGATCCCGGCCGGCACCGTGGGGCCGATCGCGGTCAGCGCCGCCGTCTACTACCAGTCGGTGGAGGCGATCGTGGCCGGCAAGTTCCTCGGCAACATGGTCGACACCAACAACAACTTCGAGCTCGAGCCGTGCGTGCTGGGCGGCCTGTGCGACGGCCGCCACCCCACCACCGAACCGGCCGTCGTCGAAGGTTCGCCGCCCGTCCCGATGGTGGTCCGCAACTGGGTGATCGGGGTCGAGGGCGCGGCCGCCGACAGCGCGCCGCCCCGCCTCGCGACCTACCCGGAGGCGGGCGCGCGCGGCGTCTACACCGACGCGGTGGTCAAGGTGTCGTTCTCCGAGCCGGTCACCGGCGTCGACGCGCGCACCTTCACGCTGGTGGACGCGAAGGGCGCGGCCGTCCCGGCCGCCGTCGACCAGATCGGCGCCGGCACCTTCGGCCTGTTCCCACACAAGATCGCGCTCACCCCCGGCGCGACCTACACGGCGCACCTGACCGCCGGCATCGCCGACACCGCCGGCAACCGCACCGCCGACGAGCGGACCTGGAGCTTCACGATCGCGGCCGACCCGGAACATGCGACCGGCAACACCGCCGTGCCTGCTGCGTTCGAGATCGCCTCGCAGCCGGTCGCCCTGACTCAACCCACGACGAAGCGGCCCGCCGCTTCTGCGAAAGGAAAACACCATGCACATCGACATCTGTAAGGTCGTCTCGAAGGTCGCGCTCGCGGCTGCTATCGCTCTGATCGTCGCCGTCGCCCCCGCGCGCGCTCACGCGCAGGACGCGGCGGCCGCGGCGCCGCCCCCGCCGGTGGTCTCCGCCGCGCCGCCGGCGGCGCCCTCGTCCGGCACGCGCATGGTCGGCGGCCACGTCGGCGCCGCCATGCCGGTGGTCTCGTTCCACAGCGAGGGCCAGACCACCCGGACGCCGGGGGACCAGCTGACGATCGCCGTCCCGATCGGCGTCAGCGTGCACGTGTCGCCCCTGTGGGTGGTGGACTTCGAGGTGATCGCGGCCAGCGACGTCAAGCCGTGGGGCGGCACCGGCCTCACCATCGACCCCGGCGTCATCTACGTGGGCGGGCCCGTGGCGCTCGGCCTGCGGACGAAGTTCGACGTGTCGGCGCCCGCGAACTTCGGCCTCATCCCGCTCGTCCACAAGGGGCTGGTCGACGTCGGCGAGGCCAACTGGTTCGTCGAGGCGGCCTTCCCGATCACCGCCATGCGCGACACGGGCTATTCGCTGGCGGCCGTCTTCCACACCGGCTTCGCATTCTGAACAAAGGAGAGGTCACAATGCCCACGTTGAAAGGAACGAAGACGCACGCGAACCTGAAAGCCGCGTTCGCGGGTGAGTCGCAGGCCAACCGCCGCTACCTGTACTTCGCCAAGGTGGCCGACGTCGAAGGGTACCCGGAGGTCGCAGGCAACTTCCGCGACACCGCCGAGGGCGAGACCGGGCACGCGCACGGCCACCTCGACTACCTCAAGCAGGTGGGCGATCCCGCCACCGATCTGCCGATCGGCGACACCGTCGCCAACCTGAAGGCCGCCGTGGCCGGCGAGACGCACGAGTACACGGACATGTACCCGGGCATGGCCAAGAACGCCCGCGACGAGGGTTTCGCCGAGATCGCGGACTGGTTCGAGACGCTGGCCAAGGCCGAGAAGGCGCACGCCGGGCGCTTCCAGGCGTTGCTTGCGAAAGTCGGCTGATCAACCGGCGGCGCGCGGGTACGCGCCGACGGACGGCCTCGCCTACGACCCGGAAGATCCGAGTTACTGGGACGAGGCCGCGCTGCACCGGGAGACGGCGCGCGTCTTCGACGTCTGCGCCGGCTGCCGGATGTGCTTCAAGTACTGCGACTCGTTCCCCAAGCTGTTCGCGGCCGCGGACGGCAACCACGACGGCGACGCCCGCGCGCTCACGCGCAGCGAGACCGCCGCCGTGATGGACGACTGCTTCCAGTGCAAGCAGTGCGAGGTCAACTGCCCCTACTCGCCGCGCGACGGCCACCCGTTCGCGATCGACTTCCCCAAGCTGGCGCACCGGCACAAGGCGCAGCAGCTGCGCAGCCGGGGCCTCACCCTGCGCGAGCGCGTGCTGGCCAACCCGGACGCGCTCGGCCTGGCGGCGCGACTGGGGGGCGATCTGGCCAACCGCCTGAACCGCAACACCGCCCACCGCCTGCTGCTCGAGAAGACGCTGGGGATCCACCGCGACAAGCAGCTGCCCGCGTTCGCCCCGCGCACGTTCGAGGCCTGGGCCGTGGACGAGGGGCTGACCAAGGGCGCGCCGGGCGCCGAGGTGGTGCTGTTCCAGAGCTGCTACGTCGACAACAACGAGCCGGAGATCGGCCGCGACACCATCGAGGTGCTGCGCGCCAACGCCGTCGACGTCCGCTGCGTGCGCGGGCTCGGCTGCTGTGGCATGCCGGCCTGGGAGACCGGCGACCTGCGCGAGCTGCGCCGCCGCGCCCAGCGCAACCTGGACGTGCTGGGGCCGCACGTGGACGCGGGCAGCAAGGTCGTGGCGGTCGGCCCGACCTGCGCGATGATGTTGCGCCGCGAGTACCCGACGCTGGTCGGCCCCGCCGATCGCGAGCGAGCGCGCAAGCTGGCGGACGCGGTCCGCGACCCGGGCGAGTACCTGCTGTCGATCCGCACGCAGGAGCGCGCCAGCCGTCCCGTCGCCTCGCGGCCCCAGCGGGTCGCCTACCACGTCGCCTGCCACCAGCGCGCGCAGGCGATCGGCTTCCCGGCGCGCGATCTGCTGAAGCGCGCCGGCGTCCCCCAGGTCGTCACGGTCGGCGAATGCTGCGGCCACGACGGCAGCTACGCGATGAAGGTGGAGAGCTTCGACGCCTCCTGCCGCATCGGGCGCAAGGCGTTCGAGGGGATGCAGGCCGCGGAGGCGGACACCTGGATCACCGATTGCCCGCTGGCCGCCATTCACATCGAACAGAACGCGGGGCGGAAGCCGCTGCATCCGATGTCGCTGCTCGCCCGCGCCTACCGGGGCGACGCTTTTCCGGGGGAGCCGACGAGGAGGTGACGACATGCGCGCCGTGCAACGCTCGCAGATTCTCGACCGCGCCCGCTACGAGCGGACGCGGGCGTTCTCTCAGGCCGCCGTGCTGGAAATCAAGCGCAAGCGGCGCATTCACGTCGGCGACTGCCTGACGTTCCTGTTCGAGAACACGACCACCATCTGGTACCAGATCCAGGAGATGCTCCGCGCCGAGCGGATCGATCGCGAAGCGGACATCCTGCACGAGCTGGACACGTACAACGCCCTGCTGGGCGGCCGGGGCCAGCTGGGCTGCGTGCTGCTGATCGAGATCGACGACCCGACCCTGCGCGACCGGCGCCTGCGCGAGTGGCGCGCCCTGCCCGCCTACGTCTACATGCGCTGCGAGGGCGGCGCCACGGTCCGGCCCACGGTCGACCCGGCGCAGATCGACGAACGCCGGATCTCCGCCGTCCAGTACCTGAAGTTTCACCTCGACGATTGGCGGCCGATCACCGTCGGTTGCGATCTGCCGGGCCTGTGCGCCGAAACGACGCTCAACCGCGAGCAGCGCGACGCCCTCAACGACGATCTGCGCGCGGCGGGGGAATTGCCCAACGTGCCGTCCACTGTTGGCGGCGCCATGCAACGTGTTGCGTTGGTCCATCAGGAACGTCACGACAACCACCGGCGATAACCGCGTGAATTCGCGGCGCGATCGCTGATCGCGCGCGGCACGGCGCTTGCCAGGGAGGGTGCGCGGAGGCGTACCGATGACCACACAGTCCCTGCGAAAGTCCGTTCTCGATATCAGCCACCGCATCGGCCGCCCCGTGCTGGTGCCGGCTGGCGCAAAACTTCTGTTGATGGCGCTGTGCGCGCTGCCGGTCGCGATCGTCGGCCTGTCGGCGTCGACCGCGGCGGAGACGATCAGCGGCCCGCTGGCGGCGCTGTGGCTCGGTCTGCTGCCCGTCGCGCTCTACAAGCGTTGGGCGACGATCGCGCTGTTGTTTGTGGCCGGCGCGCTGCTTCTTTTCACGTTGTTTGCACTACC
>DATBHU010000011.1:0-7170 GCA_036557265.1 Polyangia bacterium
GAGCCCGGCGCCGGAACAGGAGCGACAGGTTGTTCGCCGGCATTTCGATGATGTCGGCGGCGCCGAAACCGGCGGCGGTCGCCAGGCCTTCCAGGTCGCCGACGTCGCGCACGCCCCAGCGGGGATCCTCGCTCCGCAGCCGCTCGTCGAAACGCTGGTTGCTGGGCGCCGTGTGCTGGCCGCCGCGCTTGAACGGCCCGTACAGATAAAGGAGGCCCGCGGCCGGCAGCAGCCGCGCGGCGCCGCGAAACAGCGCCTCGGCCGCCGACCAGGGCGCGATGTGAACCATGTTGATGTTCAGGATCGCGTCGGCGCGCGCGATCGGCCACGGCTCGCGCTCGACGTCGAGCGACACGGGCGGCGCGATGTTCGCGGCCCCCGACGCCGCGCTCCAGGCGGCGATGCTCGCCAGGTGGGCCGGCGACGCGTCGGACGGCTGCCAGCGCAGCGCCGGGAAGGCGGGCGCGAAATAGGCCACGTGCTGGCCCGTGCCGCTCGCGATCTCGAGGACGAGCCCCGCCGGCGGCAGCGCGCCGCGCAGCACCGCGAGGATCGGGTCGCGGTTGCGCTCCGTCGCGGCGGCGTGCAGGCCGCCTTCGGGTACGGGCTGGGGATCGAAGAAAGGCATCGCGTTCAGCGCTTGGCGCGCCCCTTGACCCGCGGCGTGTCCGCCCGCGCGTGGGCGGCCTCCATCGCCGCGACGAAGGTCGCCTCGTCGACCTTCTTCAGGTCGCAGCGGGTCCAGCCCATCCGGCCCCAGCCGCCCGCGACCGGCGCCAGCGCGCGCGGCGCCATCTCGCAGAACGTCTCCTGCTCGAACGGGTCGAGCATGAAGTTCACGTCGGCCCCGTCGCCGGCCAGCGTCGCGAAGATCCGGCGCGGCGTCCTGAACGCCGCGCGCTCGAAGTGCGGCGCCTCGCTGACGTCGGCGAGGCCGAGGAGCAGCTTGCGCGCGCGCGCCGGGGTGACAGCCAACGATCTACTCCCGGGCGGCGATCGCCGCGATCTCCGCGGGCGAGAGGGCGATGCGGCGGGCGTCCCAGTTCTCGTCGAGGTGCGCGACCGAGCTGGTGCCCGGGATCGGCAGCATGACGGGCGAGCGGGCGAGCAGCCAGGCGAGCGCGATCTGCGCGGGGGTGGCGCCGTGCGCGGCGGCGATCGCGGCGAGGACCGGCTTCGCCTGGGCGACGTTGCCGACGGCGAGCGGGAAGAACGGCAGATACGCGATGCCGTTCCGCGTGCAGTGCTCGAGCACGCCTTCGGGGTCCTCCACCTCGGAGTGCGTCTGCCGGGCGAACGCGCCGCCGCTGCCCGAGACGTTGAACATGTTCTGCACCGTGACGACGGGGGT
The DNA here is from genome assembly GCA_036557265.1 of Polyangia bacterium. GTDB lineage: Bacteria > Myxococcota_A > Polyangia > Fen-1088 > Fen-1088 > JADGRB01. The sequence continues at coordinate 1,352 of DATBHU010000011.1, forward strand.
GCGCGCGCGCGCCTGCTCGATCTCTCGGACGCCGACGTTGCTGAGACCGATGTGGCGGATCTTGCCCTCGGCCTGCATCGCCAGCAGCGCGTCCAGCGACTCCATGAACGGGACGCCCGCCGCCGACATGTGGCGGAGGTGAACGACGTCGAGGCGCTCGCGCCGCAACGTGCGCAGGTCCTCCTCGGCGCCCGCGCGCAGCTCCTCGGGGCGCAGGGCCGGCGCCCAGCCCTTGTTGGGCAGGCGCTTGCCGCCCAGCTTGGTGGCGATCACCAGATCGCTCGGGTACGGGTGCAGCGCCTCCGCGATCAGCCGGTTGGCGACCAGCGGGCCGTAATACCAGGCGGTGTCGATGAAGTTGATGCCCAGCTCGACGGCGCGGCGCAGGACCTGGCGGGCGCGCGCCGGGTCGTCGGGATCGCCCCAGACGTCCTTGCCGGGCAGGCGCATGGCGCCGTAGCCTAGGCGGCGCACCTCGAGATCGCCGAGACGGATGCTGGCGGGAGCGACGGCGTGACCTTCGCTGCGGGCGGGTTTGTCCATGGCGCCTAGGATGCCTCGGCGGCGGCGCCCCGGCTTGGGCGATGTTGGCGCGTCCGGGCGGCGGCGGCGAAGCTCCGCGCGTACGCGCCCGGCGGGACGCCGAGGATGCGCCGGAAGTGCCGGTGCAGCTGGCTCTCGTCGCAGAAGCCGACGGCCTGCGCGGCGTCGGCGACGCGCACGCCGCGCCGGAGCAGCGCCCGGACGCGCGCGACGCGCAGGTGGATCAGGTACTCGTAGGGCGGCAGCCCGACCTCGGCGCGGAAGGCGCGCGCCAGGTGAAACTTGTCCAGCGCCGCGTGCGCGGCGAGGTCGTCGAGCGTGATCTTGTCCGCGAACGCGTCGTGCAGGAAGGCGCGCGCGCGGCGCACGGCCCGCGGCGCGCGCCCGATCGACGGAGCGCCCGCCCCGACGATCTCGCTCAGGGTCTCGGCGACCAGCGTGGCGCGCTCGAGCTCGCCGGCGTCCTCGCGGACGAGCGCGTCGTGCATGGCGAAGGCGAGCCGGGCGGCGCGCTGCCCCGGCGCGAAGCAGGGCGCCTTGAAGCCGAAGTCGAGGCCGGCGCCCCCGCCGCGGCGCAGGCCCATCGCGTCGGCCGCGGCGGCGACGAGGTCCGGCGAAAACCCGGCGCCCTGCAGCGTGAAGGGCGCGTGCACCCGCAGGTCGCGGTGGACCTCGCCCGGTTCCTTCAACATGAGCGCGCCGGCGACGTGCGTGCGAACCGCGCCCCGGTACCATCCGTCAAGGGCGCCCGCGTAGACCACCACCACGCTGAAGTGCTCGGCGTAGGTGCTCCGCAGGCGATCCTCGTGCTCGACCCGGAACATGCCGGTCACCGCGGGCGTGTCGGGCCGCCAGAACCGGACCCGCCGACGATCTCCGTTCGACAGCACGCGCCCAAGTCTAGTCCAGGCGCCCGCTCCGGCTTGGGCGATCTTGGCGCCCGCCTGCTAGAGACACGGGATGCGCCGGCGCCGGCTCCTCCTGATGTCGATGGTCATCTGCGTCTCCGCGTGCCGGCGCCCGTGGGCCTCGGCCGCGCGCGAGGCGCCGCCGTCGCCCGGCTCTCCCGGCGCGGCCCCGCCCGGCGCGGAGGTGGTCTCGTTCCGCAACGGGGAGCTGACCCTGTACGGCGTCCTGTATCGCCCACCCGGCGACGGTCCATTCCCGGCGGTTCTCTACAACCACGGCAGCGCGCCCGGCATGCTGAACAACGAGGCGTTCGCGGCGATCGGACCGCGCTTCCAGGCGCGCGGCTGGATCTTCTTCGCGCCGTGGCGCCGCGGCCAGGGCCTGAGCGCGTCCGCGGGCCCGTTCATCTCCGACGAGATCCACCGCGGCAAGTCGCTGACCCAGCTGCTCGAGACGGACCATCTCGGCGATCAGCTGGCCGGCCTGGCGTGGCTTCGCGCCGCGCCCTTCGTCGCCAGGGATCGCATCGCGGTGGCGGGAAATTCCTTTGGCGGGATCCTCGCGGTCCTCGGCGCGGAGCGAGCGCCGTACTGCGCCGCCGTCGACGCTTCGGGGGGCGCGATGAGCTGGGCGCGCGCCGCCGATCTCCCCGCCGCGATGGAACGCGCCGCCCGCAACTCCCGCAGCCCCATCTTCTTCTTCCAGGCGGAGAACGACTTCGACCTCACCCCGACCCGCACCCTCGCCGCGGCGATGACGGCGGCCGGCCGCGTCTCGGAGGTGACGATCTACCCGCGCTACGGCGACTCACACGCCGACGGACACAGCTTCGCGTACCGCGGCAGCGCGCGCTGGTTCCCGGACGTCATCGCGTTCCTGGACAGGCACTGCCCGCCGCCGGCGAAGTAGAACGCCGGCCGCGCGGCGCCCGGCTCAGGGACCGTTGAGCGTCTCGAGCACCGCCGCGGTCTCGTTGACGGTGCGCGCGGCCAGGCTCAGAACGCGGCCGGAGTAGGACGTCATGTGGACGTTCTGGAAGGCGACCGCTTCCTGCGGATCCTTGGCGACCGCGTCCAGCGGATAGCTGCTCTGGAAGTGCTGCGGGTCGTTGTCGACCGCGAGGGACCTCGCCGAGGTCACGAACAGCGCGATGTCGGGCGCGATGTGGCAGGAGGCGCAGTCGATCGACTGGTTGCTGTGGACGCGCGGGTTGAGGACCCGCACCGTGGCCGAGAACGCCTGCGGGCGCTGGTCCAGCGCCACGTTGAGCACCTGCCGGGGATCGTCGGGCGACGTGATGGCCGGCGTGGTGTCCGCGTCCCAGCGCCCGCCGACGACCGTCACCAGCTGTTCCTGCGTGACCGCGAGCGTGGCGATCGTCCCGTCCCCCCAGGCGCCCGCTGACAGCTCGCGCAGCGCGAACTGCCACATCGTGCGCTGGGAGTCGCGCCGGAAATGCGTGACGCGAATGAGGTTCGAGACCCCGGCGTGCGCCAGCACCAGCGTCCGGAGGCGCTGCGCGTACGCGCCGCCCGGCCCCTGCTCGCGCAGCAGCGGGTGCACGTCGAGCGGCACGGGCGAATCGCCCGCCCGTTCGGCGCGGATGTCGCGCAGCGCCTGCACGAAGATCTCGAAGTCGGCCGGGCTCATCGTGTGGAAGGTGTGGATGGCGCCGTCGCGCGCGCTGGTCTGGACGCCGTCGGACTTCAGCGACTGGAACACGAGGCGCACCTCCGGCGCGCAGATCGTGCCCGCGGGCGGCGGCACCACGGTGCCCGGACAGGGGTCGACCCGGATGGCGACCACGCGCAGGGCCGCCAGGCGCGCGGCGTCGTCGGCGAGAGGATCGCGTCCGTCCAGCTCCGGCACGTGTCCCTGATCGAAGACGTCCGCCGTCAGCAGCGCGCCGCCCAGACCGACGTCGCCGGGCTTCAGCAGCGCGTCCAGGTCAGCGGGCGCCGGCAACGGGTAGATGATGGTGACGTCGACGTTGCGAAGCGCGGCCGACCCGGCGGCGTCGGGCATCACGCCCGTGTCGGGTGTCCCGCCCAGATCCGGCGTGACGGCCACGTCGGGCGTCCCGCCCGCGTCGGGCGTCCCGTCCCCGTCGGGCGTCCCGCCCACGTCCGGTGTCACGCCGGCGTCGGGCATCACGGCCGCATCCGGTTTCGCGCCCGGGGAGTGGCACGCACAGACGCCGAGCACGCCCGCGACCATCGGCCACACGAGCAATCGCGACATCCCCGAAGAACGCATCACCCGGAGGCAAGTGTACTCGCGAGGCGGCCCGCCCCGCCATCCCGCCGCGGTGGCGTCAGCGGCGCGCACAGCTGTCCGGCATGGCGACCCAGCTCATTCTCCCCTTCCCGACCTTGCCGACCTTGCCGACCTTGCCCTTGCCGAGCGACGCGGACACCTGCGGATCCTTGCGCGCCAGGAACCGCGCGGCGCGCGCCGGGGTCGCGGACGGATCGGGCAGCAGGCTCAATCCCTCGCCGACGTCCAGCACCTTGACGCCGCCCACCAGCGTCACCTTGCCCGGGACGGCGTTGAACACCGGCACCTTCGCGTTCGCGCCGGGCCGCAGGCGCCGGTCGGAGCCGTCGGCGATCGCGACCTCGCCGATCGCGTACTTCTCCCGGCCGGTGCGCGGGGGCAGCTTGGCCACGACGAAGCCGCCTTCCGACGACACCTGCACGATCTCGCCCGCCCCGCCCTCGCACATCCAGCCGGTGCCGTCGTCCACCCCTCGGTAGAGCCACAGCGTCGAGCGCGGGGGCGCCGCGATGACCACCACCGCCGACGCCCGCGCCCGGTCGGCGCGCGCGGCGGACGCTTTCTGGAAGTCCGCGCTCGCGCACCCCGCGGCGAGCACCAGCAACGGCAACACCGTCGGGCCGACGGCGGCGGCGGGAAAAAAACGACGTGCGCTCACCCGGCGGGAGTATTTGGCAACGACGCGCGCCGAATCAAGAGCGATTCTTTTCCGGTAAGGTTCTCGGGATTCCGGACCGTACACAAGCCATCGTCGACTCCAGCGAGAACGTCGTCCCGATCGGGCACCCTGGAGCATCAGTCGAGCGCGACCGCCTTCACGATCAGGCGCACGACGAAGTAGGCGATGACCAGGTAGCCGGCGACGGTGGCGAACAGGATGCGGGTGGGAACGCCGCGGCCGAGGCGCGCGCCCATCAGGAACGGATAGACGATGCGAGACCCGAGGTAGACCGCGCCCGCGACCGTCGCGCTGCGCGGATCGACGAACATCGCGTTCAGCCACAGCAACGCCAGGAAGGCCGGCATGTGCTCGAGCATGTTGCCGACGGTGCGATCGGCCGCCAGCATCTCGCGGTCCGCGCCGAAGTAGCGATCGAAGGTCTCGCCGCGGGCCCGGTAGGCGCGCCGCAGGCGCAGCCGGACCCGCAGCTGGTTGACGAACATCAGGTAGTAGAGGACGACGTAGGCCACGGTGATCAGCAGCGGCCCCAGGTAGACGCGCGCGGAGATCACGGCGCGCCTCCTGCGACCCAGTCGACCGCGTGGGCCTCGGTCAGGTCCGGCACCTCCCATCGCCCGAGCAGCCTGTCGATGACGGCCGCGGGGACGCGCCCTGCCCGCTCGCGGTTCTGGCGCCACAGCGCCGCCGCCGGCGCCTCCACGTAGACGATGCGGACGTGGGCGCCGTAGTCGAGGAACAGCTGCACCAGCGATCCGCGCAGGGTCCGCGACAGGTTGGTCGCGCACCAGACGAAGCGCTTGCCGTCGCGCAGGTACGATCGCGCCTGCTCGCGCGCCGCCTGCACCACGGCGCCTTGCTCGTCGCGCGGGTCGACGTCCATCTCCTCGCGGAGCGCGTCCAGCGAGACGACCGGCCAGTCGGGCAGGTTCTTGCGCACCCAGGTGTCCTTGCCCGCGCCGGGGAGGCCGCTCATCAGGACGACCTCGCAGCGAAACGACTCGTGCTGCGGCCAGTCGGGCGCGACCTTGCCGCCCGTCTGGAAGTAGCGGAGGCGCGTGTGCGGCGACGCGAAGGCGGGCGGCGCGTCGAGGCAGGCGGCGTCGGCGCACGACTCGGCGAACAGCGCGACGTTGTCGATCAGCCGCCGCTGATCGCCGGCGATGCGGCCGCGCGCGTCGGCGTCGGCCACGGCGGCCAGCAGGCGCGCGGGCGTGGTCAGGGCGACGCGGCGCTGGACGACGGCGCTGTCCTCGCGCTCGAGCAGGAAGAACGGCACCTGGTGGTTCCGGACGATGGCCGCCACGCGCTCGCGCAAGGCGGGCGGCACGCCGGCCTCCCACAGGATGCGGCGGGCGGCGAGCGCGCCGCGCGCGGAGTGGCCGCGGGCGTGGATGGCGCCGTCGCCGTC
>DATBHU010000012.1:0-1717 GCA_036557265.1 Polyangia bacterium
AGCAGGACGCCGAGCAGCATCGCCGACGGCGTCGCGAAGATCAGGCCGAAGGCGAGCGGCAGCTCGCTGAGCGAGAAGATGTGGACGTTGCGGCGGAACTCGACGTGCACGACGCACAGCTCCGCCACGGCGAAGGCCAGGGCCAGCAGCCACCACGACGGCCGCGGCGTCGGGCCCAGCGCGGGCAGCGTCCGCACGTGCCAGATCGTGAGCGCGGCGGCGGCGACGCCCATCGCGACGATGAGGGCCCAGACGCGCGGATGGCCGCCCGGCCAGAGGCGCGGGCGGCGGCGCAGGCGGGGCGCCACCCGGGCGCCCCGACGCATCCGTCGCTGTCCGTCAGCGCCGATCACGCGATCAGCCGTCGTCGCCCCAGTTGGCGCCGCCCCACGAGGAACCGCCCCAGGAGCTGCCGCCCCACGAGCTGCCGCCCCAGGACGAGCCGCCCCACGAGCTGCCGCCCCACGAGGAGCCGCCCCAGGACGAACCGCCCCACGAGCTGCCGCCCCACTTGGCGCCGCTCCACTTCGCGCCGCCCCAGTTGCGGCCGTCGGGGCCGACCGGCTCGACGTCGGCGTGGCGCTTGCCCATCGCGCCGCGCAGGAGGGTCATGATGAGCCCGCGCACGTCGGCCGGCTGGAAGTTCTGCCTGACTGCGGTGGCGTCGGGCGCCGGCGCGGCCAGCGCCCCGGCGAGGTCGAGGCGGCCGGCGCCCTGCGCGATGCGGGGCGCGCCGGGCAGCGCATCGGCGGTGCCGGTCAGCAGCGCCTTGACCTGGTCGGGCATCAGGTCGGGGCGCTTCTGCAGCAGGTCCGCGACGGCGCCGGACACCACCGCCGCGGCCTGCGAGGTACCGCTCCCCTTGAAGAGGTTGTCGCCGACGCGGGCCTCGGGGTGAGCGAGGTCGAGCGCCGAGTTGGCGTCCCGCAGGCTCACGATCGAGCGCCCGGGCGCGATCAGGTCGGGGTTGCGCACCCCGTTGCCGCGGCTGGACCAGTCGGGCACGACGTCATCGGTGATGGCCGGCGTCCCGGCGAGGTCGTCGGCGCCGACGGCGAGGACGAACGGATCGTAGGCCGGCGACGTCAGGCCCCTGTCCTTGGTGCCGTCGTTGCCCGCGGAGGTGACGACGACGACGCCTGCCTTCCAGGCCTGCTCGAGCGCGTAGGCGAGCAGGTCGCGCTGGTAGACGGTCGGCGGCGTGCCGAAGGAGAGGTTGATGACCCGGATGTTCAGGCCGTGGTCGTTGCGGTGCGCGACCGCCCACATCACAGCGCCGACGAGCGCGTTGAGGTTCGTCGAGCCGTCGTTGCCCGCGGCCTTGAGGTTGATCAGGCGCGCCCCCGGCGCGATGCCGCGGAAGCCGCCGGCCTCGTCGTCGCCGGCGATGATGCCCGCGATGTGCGTGCCGTGGCCGTAGGTGTCCAGGTGCGCGCGGTGCGAGTTGTTCGCCTCGTCGGAGAAGTCGGGGCCGTTGATGACCTTGTTGGCGCCGGCGAGCGCGGGCACCGGGACCATGCCGGTGTCGATCACCGCGACGTCGATGCCCGCGCCGGTGGCGTCGGACTGCGCGGCGCCGATCACGGTGCGCACGTCGTCGAGCGTCGTGGACGGCGTTGCGGTGGCCGCCGGGCCCGGGCCCGGGCCCTTGCCGTTGTCGGCGAGCGCGCTCGGCGCGTGCAGCAGGAAGGCCGCCGCGAGGGCGACGATCAGCGCA
>DATBHU010000013.1:0-2569 GCA_036557265.1 Polyangia bacterium
GACGACGTACAGCGCAGCGGCCGCGGTCTGATAGGTCTTCCAGTTGCCGTTGCTCTCGTCGTAGGGCCGGCCGGCGGCGGCGTCGGCGTTGATGGCGTCGAACTTGTGGCGGGCCGCGAGTGACGCGGCCACGCCCCCGCCCACCGCGGCCAGACCGCCCGCCACCAGGCCGATGCCGGCGGTGCGCCGCCCGCGCCCCTCGTCGGGCCGCTCCGTGCGGGCCAGCGGCGGCGCCGCGGCCGCGCCGGCGCCCACCGGCGGGACCGGCGTGAGGACGGGCGGCCGCGCCGGCGCCTGCGCGAGCGCCGGGGCGCGCGCCGCCGCCGCCGCGAACGCCACCCGCGCGTATTCGCCGACCGCGACGTTGACGGTCTTCGTCTCCAGCGGCGCGCCGGGCGTGCGCACCTCGATCTCGACGGGACCGGCGCTGACCGCGACCGCGTCCGGCAACGGCAACAACCCGACCGCGTCGCCGTTGATCGTCACCTGGGCGCCCGGCGCGCCGCCGACGATCTCGACGCGCCCGACGTGGGCGCGAATGACGGCCAGCGATTGCTCCAGCGTCGCCCGGTTCCTGTGGATCCAGGGATCCTCCGGGGCGCGCAGCGCCGCGCCGACGTGCGCCTCGGCCTGCGGCCACATGCCCAGCGCCTGCTCCGCGAACCCGAGCTGGGCGGCGGCGCGCGGACTGTGCCCGAGGTCGTAGGCGCGCTGCAGCTCCACCTGCGCCGCGCGATCGTTGCCGCGCCGGCGCATCATGAGCGCCTCGCGAATCAGCGCCTCCTCGTCGGCGCCCGCGCCGCCCGCGGGCGCCGCGCGCGCCGCCCCGAGCCCGAGCAAAAGCCCGAGCCCCGCCAGTAAACCCGTCGCCATCCCGCGCATCCCGCCCTCCTTTGTCTCTCGCTCTCGCTCGCCCCTGGCGCCCTTCACGCGCGCGCGCCCGCTCACTCGATCAGCGGCGCCCGGTTGGGGCCGAACCGCGGCCCCCGCGCCGGTCGCCCGTGCCGCGGCGCCGCCGCTGTCCGCTTGCCGTCATCGTTCTTCACGTCGCCCTGCGACGCCGGCGGCGCCACCGGCGCCGGCGCCGTCGCCGTCGCCGCGACGGGTGATGGCACGGTCGCCGCGGCGGCCGTCACCGGCCCGGATCCGATCGCCGGGCGTGGCGGCAGCGGCGGCGCACCGCGACCGTGGATGGCCATCCCCGCCACCAGGCCGACCGCCGCCAGCGCGACGCCGCTCAGTACCCACGCGGCGCGGCTGTGGCGCGGGATCGCCAGCGACGGCACGGACGGCGGCGCCGCCACCGCCGCGGCCGGCGCCAGCGGCCCCGGATCGCTGCGCCCGGCCACCCGCCGACCCGCGGCGCCGAGGCCGACCGTCGTCGCCAGCGCCGGGACGGCGGGCGCCGGCATCTGATCGGTGGCCGGAACGCCGGCGCGCGCCCGTCTCGCCAGTGCCTCATTGATCGTCTCGCTCTCGGCGAAGTGACTCGCCCAGACGAGGCGCGCCCGCTCCGACGCGAACGGCAGCAGCGCGCGTCCCATGGGCCGCAAGCCTGGAAAGCGCGCGCCCGGATCGATCGACATCGCGCGCGCGATGACGGCCTGAAAGCCGTCGGGCAGGTCGGGGCGGTGCGTCTGCGCCGGAAGGTAACGCCCGCGCAGGATCGCGTCGAAGATGGAGGCCAGGCTCGAGCCCGCGTAAGGGAGCCGCCCCGCCACGCATTCGTAGAGGATCACGCCGAGGGCGTACTGATCGCTGGCGGTGTCCACCGACTTCGGGTCGTTGACCTGTTCGGGCGCGAAGTAGCTGGGCGACCCGAGCAGGCCGCCGGTCGTGGTGATCGGATCGGCCGCGACCTGCGGCGGCGCCTTCGAGATGCCGAAGTCCAGCACGGTCGGCCTGATCGTCCCGTCGCGCAGCTCGGCGAGGAAGATGTTCTGCGGCTTGAGATCGCGGTGCACGATCCCCTCGTCGTGCGCCGCGCCGATCGCCGCCAGCAGCGGCAGCGCGACGTCGGCGACCTCCTCGATCGGCAGCGGGCCGCGGCGCTGGATGTGCCTCGCCAGGTCCTCGCCCTCGAGGAGCTCCATCACCAGGAACGGGTGGGCGTCATCGTCGGTGCCGATGTCGGTCACGTCGACGATGTGCGGGTGCCGGACGCGCGAGGTGAGCCGGGCCTCGCGCACGAAGCGCGCGCGCGCCGCGGGGACGGCGGCCAGGGCCGGGCTCATCGTCTTGATGGCGACGCGCTTGCCGATCTCGAGGTGCAGCGCCTCGTAGACCGTGCCCATGCCGCCCTCGCCGACCAGCCGCAGGATCTGGTACTTCCCCAGCACCGTACCGGCGGCGAGCGGCCACGGCGGCCCGCCTTCCCCCTGTCCCCCCATGACGATGGGGTCAAAAATAAGGCCGAACCTTACACGTCCAAGGCCGGGCTCGGCGGGAAGCGGCGCGGCGCGGCGCTGACGGCGCCAAGAACTGGCTAATGGATGAGCAAGAGCGGGTTGGCTCTCGCAAGGCCTGCCCTCACCCCGACCCTCGCCCGCCAAGCGGGAGAGGGAGAAAG
>DATBHU010000014.1:0-5078 GCA_036557265.1 Polyangia bacterium
CCACCAGCCGCGCCATCCGTCGCGCGCCCGACACCACGTAGTCCACCGATCGGCACCAGCGCTCGGAGACGTTCGCCTCCCTCAAGCGCCGGGCCGCCATCAACACCGCGTTCAGCGGGTTGCGGAGATCGTGACCGAGGATGGCGATGAACCGCTCCTGCAGGGCGGTCTGATCGCGGAGGGCCTTCTCGAGCGCCTTTCGCCGCCCGAAGTCCCGGTTGATCGCGAACAGCATCGCGCCGAGCATCAGCAGCCCGACCAGCGCCGCGACGTCGATCCAGAGCGCCGCATCGAGGTTGTGGCGCGCCTTGATCGTCCGTCCTTCCAGCCGCGTGTCCTCGCGCGCGCCCATCTCGCCGATCAGCTGCCGCACGCGGCGCGTGCGCGCCGCCGCCTCGTCCGACCGCACCAGCTCCAGCGCCTGCGAGATCTGGATGCGCTCGTACAGCTCCAGGGTGGTGCCGAGCTCGATCATCTTCTGATCCACCAGGAACTGCAGCTCGCGCACGTTCTGGAGCTGCGTCGGATCATCGACGGTGAGACGCCGCAGCTCCGCCAGCTTCGCGGGCAGCGCGCGCATCGCCACCTCGTAGGCCTCGCGGTACTCGGCGCGCCCCGTCAGCAGCAGGTCCCGCTCGCCGGTCTCGGCGTCGAACAGCTCGGCGCGGACGGACTCGATCAGCGCCTGCGCCTGCTGCGCGCGGCCGATCGAATCGCGGCTGCTGATGATGCCGCCGACCGTCAGCATGTCGGTCACGAACAACGCCAGCAGGACGACGGCGGTCAGGACCGCCGCGAGCAGCGCCGAGATCCTCGTTCGTCGTTGTTGGAGGGACCTCATGACACACGGATTTCAAGCGGTCACCGACGTCACAATCAAACGACGCCGTATTGACGGAGGCGAAGATGGATCATCCCCGCGCGCCGTCAATGTGTGCTCATGGATCCCGGAAGCTCTCCAGGGATCACCCCTTGACAGCGCGCGGAGCGGCGCCACGCTGCGGGATGTTGTACGAGAATTGGGCGCGCGGCCCCCCGCCGCGTCCTCCCCAGTTAGCAGCCACGCCTTTTTGGACAGCGCGCATGGGCGAAAAGGGTTTCGTGGCGCTGCAGCAGGTTTGGTTCCGGCGGCTCACGACCTGCAGTGCCATCACAACGGCCGGATTCACCGCTCTCCTGGCGGGGCTGGGCGTCTGCCTGCACCTGAGAGCTCTGCTCCTGGGGGCCGCGGTCGTGGCTGTCGCGTTCGTGTTCGCCCTGCTCGCGCTGGCCCTGGCGGCCCGGGGCTGGGTGCTGCTCGGCGCGCAGGTCCTGGCGGGCACCGGCGTCGCGCACGCGGTGGCGCAGTCGTACCTGTTTCCCTTCGCGGCGCCGGCCCTGGCCGTGTCCGCGCTGCTGTCCGTCGCCTCGGTGCTGCCCTATGTGCACGGGCGCCCCCTCCGCTGGCTCGTCGTCGGGAGCGTGCTGGCGTCGCTGGCGATCGCGTTGCTGCCCAGCATGTCGGCGCTGCACGACGCGCTCCCCGTCTCGGCGCAGCGCCTGATCGCCCTGGCGGCGCTGACCGCGGCCACGATCCTGACGGCGTTGCTGCTGCTGCAGTTCAGCGAGCGCATCCGTCGCGCGCACCAGGCGGAGGCCGCCGCCCGCTTCGACGCCGAGGAGACGCGGCACGCGCTCGAAGGCGCGGGCCAGCGCCTCGGCGTCGCGCTGTCGGCCGCCGGCATCGGCATCTGGGACATCGACCTCACCTCGCAGGCGCTGGCGCTGGACGATCGTTGCCACGCGGTGCTGGGCATTCCACCCGGCGCGGACCTCGACTACGGCGGATTCCTGCGCCTCGTTCACGACGACGATCGGCAGCGCGTGCACGACGCCGTCAACCACGTCGTTTCCGGCGAGGGCGGCGGGCGCTGCGTGATCGAATACCGCGTGGGCGGCCGCGACGCCGGCCCTCGCTGGATCCGCTCGACCGGTCAGCGCCTGAGCGACGGCGGCCACTCCGTCAGGTTGATCGGGACCGCCCGGGACGTGACCGCCGACAAGGCGAAGGAGCTCGAGCTTCGCGCCGCGAAGGAGAAGGCGGAGGAAGCCAACCGCGCCAAGGACGAATTCCTGGCCATGCTCGGCCACGAGCTGCGCAATCCGCTGGCGCCGATGCTGACCGCGCTGGAGCTGCTGCGGATGCGGCTGGGCGAGGCCGGCGCGCGCGAGCGCGACGTCATCCACCGGCAGGTGCGGAACCTGGCCCAGCTCGTCGACGACATGCTGGACGTCGCCCAGATCCGCAAGGGACGGATGACGATCGAGAAGCAGTCGATCTACGCGCGCCAGATCGTCGCGCAGGCGCTCGACCTGGTCGCGCCGCTGCTGGAGGAGCGCCGCCACCGGCTGGAGGTCGACATCCAGCCCCCTGCTCTCATGCTGGTCGGCGACGAACGGCGGTTGATCCAGGCGCTCACCAACCTGCTGACGAACGCCGTCAAGTACACGGATCCCGGCGGGGCGATCCGCGTCGCGGTCAGCGGCGAAGGCGGCCAGATCGCGTTCGCCGTGCGCGATACGGGCCGGGGAATACCGGCGGACTTCCTGCCGCGCGTGTTCGATCTCTTCGTGCAGGGCGAGCGCACGCCCGACCGCACCGAGGGCGGCCTCGGCCTCGGCCTCCCGATCGTCCGCTCGATCGTCGAACGCCACGGCGGGACGGTCTCGGCGGCCAGCGCCGGCGTCGGCAGCGGCTCCGAGTTCGTGATCCGACTGCCGGCCGCCGACGCCGACACGCCGCTGCCCGCGGTGCGGGCCGCGACCGCGGCGTATGTGCCGTCGCAGCGGAAGGTGCTGATCATCGACGACAACACCGACGCCGCGGATACCCTGTGCGCGCTGCTCCGGGATTGCGGGTTCACCTGCGCCTCGGCCCTCGACGGACCGTCCGGATTGAGCACGGTCGCGAGCTTCGCGCCGGAGGTGATCCTCCTCGATCTCGGTCTGCCCGGCCTGGACGGCTACGAGGTGACGCGGCGAATCCGGGCCCTGCCCGGGGGCGACAGGTATCTCACCATCGCCGTCACGGGCTACGGACAGGAACGCGACCGGGAGCGGGCCGCTCAAGCGGGCTTCGACGCGCATCTGGTGAAGCCGGTCGACATCGAGCAGCTGCTCGCGATCCTGCGAACGACGGAGCACGACGCCGCACCGAGGATCATGGAAGCGGGCGCCACGAACGCTCAATCGCAGCTTTGAAAAATGATCTGAAAACGGGATTCGTGGTCTTCCCCTAGAAGGTCGGCGCACGCAGAATGCGTAACGGCGAACATGGCGCAACGGGCGGGGGAAGTTCAACCGGGCGCGCCGCACGCGATCCTGATCGTCGACGACGCGGCGGCGAATCTGGTGGCCTACCGGGCGGCGCTGGAGTCGCTGGGCAGGGATATCGTCACCGCGAGGTCCGGCCCCGACGCGATCGCGCTGCTCGATCGCCGGCCGTTTTCTCTGGTGCTGATTGACGTCCGCATGCCGGGCATGGACGGGTTCGCCACCGTCGAACGCCTGCGCGATCAGCTCGACAGCCTGACGCCCGTCATCTTCATCACCGGCGACGGCGACGCCGCGACGATGCGGCGCGCCTACGAGTTCGGCGCCGTGGACTTCCTCCTCAAGCCCGTGCCGGCCGAGATCCTGCGCGGGAAGGTCCGCAACCTCCTGGTCCTCTACGACCAGGGGATCGAGCTGGAGCGGCGGGCGGCCCTGCTGACGGAACAGCACCAGCGCCTCGTCGAGGCAGACGCGCGGCTGCAGCGGAAGGACACGAACATCGGGATCCTGGCCCACGACCTCCGCAATCCCCTCACGGCCATCACCACCGGCGCCGACATGCTGGCGCGCCTTCCCGACGCGTCCGACAAGGCGCGCCGCATCGCCGAGCGCATCAATCGAAGCGCGCGCCGCATGACCGCGTTGATCCGCGACATCCTCGACTACACGCAGGGGCGGCTGGGCGGCGGGCTGCGGCTGAAACGCGAGCCGACCGATCTCGGCGCGCTGTCGCATTCGGTCGTCGACGAGGTCCGCGCCGGCTACCCGACGGCGTGCATCGAGGTCGACACGGCCGGGCGGCTCACGGGCCACTGGGATCCCGCCCGGATCGAGCAGGCGCTGTCGAACCTGCTGACGAACGCGGTCCAGCACGGCGGGCCGAACGTGCGGCTGACGGCGTCCGGCGACGCCCCGGATCACGTGGTCGTGACGGTGCGAAACGGCGGCGCTCCCATCCCGCAGGAGCAGCTGGCCGGCGTCTTCGACGCCTTCACGAAGGGCAACAGCGGCGCGGACGGCCTCGGGCTCGGCCTGTTCATCGTCCGTGAGATCGCCCACGCCCACCGCGGAAGCGTCGCCGTGCAGTCCGGCGCGGACGGCACGGTGTTCACCTTCAGCCTGCCGCGGTCGCACGCCCTGCCGGAGGCGGCGGGCGGCGGGACCACCCCCGCGCCGCCCGTCGAGCGGCTCGCCTCCGCCTGCTCGGCGCTGTGACGTGCGGCGCGCCGATCAGGCGGCGCGCGCGCAGTGGCGGCCGACGAGCGCGCGCAGATCGTCGTAGCGGACCGACTTTGCCAACCTCGTCTGGTCTCAAAACCTGGGGTCTCCCCTGTCGTCCGCAACCCTGGAGCGGCGCCGGCGCCGAAAACAATCGTCATCCGCCGGCTTTGCCATTTTTTCAAAAGATCGCCGATGGATACGCGCCGGTTTGTACAACAAGCGTTCGCGCGCCGCGGCGTTTTGACGTTGATTGCGTTTCCCGTGGCCTGTTACCAATTCGGGTTGGCCATGGACGGGGATCGCCGGTTGCTGTTGCTCGTGGAAGACGACCTGGAGGTCGCGGAGACACTCGACGACTTCCTCACCGACGACGGGTTCCGGATCGTCAAGGCGCGAAACGGCAGGGAGGCGCTCGAGCAGCTGCGCGGCGGCCTGCGTCCGTCGGCGATCTTGCTCGATCTGGTCATGCCGGAGATGGACGGCTGGCAGTTCCGTCGCGAGCAGGTGGCGGACGCGGACCTGCGGAGCATCGCGACGATCATCTT
>DATBHU010000015.1:0-30838 GCA_036557265.1 Polyangia bacterium
ACGACCACCGCCCAGACGTTGACGCTCACCCAGGCCAGCAGCCGACCGTCGAACGCGACCGCGGGCCAGTAGATCGCCAGCAGGCAGAGATGCGGCAACCAGCCCGACCGCCCGCAGGCCAGCTTCCACGGCACGCCGCGCAGCAGGCTCCGCGATTGCGCCACGTCCGGCCAGGCCACCGTCGGCGGCAGGCCGCCGGGCGCGACGCGCGCCGGGTGCAGGAACGCGCCGCCGCCGCCGGCGATGACGTGCAGGGCGTCGCCGCGCGCGGCGCGCTCGTAGTGGTGGATGTCGCCGGTCAGCACGAACGTCTCGCGCGCCGTCGCGTCGATCTCGAGGCTCTCGATCATTCCGACGCCGGTCCGGCTCGGCTCCCCGAACAGGTGCATCGGATCGGGCAGCACGACCAGGGTGGCCGCGCCCGGACGGGGCTGGTCGGCGGCGCCGAAGAACAGGCGCTGCCGCCGATCGATCGACGTCAGTTGCCTGTCGGCCGCGAGCAGGTCGATGCCGGGGGCGAGGCGCAGCAGGAAATGGCTGGCGCTCTGCACCGGCGTGTACCCCGCCAGCACCAGCGCGTCGGGTTTGCCGACCGCGCCGCCGCGCACGAACTCGCGCGCCCACAGCGCCGACTGCACCAGCAGGTGGGGCGCCGGGGCCGCCACCTGCGCGCGCGCCGCGCCGCCGCCGACGCGGCACCGGAACATCCGCGCGAAGCCGTCCAGCCCGTCGTACCAGTCGTGATTGCCCGGGATGCCGAGCAGCACGCGGCGGCGGCCGTCATCGGGCAGCGCCGCCAGCACCTGGTTCCAGGGGACGACGACGCGGTTCAGGATCTCCTGCGCCGTGGCGACCGGGTAAGCGGTGTCGCCGCCGAAGAACAGGATGTCGCCGCGCGGGGCGGTCAGGAACTGCCCGGGGCGATCGGGGTCGGGCAGCTCGTAGGACGCGAACACCAGGCGGGCGACGGCGCGGCTGACCGACACGTCGTCGCCGGTGTCGGCCACGAAGTCGATCCAGAGCTCGCGCCCCAGCCCCTCGACGACGCTGGCGCGGGACGGATCGCCGCGCAGCAGCTCGAGCACGCGGGCGCGCAGGGCGTCCGGGTCGTCCGGGGTCATCCAGTCGCGCGAGTCGATGTTCTCGGAGGCGATCGCCGCCGAGACCAGGTGCCGCAGGTGCCCCCAGAACGAGCGCGCTCCGAACCAGACCACGCCGCGCGGCGGCTCCGTCCCGCGCACGAACTCGCGGACCACGCGCGCGGAGACGGGCGCCGGCCGCATCACACCGAACCTGGACGTCGGCGGCGCGGCGCCAAGCGCGCCGCGGCGGAATGCGGAAAACCCTTACGGCGGCGGGATACCGGTCAGAAGCGGTATTCGACGCCGAACGAGACGGTCGGCCCGTACGAGGTCGCCGCCTGGCCGCAGGGGATGGTCGCGTCGTAGTCGCAGGCCGCCTTGTCGATGACGGTCGCCAGCCCGAAGGCGCCGCTCACGAACCAGGTGTCGCGCCCGCCGTCGCCGAACAGGCGATGGCGCAGGCCCAGCGTCAGGAACGCCCAGGCGTCCAGGCTCAGGCCGGCGTCCAGCTGCAGCGCCAGCCGCCGCGCCACCGGCACCTGCAGCTTCGCGAGCGCGTTCGAGAACCCGGTGGTCGGCTTCCCCGTGTACTTGTTGCGCGCGATGGTGTGCGTGTAGGTCAGCTCCAGGGCGAGGCCGTCCAGGCTGCCGAGCCGCAGCGCGGGCGCCAGCGACAGCCCGTTCGATCCGAACCGCTGCAGCCGCGCGCCCACCCCGAGGCCGAGGCTCAGGTAGTCGGTGACGAAGGCGCCGAGCACGCGCGCGTGCGTGACCGCGCCCAGCCCGTCGCCCGCCGAGGCGAGCGCCACCGGCGACAGCTCGGCGCCGAGCATGAACGGACGATCGAAGTAGTGCTCGATGCGCGCCTCGCCGATCGTCCCCCAGCTGTTGCCGACGAAGCCGAGGAACGGGCGCCAGGTCATCTCGGCGCGGGTGAGATCGCGCGGGCGCGGCGGCGCCATCAGCGACGGCCGCTCCGACGGCGAGCGCACCACCGTGGTCTCGCCTGTCGCGCCGAGGTCGGGCGTCGCCGGCATCGACAGGATCGCCAGCGCCAGCAGCCAGCCGATCACGCGACCACCCGGACCACGTCCAGCTCCTGCGCGCGGCGCAGCCAGGCTTGCAGGCGCTCGTGGCCCGAGCGCGGATCGACGTGCCCGCGCGGAACCCCGCCGGCCTCGGCGAGGGCGTGCAGCTCGGGCTGGCTGGTCGCGCGCAACGGCGCCCGCAGGGTGCGCGACGCGCTGAGCGCGACGGTCGGCAGCGACGGCGCCGGCTGGACGCAGGCGGCGGGATCGAGCAGCGACGACAGATCGCGCGCGGCGTCCATGCGCCGCCCCAGGCTGGCGATGCCGAAGCGCGCGCGCAGCGTCGCCGCGATCGACACGTGCTCGAACGGCGTCGACACGACCGCGCCCCGCCGCACCGTCGGGCCGACCGCGATGGCCGGCACGCGGAAGCCGAGCTGGCGGAATTCGGCGTCCGGATCGTCGGTCTGGGGCGGCGGCACGTGATCGAAGAAGCCGCCGTGCTCGTCGAACACCACCACCAGCAGCGACCGCGGCCACTGCGGGCTCTCGGCCAGCGCGCGGTAGACGGACGCCACGAACGCCTCGCACAGCGCGAGGTCGTGGGGCGGGTGGCCGTCGTTGGCCTCGAAGTCGGGATCGATGATGGCGATGTTCGGCAGCTCGCCGCGCGCCGCGTCCCGGTAGAAGTGGTCCAGCGTCTCGGGCACGATCGCGTCGTCGCCCGAGAAGCTCTTGGCGGGGAAGGCGATCGAGTACCAGGGCAGCTTGCTCGAGTAGTAGTTCTTGCCGGTCCAGCAGCGGTCGGCCATGCGCTCCCAGATCGTGGGCGGCGGCGACAGCCCCATGGGCCGGTTGTTCTTGTGGCCGTCGGCGGTGGCCGCGTGCAGGTAGAACCGGTTCGGCCAGGTCGGCCCCATCACCGACGAGAACCAGCGATCGCAGACGGTGAACTCGCGCGCGAGCGCGTGCATGAACGGCACGCGCTCGTCGGTGTAGTAGCTCAGCACCTCGTTCTGGTGCGCGCCCGCGTTGGGCAGCAGGAAGCCGTCGTTGCGCCCGCCGTTGAAGGCGGTGCGCGACGACACCCAGTCGTGCTTCGGGTCCACAGTCCCGTTGCCGACCATGCGCATCAGGCTGACGGGGTTGCCGCTGCCGTCGCGGAGCTGCTCGCCGCCCGTCAGCCCGTCGATCGCCGGCGCCGACGGGGTGCTCGGATCCAGCCGCAGACCGCCCAGGAAGTTGTCGAACGAGCGGTTCTCCAGCATCAGCACGACGAACGTGTCGATCGCCGCGAGGGCTGGGTTCGCGACGCCGCCCTCCGGCCCCACCGGGCCGCCGCCACATCGGTTCGGCGCCGGGCCGCAGGCGGCGCCGGCGGTGGCCAGCGCGCCCAGCCCCAGGCCGGCCTTCAGCGCTTCGCGCCGGGTGAAACCAGCTCCGGAGGTCGGTCGATCTTGCGGGGGGCTACGGCGGGGCAAAACGTCTCGTCGTTCGTACGGGCGCGCGGGCCGCCTGGACGCGTCGGTCGCGCGGGCACCCAAGCATTCGAGGCGCGCCCGTCGCGCGCAAGCCCGCGGGCCCGAAATCGCGCGGCTGAGGTCGCGCGCGGAAGCTCGTCAGTGCCAGAAGAAGCTGGCGCTCACCGCCGCGCCCGCGGGGACGCTCAGCACCGCACCCGGCGACATCGCGGGGCTGGCCAGCGCGCCGCTCGCGTCGGTCGTCGCGCAGGTCTGCGGATCGCAGCTGGCGCACAGGCTGGCCGACACCGTCGGATCGTCCGACGTCAGCGTCAGCACGCCGCCCCGAGCCGTCGCGCCCGCGAAGCTGGTGAACTGCGGCGTCGTGCTGCTCGGATAGAACAGCGTCAGCGTCGACAGCGCCGACAGGTCGTCCGGCAGCGCGGGCGCCGCCGCGCAGGTGCTCCACGACAGCCCGTCGCCCGGCGTGACGGCGGCGGACAGCGTGGGCGCGCCGCCGGCCTCGACGACGGCGTCGATGAAGTAGCTGCCGGACGACAGCGGCGCCAGCAGCTCGCCGGGGCCCGGCGTGCCGGACACGGAGACCATCGGCGCGTCGCTGCCGTCGCAGCTGCCGAGCTGGAACCGCCCCGCGCCGTCGATCCGCCAGCGTGACAGGCCGCTGTTCTCGACGGCGACCGAGCGCTGCAGGGTGCCGCCCGCGCACACGGGCGAAAGCGGGTGGGCCGCGCCGTCGGTCGCGAAGGCCGGCCGCCCGCACTCCCACGGGCAGCGCATCGGCTGGCCCGGGCCGCCGATCACGGCCGGCCAGATGGCGTCGAGGTCCATCATGTAGATGTCCTTCACCGCCGCCGCGAACTGATCGGCGCTGGCGTTCACGGCCAGGCGGTTGTACAGCCAGGCCAGGTAGCGCGACGGGAACATCTTCAGCAGGTAGCCGACCAGCCAGCCGCCCGCGCCGTACAGCGCCGGCGACGAATGCGGGGCGCCGTAGAGCGCGCGCCAGTCGCCCTGCGGGCGCGGGTAGTGCTGGCAGGAGAGCGCCACCGCGGCGCCCTCCGCCAGCAGCCAGGGCGGACGGCCGTAGGGCGACAGATAGGCGTGAATCAGCTCGTGGCGATCGAAATCGACCGGCGAGCGCACCGTCGCGTTGGGCGCGCAGGCCGACGCGCCCGGGTCGCACTCGGCGTTCGCGTCGAAGTCGTCCCGCCCGTCGAACTTGTAGTAGCTGACCAGCGTCCGGTCGATCATCAGCACGTCGGCGATCACCTGGCCGTGCTGCTCCAGCTCGTCGAGCAGCGCCGGGCAGACGGCGTCGTCGCCGGCGCGCGAGAAGTAGCGGACGTCGTCCGACCGCCACATGCGCTCGGGGAGGTTCGGCCCGCAGCCCGCCCCGCCCAGGCAGGCGATCACCATCAACGCCAATCGCGCGCGCTGCATGCGCGAGCCCTAGCGGACCACCTTGGCGGGCGGCTGCGGGCCGACGCGCGCCTGCCGCGTCCACGGCACGCCGCGCTTCTTCAGCAGCGCCGCGTCGAACGGGCGGGCCGGCTTCGTGATCTGCGGGATCGCGCCGCTGCCGGTCTCGACCAGCTCGAACGTGAAGCCGCCCTGGAAGCCGGCGTACTGCTTCTGCTCCGCCTCCAGCTTGATGAGGCCGATCGGCGCGACGGTGTCGTCGATCCAGAAGTCGACCCGCTCGCCGTACGGCGTCCGCGTGCGGTAGTGCTTGGTCTTGAACAGGCCCGCGCGCACGCTCACCATCTCCTCGCCGACCAGCTTCTTCGGATCGACGCGCGGGTAAGGCTGCTGGGCCGGCCCGCCGGCGGGCGCCTCCATGGGATCCTCGTCGTCGACCTGGAAGACGTTGCTGGTGACGCGCCAGCCGCGGTCCTTGCCCGCGAACACGGTCGCGAACACGGTCCGATCACCGGGCCGCGTCTCCGTGGTCGTCTCCAGCGTCACCGCCTCGGCCTCGCGCGCCACCAGCGCGACGCGCTCCTTGATGGTGGTGGCGCCCAGATACGTCTCCTGGTAGTCGGCCCACTTGCCGAGCGGGACCTCCTCGAAGTTTCCGGCGGACGGCATGCGCGGCGGCCAGATCGCCCCCGCGGACGGCGGCGGCGCCGGTGCCGCCTCGTCCTCAGGCGCCGTCACCGACGCGCGCGCGGGCGCGGGCGCGGCAGTCGCGCCCATCTCAGCCTGTGGCTGTTGCTGCTGCACGGGCGCGGCGCAGGCGACGAGCGCCGCGACGAGCGCGAAGACGCCGACACGGGGCATGACGATTCGCGTGCAAGTGTACGCCTCGGTCAGACGGCGATCGATGTGAGGGATGTCGTTCGACGTGCGTCATTGGACTACCTTGGCGGGCGGCTGCGGGCCGACGCGCGCCTGCCGCGTCCACGGCAGCCCGCGCTGCTTCAGGACCGCGGCGTCGAACGGCCGCGCCGCCCGCATGACCTGCGGGATGGCGTCGTTGCCGGTCGCGACCAGCGCGAACTCGAACCCGGCGCGGATCGTCGGGTGTTGCTTCTGCTCGGCCTGGAGCTTGATGAGCCCGATCGGCCCGACGCTGTCGTCGATCCAGAAGTCGACCTGCTCGCCGTAGGCGGTGCGATCGCGGTAGTGCTTGGCGCGGAAGGTGCCGACGCGGACGGTGATGGTGTCGACGCCGACCAGCTTGCTCGGGTCGACGCGCGGATAGGGCTGCTGCGCGGGCGGCACGGGCGGCGACTCCATCGGCTCGGTGTCGCCGACCTGGAAGACGTTGCTGGCGACGGCGATGGCGCCGTCGGCGCCGGGCGCGAACACGGTGGCGAACACCGTCTTCTCGCCGGACGGCATCTCGGTGGTGGTCTCGATCGTGTTGCCGTCGCCGCCCTTGCCGACCAGCGCGACCCGCTCCTTGATGGTGACGGCGCCCAGGTAGCTCTCCTCGTACTCCGCCCACCGCCCCAGCGGCACCGTGTCCAGATCGACCGCCGACGGCATGCGCGGCGGCCAGACCGCGAACGGCTCGTCCGCGGGCCGGGGCGGCGGGGCCGGCGGCGGCGCCGACGCGCAGGCACCCACCGCGACGGCGATCAACAGAGCCCACAGGCGGTGCACGCCCCCAGCTTACCGTTTGCCCTCTCCCGCAGGGAGAGGGTAAGGCTGAGGGACGCCCTCTCCGGTCAGCGCGCCCGCTCGTCCCCGAGCGACGCATCCCCGCGCAGCGCGGCCAGCGTCGCCGCCGGATCGATCCGCGCCGCCAGCAGCTGGTCGACGGTCAGGCCGCGGCGCTCGAGCAGGTACGCGACCATCAGCTCGTAGCGGCGATAGAGGCCCGAGCGCCGCACGTCCATCTCGGGCACGTCGCGCTCCAGCGCCTGGCGCCCGCGCGCCAGGTCGAACGGCGGCGGCCGCGCGAACGCCACATAGTCCGCGTAGCCCTCGACCTGGAACGCCGCCAGACCGCGGTAGTGGCGCCGCCCGACGTGGTCGCCGGTCATCGCGTGCGTCACCTCGTGCGCGATGAAGTACGCCAGCGTTCGCTCGCCCGGCTTGTCGTCGCCGGACGGCCCGATCAGGCGCCCGCGCTCGATGCTGTACGGGCGCAGGAAGGCGTTGCCGCCGAAGTAGACGTGCGTCACCCCGCCGACGTTGCGGTGCCAGGGCGTCGCGAACAGCGCGAACAGCGCCGGCGAGTCGCACAGGAAGACGTGGTGCGTGCGCCCCGCGTCGTAGATCGGCGCGCGCGACAGGCGCGACAGCACGTCGTCGAGCAGCGGCCCCGTCTGGGGCGGGAACGGCGCGCGCGCGTGCAGCACCACGTTCGCGCGCTGCATGCTGTAGGCGAACAGCGGCTGCGGGTGGATCGCCAGCGCCACCCACGCGCCCAGCACCGCCGCCACCGCCAGCCCCACCCGCCGCGCGCGCCGCGCCCAGCGCCGCCAACTGGGCGTCCGCGCCGTCGCCGGTTCAGTCATGCGACCTCAACGTCTCCGTGGCGCGGCTTATTCCTCCCCTCACGGCACCAGCAGCACCTTGCCGGTGGCGCCGATCTCGGCGAGCTCGTGGGCCGCGGCCGCCTGCTCGAGAGGGAACCGCTTGGCGATCGGAACGGCCAGCCGGCCGTCCGCCACCGCCTGCGCCAGCTCGCTCAGGCGCTTCGAATCGTCGTGGGTCACGATCGCCTTGACGGCGAAGCCGCGCTGCTTGGCGTCGGTCGGCTCGCCCACCACGCTGCCGACCTTGCCGCCCGCCTTCAGCTTGCCGAGCACCTTCTGGACCGCGTCGCCGATCACCGTGTTCGCGACGCCGTCCAGCGCCGGCAGCCCGGCGACCTCGGCGTCGTCCTCCAGCGCGACGACGCCGTCGGCGCCCAGCTTGGCCGCTTCGTCCCTGTACTTGCCGCGCACGCCCGCCCAGACCTTCGCGCCGCGCGCCTTCGCCGCCCAGACCGCGACGCGCCCGACGCTGCCGGTCGCGCCCGTCACCAGGATGGTCTCGCCCGGCTGGGCGTCGACCGCCTCCTCGACCAGCTGCGCGCCCGTCAGCAGCACCAGCGGCAGCGCGCCGGCGTCCGCCAGGTCCAGCCCGGCCGGGACGCGCGCCCAGCCGGCGGCCGGACCGACGGCGATCTCGGCGTGCGCGGCGCCCGGCACGCGTCCCATCACGCGATCGCCGACGGCGAACGCCGTCACGCCCGGACCGACGGCGGCGACGGTGCCGGCGGCGTCGCGCCCCAGCACGGCCGGCAGCTTGAGCGGGAAATACTGGCGGACCACGCCGCTCCGCTGCTTCCAGTCGATCGGATTGACGCTGGCGCCGGCGACGCGCACCGCGATCTCGTTCGGCCCGGGCGCCGGATCGGGGAGGGTCTGCAGTTGAAGCACGGAGGCGGGCCCGTAGTCGGGCAGGACGACAGCGCGCATGGGTCGCTCCTTTCGGTGCCTTCCCTTATGGATCCGCGCGGCCCGGCGGGGAAGTGCCAACCCGGCGCGGCGCCCCTCGCGCGCGCGCCGGAGATCACCGTCGCCGTCGACGAACGAGCCGACGCCGCTACAGCCCGGCCGGTACTTCAGGGAGGTCTGCAGCGGGAATAATCACCGTCGACGACGTTGGTGCGCCGACCACAATGTTCCGGCCCGGCCAGCGATTCGAATCCGGCGCTGTCTGTGTGCGCCTCTGCCACGACGGGTTCGCGCTCTCCATCGGCGGCGTCGCGGTGGTGCTCGACCGCCGGGGCGCGCAGGACGTGGTCGGCGCGCTGACCTGCGCCCTCCTGGCAACGGTTCCCGTCGACGAGCCGCCAAAAAGGTCCCGCCGAAAACGGTAAGGCCGCTCGCGCCACCGCGCGCGCGATCTTGTACCACTTCTGTGGTCAGGGCAGGCCGATGGCCAGACCCAGGTTGACGGGCGGCTTGCGCTTCTCGTGCGGGTAGCCGCGCGGGTTGCACACGACGCGCGTACCGCCGATGACGTAGTCGCGCGGCGAGTGCGTGTGGCCGTGCAGCCAGAGCCGCGCGCCCGCCCGCTCGAGCACGCCCCGCGCCTCACCCGAGACGAAGAACCGGTTGAGCGGCGAGTCGGCGAACATCGCCGGCGTGCTGTTCGGGTGCGGCAGGTGATGCGTGACGACGACGTCGCCCGCCCGCACGTTCGCCTGCAGGAACGCCAGCTGCGCCGCGTGCGCCTGGTGGACCCAGGGGACGAAGCCGCGAATCAGCGCGAAGTCGGTCAGGAAGCCCCGGTAGCGCGCCTCGTCCTCGGTCGGCGGGAACCACATCGTCGCGCCGACGAAGCGCGCGCCGCCGATCTCCGCCACGCCCGGGTTCAGCACGTGCAGGTTCGGCAGCGCCGCCGCGCACGCCGCCAGCAGCGCGTCGGCCTCGGCGGGCGAGGTCCGGTAGTACTCGTGGTTGCCGGGCACGAACACCACCTGCGGAAAACGCGCGCAGAACCAGCCGAACGCCTGCGCCACCCGCTCGAGCGACAGCAGCGGCAGGATGTCGCCCGCCAGCACGAGCACGTCGCCCGCCACCTCGACCCCGCGCGCGAACGCCTCGCCGCCGTCGTCGTCGTATTCGAAGTGAAGGTCGGAGAGCAACTGGACGCGCACGCTCATGGCGGACCTTCACAGCATAGTCTCCGAAATTCGGACACGCCGCTGTTCTGTCTTTCGTGCCGGCGGGCGTTCGGACAGGATGCGCCGAGAAGCCACTGAAGGAGTACTGACGACGTGCCGATGACGCGCCGAGGCCCGACGATGACCAGATCCCTGCTCGCGATCGCCGTCCTGGCGGTCGCGGTGACCGGCTTCGCCTGCAAGCGGCACAAGTCAACCGGGGGCGCCTGCGTCGACGTCGGGGGCGCGGCCTGTCAGGCGTGTCGAGACAAGACCACGGCTCAGTTCTGCGCGCCCAGCTACGTCGCGCCCCAGGCCAGCGGCAACATCAAGGTGAACGGCCAGAAGGGCTGCTGCGGCTTCGAGGACCCGGCCCTGCGGGCGAGCTGCGAGAACATCCTGCGCTGCATTCGCAGCCACGGCTGCGGCGCCGGCAACAGCCCGGTCGCCTGCCTGTGCGGCGAGGCCGGCATGGGCGCCTGTGCCGCCGCCACCGACTGGTCCGGCGTCTGCGCCCCGGTCTACAAGGCCGCGCTGGCGGGCGGCCCGCCGGGGACGCTCATCCGCCTGTTCGGCGATCCGCGCGGCCCGATCGGCGTCGCCAACAACACCTTCACGTGCGACGTCGATTCCGCCTGCCCGTGCGGCGACAAGCCCGCGCCCAAGAAATGACGCGAGGGCGTGACGCGCCGGGTGCGCGATCGCGCCGGACGCTGGTCGCCTAGAGCGCGCGCGGAAGCTCTTCACGTCGGCCGCTCGGCGCGGCCGCGTGACGCCTCGACCGGGTAGCGGGCCGCGTTCCTGGCCAGCTTGTCGGCGATCGCCGCGTCGAGATCCAGCCCGATGCGGTCGCACAACAGCAGCAGCGCGATGCCGACGTCCGCGATCTCGGCGGCGATGCGGGCCCGCGGCTCGGGCGCGCGCGAGTGCGCGTCGGCGTCGTCGCCGCGCACCCAGCGGTACTCCGCCAGCAGCTCGCCCGCCTCCGACGCGAGCAGCATCGCCAGGTTCTTCGGATCGTGGAATTGCGCCCAGTCGCGCTCGGCGACGAAGGCGCGCAGGGCGGCCACGAGGTCGGGCATGTCGGGAAGGACGGGCATGAGACGAAGCCACCATCCTTCGGGCAAAAGGTCAAAGGGCTCGGGCAGTGATATCTGTTGGCGATGTCGAACGCGCGCCCGATCGATCGCCCGCGCGCGCTGCTCGCCTGGTCGTCGGGCAAGGACAGCGCCGGCGAGGTCGTCACGCGCGACGGCTTCGTGTTCGCGGACCTGCTGCCGGGTTAGCGATTCGGTAACAGTTTCGCCGCGCCCTGCGGGGAAAGCCGTACCGAAACGGTAATGTCGGGCCGCGCGAAGTGCGTGGTTTCCCGGGTGGCCGGCCGCTTGCTCTGGATATCAGGACGCAACGAGCGCGAGGTTGCGATGATGAAACGCGGGGGACTGTGGAGCGTGGGGATCGCCGTGCTCGCCATGATTTCGGCGACGGCGTGGGCGGATGGCCTGGCGGGGCTGGACGCGACGCTGCGGGCGACCGGGCGCGTCGGGACGCCGGCCCCGCAGGCGGCGGGTGGACTCCCGGCGACGACGCCGGACGCGGGCGCGCCGGAACGCGCGCGCGATCCGCGCCAGGCGCTGGTGCGCATCGAGGACGCCGCCGCCGCGCAGGCCGCCGCCGCGACCACCACGACGCCGACCGCGGCGGACGAGGAGGAGCTGCAACGGACCGACGGCGCCGTCGTCGCCTGCCGCGTCGAGGTCGCGCGGCGGCGGCGGGTGCCGCCGGCGAAGGTCGCCGCCGGCTCGGTCGTGGTCCGCTTCACGATCGAGAAGAGCGGCCGCGTGCGCGAGGCGGAGGCGCTGTCCGCCCTCGACACGGATCTGGAGGTCGCCGCCTGCGCGAAGCGCGTGCTCAGCCAGTGGACGTTCGCCAAGCGCGCGCGCGACGCGCTGGTCGTCGAGCGCACCTACCGCTTCACGCGCAGCTGACGCGCGTCACTCCGACCTGAACGCCTTGAGGCCGACCTGCTGGGTGATGATCTCGCCCGCCTGCAGCTTCACGTAGGCGCCGGCGTCGACACAGCATTCGCCTTCCTCGAGCGGACCGTCGAGGGGAACCCGCACCTGGATGGCGTGGCGGCCGGTGGCGAGGATGGCGCCCTTGCCGCGCCAGTTCGCGCAGGTGCCGCGCGCCTCGCCGTCGAGGATCACGGCGGCGTGGTCGAGCGCGCGGTTGGGGCGGCAGTCGGGGGCGGCGGGCGCGCCGCCCACCAGCTCGCAGCACTTGATGATCAGCCGCGCCATCCCGGCGGGCGGCGCGGGCGGCGCGCCGCAGGTGGTCGCCGACGCGACCAGGAGGACGGCAAACGCGAGACGGGGCATCACCTGCCCTCACCCTACCCTCTCCCCGCCGCCGGCGGGGAGAGGGAAAAGGTCAATCGAGAGCGGGAAGAGGGAGAGGCCCGCCGGTGACCTAGGCGGCGATCAGGGTGTTCGTGCCGCCCATCTCCGCCGGGTAGTCCTTCTGCTTCGGGAGACCGTCGTGCATGCGCAGCACGGTCTCCTGGTAGTTGACGTGCACGCCGGCCCGGAAGGGAAAATCCGCGAGGACGGCCGCGTAGACGTCGACCACGCCCCACTGCGGGTGCTCGGTCATCAGGTGACCGCCGCAGCTCTTGCACCACTTGCGGAAGCTGTTGTCGGTCTTGTTGAAGACGCCGATGCGGTCGGCCCCCTTGGTCACCTTCACGCTGCCGGGCTGCCAGAGCGTGAACGCGTTGACCGGCCCGGCGCTCCAGTGCCGGCACGATTCGCAGTGGCAATAGCCCATCCCGACCGGATCGCCCGTCACCGCGATCTCGACCGCGCCGCAGAAGCAGCTGCCCTCGTAGCCCTTGGTCTTGGTCTTTTCCTGATCCATGTGGTCCCTCCTTTCGGGACGAGACAAAAGGTACGCGGCGCGCACGTTGCCGGGCAGCGGCAGATAAGACACACTACAGTGGCAATCCTGCCATGGCCGCCACCGCCCTCCTCCGCACCCCTTCGCCCGCCTCCCACCCGGCGCTCATCGACGTCACCGTCGTGCTGCTGGAGCGGGCCCTCCCCTCCAGCTCGGTGGCGCCGATCGAGATCTTCGGATCGGCCGGGGTGCTCTGGCAGACGATCCACGGCCAGCCGCGGGCGCCGCGGTTCCGGGTGCGCACGGTGTCGCTGGACGGCCTCCCCACCCGCCACGCCGTGCCGCTGAAGCTGCGCCCCGACGGCGCGTTCACCTCGGTGCGCCACACCGACCTGATCGTCGTACCGACGGCAGAGTTCGACATGGACGCGTCGAGCCGCGCCAACGCCCCGCTGATCCCGTGGCTGCGGCGCTGGCACGCGCGCGGCGCCGGCATCGCCGGCGTCTGCACGGGCGTCTCGCTGCTGGCCGACGCCGGCCTGCTCGACGGCCGCCCCGCCACCACCCACTGGGCGATGGTCGAGGCGTTCCGGCGGCGCTACCCGCGCGTCGACTGGCAGCCGGAGCGCTTCGTCACCGAGTCCGGGCGGATCTTCTGCGGCGGCGGCGTCTACTCCGCCATCGATCTCAGCCTCTATCTGGTCGAGAAATACTGCGGCCACGAGGTCGCGGTCGAGACCGCGAAGGCGCTGCTGCTGGAGACGCCGCGCATCTGGCAGTCGGGCTACGGCACGGCGCCGCCGCGTTCAGGGCACGATGACGACGGCATCCAGAAGGCCCAGGCGTGGCTGATGCGAAACTTCAGGCAGGAGGTGCAGGTGGTCGACCTGGCCGCGGGCGTCGGCATGAGCCCGCGCACGTTCGCGCGGCGGTTCACGGCGGCGGCGGGGGAGACGCCGCTCGCGTACCTGCACCGGATGCGCATCGACGCCGCCAAGCGCCTGCTCGAGACGCGGACGAAGAGCATCGCCGACGTCAGCCGCGCGGTCGGCTACGAGGACGTCAGCTTCTTCCGCACGCTGTTCAAGCGCTACACGGGCGCGCCGCCGCGCGCCTATCGATCGCGCTTCGGACCGACGGGCTGACGCGCGCGCCCGGGCGGGTCAGTCGGCGCCGGCGTCGACGTCCGCGGCGTCGGTCCCCGCGTCGCTCACCGGCGCCTCGAACCCCGCGCCCGCGTCGGTCCCCAGATACATGTCGTAGTGAATCTGCTCGCAGGCGATGCCAGAAACGGCAGACAGCGCTGCCAGAATGACAAGTGCGAGCAGCATGAACGCGCGATTCATCGCGCGTGATCGACCCGGCGCATCCATCGGAGTTAGACAAAGCAATCCGCGATCCTGGCCGCCGACGCAGGGTGACGGCGCACGGTCCCAAGCGAGAGAGCGCGCTCTGTCCTGACGAAAAAAGGCGCCGGCGGGTGGCCGGGACTCCAGAAATCGAATAGGAACTAGCCCTTACCTGCAGCTAGCAAACGGCGACCTACGTTCAGCGCGGAACGTAAGGCATGGCACTAGGGGGCGACCATGAGGGGCGAAAGCACGAGGTCGGAGCACCGGGAGACCGTGAAGCCGCCGGCGGAGCTGGAAGCGCTCGATTACTTCGTCGGCAACTGGACTTACGCCGCCCAGCTGGAAGCGGGCGCCGACGGCCCCGCGCGCGAGACGAAGGGGACGTTGATCTGCCGCTGGGAGCTCGGGAAGTTTCACCTCGGCGTCGCGGAGGACGACGAGCTGACGCTGGCCCAGCCGCGGCGCCGCCAGTCCCGCGCGTACTGGAGCTATGACGCGGGCGCCAAGCTGTACACCTGCGCCGCTTTTTACTTCGGCGGCGCCCGCTTCGTCGGCAGCTCGCCGGGATGGCGCCGCGATCAGCTCACGTTCTCGGGGGAGCTGATCACGGGCGGCGAGCGCGTCGCGATCGAGCAGTCGTTCACGTCCCGCAACGATGACGAGCTCGGCATCCACGTCGACGTGGTCCTGGCGAGCGGCGGGACGACCAGGCGCCTCGAGCAGACCTGCCACCGCGAGCGCGAGAGCGGCTAGCGGTCCGCGCGGGGCTGGCGGGCCGCGATGTCGCGCAGCCGCTTCTCCTGCGCGCGCAGCTCGCCCGTCGGATCGGCGGCCGCGAAGTCTTCCGCGTCGTGCACCTGGCGAATCTCGACCTCCTCGCCGGCGCCGAACGGGGCCCGCTTGATCCATTCGATGCACTCTTCTCTCGACTTGGTCTGCAGCAGCCAGAAGCCCGCGACCAGCTCCTTGGTCTCGGAGAACGGGCCGTCGATCACCGTGCGCTGGCTCCCCTTGCCGAAGCGGACGCGCACGCCCTTCGAGCTCGCGTGCAGGCCCTCCCCGGCCAGCATGACGCCGGCCTTGACCAGCTCCTCGTTGAACTTGCCCATCGCGGCCAGGATCTTCTCGTCGGGAAGCTTGCCGCTCTCGGACTCCGCATTGGCCTTCACAATCACCATGAATCGCATCGTCGCTCTCCTTGTCGGGGTTGGATTTCCTTACCTCTAACCAGGCGACGAACGGAGCCCACCCCGATCGACACGCGCGGGGGAGATTTTTTCGGGGCCGCGAGCTAGCGGCCGGTCGCGCCGGCGGCCGCCCGCTCGGACGCGGGGGTCGGGCCCGCGCCCGCGTGCTCGACCAGCAGCGCGACGACGCCGACCGCCCAGATGAGCCCGAGCACCGCAATCTGGACGGCCCGGCTGGGCCCGCCCCGCCTGTTGCCGACGTGGGTCATCGACACATTGTAGCGCGGCCGCTAAGGCGTCACGCGTGCCAGCTGGAACGCGCCGGTGGAGCTCGACAGCCACCCGACGACCAGCTCCGGCCCGCGGCGGACCATGTCGTACGAGGTGAGCGGGCCGGCGGGCGCCTTCGCGACGTCGCGAAGCGGCGTGACGATGCTGCCGTCCAGCCCCACCCGGATGACGGCCAGCTCCTCGCCGCCGTAGCCGTCCACCAGGACGGCGGTGTCGTCGCCGAGCGCGATCGCCGGCGCCTCTCCGAAAAAATCCGGGTAGCTGGTCAGGAGGACCGGGGGCTGGACCAGCTTCCCGGAAACATCGAAGCGCTGCCAGAACTGGCCGAAACCGACGGGCGGCCCCGCCGGGACGCCCGGATAGACCACGCGCAGGTCGGCGGCGCCGGTGGCGATCCGGGGCGCCCCGTCGACCGAGGTGGTCAGCACGTCGGCGACCGGTTGAGCCGTGCCGTCGGACTGGACCGTGACCAGACGGATCGCCTCGCCGCCCACGTCGAAGAGGCCCACCCCCGCGGCGACCTGAAACGCGCCGGCGATCCAGGCGGCGCTGGCGCCGAAGATGCCGCCCTCCGATGAGGCCGCGATGCTCACGGGCGCGCTGGCCGACCGTCCGTTGTCGGCGATGACGGAGGCGCTCAGCCCTTGCGCCGTCTGCCACAGCAACAGGGGCCCGCCGCTCGGCCGCGCCGCGAGCACCAGCGTGCGGGCGTGGCATTGCATGGTCGGATCCGTCGCGTGCGACACGACGGTGCGCCCGAGATCGCGCCCGCTGGCGTCGATCAGGTGAAGGTAGACGTCGTCGTCGCTGCACGCGGCGACGATCCAGCCCGGGCCGATCGGGGCGATGACGGCCTGGTACAGGCCGACGCCGTAGACCGGGCCCGCCTGCGCCGTGTCGTCCAGCGTGCTCGCGTTCACGAGCGCCAGCTCCGCCGTCAGCTGCGTGAACGTCAGCCTGAACGCGCCGGTCATGCTGTCCTGATTGACGAACGCGGCGGCGACCTGATCGTCGCTGGCGGCGAGGCCGAAGCTGACGATGTTCGGCACCTGGATGGGCGAGTCGCCGCACGCCGCCACGAACGCGCCCGGCGCGGCGCACGCGCTGCAGTCGTCGTAGTCCAGCGTGCAGACCGGGCTGCAGACGAGATCCCCGGAGGCGTACCCGAGCGTCCGGCAGGTGCGCGGGCCGAAGTCGGCGCCGTCGCAGTCCTCGGTCACGTACGCCAGGTGGCAATCGCGGCCGACCATGCGGATGCAGGTGTCGACCACGCCGTTGCCGCACGACGATCCGCAGATGGGCGACGTCGTGGCCGGGCAGGTGATCGCGCCGCCAGCCCCGCCGCTGCCGCCCGCGCCGCCGTCGCTGCCGCCGAGCGGACCGATGCTGCCGGCCGCGCCGATGACGCCCGCCATGCCGCCGGCCCCGCCGCGCGGCGGCAGCCCGACGTCGCCGCCGGCGCCCGGCCCCGACCCGATGTCGCCCGCGCTCCCCTGGGTCACGGTGCCTGCGGTGCCCGTGCCGGGAACGATGGCGCCGCCCGCGCCGGTGATCGGCGCGCCGCCGCCGTTGCCGCCCAGCGTCCCGCCCCCGCAACCGGTCGATGAACCGCCGGCACCGAGCAACGCGCTGGCGGCGCCGACACAGGCGACGATACAGGCGGTTCGTTTCATGCAGAATGAGGCACGCAAATGCCGTTCCCGGGATTCTCTGCCCGCCGGATGCGCGGCGTCCATGGCTATGGTGTCGCCGGCCCGGACATTCGTGTCAGAGTTCTCACACCGCGCGCGACCTCACGGCTGTGGCCCCTGCTGCTGGCGGTGGGTCTGGCGGGCGCGGCTTGCGGAGGCGGGCGGCTCGTGAGCCCCGATGCGGGCGGCGCGGGGGGTGGCGCGCTCGGCGGGCTGGGCGACATCGGCGGCACGGGCGCCGGCGGCAGCGGCGCCTTCGACGGCGGCTCGCTGGTCTGCCCGATCGGTCATCAGGTCGTCGCCTGCGCGCCGTCGCCTGTCGGCCTGGGCGTCGCGCTGCCCGCCGCCGGCGGCGGCGCGTTCGTTTCATACCTTGATGCCGAGGGGACCGCGGCGGTCGAGAGCTGGGACGCGACCGCGGGCGCGTGGAGGGTGATCCTGTCGGACAGACCGTTCGGGCCCAACCTGTCGCCGTACGTCCTGCGCGTCGACTCGCAGGGTCGGGCAGTGGTGGCCAAGGTGTTCATGGCTGACAACGGCACCGGCGGCGTGTACGTCGCGCAATTCGACGGTCTGCAATGGACGTCCCTCGCCGGCGGCGCGCCGTTCGCCGCCAGGGACGGCCTGGAGGGCTACGACCTCGCGATCGACGCCCTGGATCGACCGGTCCTCCTGTTGACGACCCCCGGGGATTCGTTCGACGGCCAGCTGTCGGTGCGGCGCTGGGAAGCGGGGGCCTGGACGCGCCTCGACACCGGCGCCATCAACGCGATGCCGGCGGCGTACGCGCGCCTGACCATCGACAGCGGCGACGGCGTCACGCCGTACGTCGCCTACAAGCCGCAGAGCGCGCTGGAGACGATCGTGCCGATGAAGCTCGCGGGCGACAGCTGGACGGCGCTGCCGGCGCTGACGCGCGGGCTGAACGGCGACTTCGATTTCGCGGTGGCGGGCGGCCAGATGTACGTCTCGTACGTCGACGGCGCCACCGTCGACGACGCGCGCCTGTCCGTCGCGCAGGGCACGCCGGCAGGATGGTCGCCCGGCGAGCGCCTCGACGCCGAGATCGACCGGCCGGTCTACGCCACCCGGATTTTGGCGGTGGGTCCGGCGGCGTCCGACGTCGTGGTGGCCTGGGAGGCGACCTATCCGGCCTCGGGGCTGGACCAGGTGCTGATCAAGCGGGCGCCGGACTGGGCGCGCGTGCCCGACGTGTTGCCGCTGGCGAGCGGGGACATGGCCGGGTTCGCCATCGCCGCCGACCCGGCACGCATCGGCGTCGTCTGGGTGAATCGTGCCGCGACGCCGGAGTCCGTCGGCTACCTCGAGCGCGCGCGCTGACGGCGCGCGACGCGGCCGTGGTCCCGTGCAACGCGCCGGCAAAGCGGCCATACTTGCGGCCGTGAGCAAGCTGTCGCGCAGGCAGGCGCTGAAGGCGGTGGCCGCGGCGGGGGCCGCCACCGGCTGCCTGCCGTCGTCGCGCACCAAGGAGGCTCGAGGAAAGATGCAGGCCGGTACCAGCGCGAGCAACGTGAGCAACGTGAACAAGAAGACGGACGCGGTCGTCGCGGTGACGCCCCAGGGGTTCCCGTGGCAGACCAGCGACCCGTTCCTGTTCTGCGTGCACCACGACGATCACTACCCGGCCGGCAACGAACGGCTCGGCCCCGCCGCGTCGCTGTCGGGCCGCAACCTGGGGCAGGACTTCGAGGGCAAGGACGGCTGGCGCATGTACCACGGCCAGATCGTCCCGGGCTTCCCGCAGCACCCGCACCGCGGCTTCGAGACCGTCACCGTCGTGCGCCGCGGGCTGCTCGATCATTCGGATTCGATGGGGGCGACCGCGCGCTACGGGCGCGGCGACGTGCAGTGGCTGACCGCCGGGCGCGGCATCCAGCACGCCGAGATGTTCCCGCTGGTCGAGCGCGCCCGCGACAACCCGCTGGAGCTGTTCCAGATCTGGCTGAACCTCCCGATCGCCGACAAGATGGTGGAGCCGTACTTCGCGATGCTGTGGAGCCACACCATCCCGAAGACGATCGTGCGCGACGACGAGGGGCGCACGACCGAGATCGCGATGACGGCCGGACACTACGGCGATGTGCGCGCGCCCGCGCCGCCGCCGCATTCGTGGGCGGCGCGCGCCGAGGCCGACGTCGCGATCTGGACGATCAAGCTGGCGCCGCACGCGCGCTTCACGCTGCCGGCCGCGCCCGGCACCAACCGATCGCTCTACTTCTTCAGCGGGCGCGGCCTCGACGTCGACGGCCACGCCATCCCGGTCAACCACCGCGTCGAGCTGCGGGCCGAGCTGGACGCGGCGCTGACCGGCGGCCCGGAGGAGACCGAGGCGCTGCTGCTGCAGGGCAAGCCGATCGGCGAGCCGGTCGTCAACTACGGGCCGTTCGTGATGAGCACGCGGGAGGAGATCCGGCAGGCGATCATCGACTTCCAGACCACGGGCTTCGGCGGGTGGCCGTGGGCCAGCGCCGATCCGGTGCACGCGCGCGAGGAGGGCCGCTTCGCGCGCCGCCCCGACGGCAAGATCGAACGCCCGACCTGATCGACCATCGCGCGTTCGCCGCCCGCCGCTCGGCCCCCTGACGCGCTGGCGTCAATCGGCCCCAGCGTCGCAGGTGCAGTTGCCGAGGCAGATCCACTTCGCCGGCGCGCCAATCTCGAACGCGAAGCAGAGGAAGTCGCGCTCGCCGCAGGCGGTGTCGTAGGGACAGGTCGTGGTCGGGATGGAGCAGGAAGCCGCGTCGACCGGGAGATCTCGCGGGCACTGGCCGGCGGGTCTGTCCACCGACGACGTCATGTCCATCGGCGTTCCGTCGGTCGGCGCCGTGTCTGCCGCGTCCGTCGCGTCCACCGGCGCCGCCGCGTCCGTCGCGTCCACCGGCGCCGCCGCGTCCGTGGCGGACGCGCCGTTCTTCGCGCAGCCCACCGCCAGCGCGAGCGTGGCGAAGAAAGCAACCGCTGCCGCGAAGCATCGAATCATCCCTGCCCGATCATCATGCGCCGATTCGGGGGCACGCGCGAAGCGCATTTGTGAGCTGCCGTGGCGGCATGAGCGCGCTTCATCGGCGGATGACGCTCGCAGCATCCCGTCTCTCGTCGCGCCTCGCGGTGGCGGCACTGGCTCTCGCGGCCGGCTGTCGCGGGCGCCCGTTGTCGGAGGCGCACGATGCGGGCGGCCTGGGCGGATTCGGCGGAGCCGCAGGAGCCGCAGGAGCCGCAGGAACGATGGCTCCGTCTGGCGCCGCCGGCAGTTCGGGGAGCGCGGGCGCCGCAGGCACGGGCGCTGCGACGGGCGCGGCCGGCACGACGGGCGCGGCCGGCACGACGGGCGCGGCCGGTGCGACGGGCGCGGCCGGAGCCGGCGGCACCGCGCCGCGCATGCTGTCGTTCCATCTCGGCGCCAGTTACACGACGGACGATTCGTTCGTGGTCGCCTTCGGGGACCTGAACGGCGACGGAAAGCCCGACATCGCCGTCGCCGCCAGCGGCCGCAACCAGACGGCGCCGCCGGCGGACGTGCTGATCAACGACGGCGACGGCGCCTATCGGCCCACCGCCGGCTACCCGGGCGGCGGCCGAAAACTCGCGCTCGGTGATCTGGACGGCGACGGAAGCTCGACATCGCGCTCACTCCGTCCGGCTCTCGAGCGCTCACCTTCCTGAACAACGGCGACGCCACGTTCAGGAGCGCGGCCGGCATCGCGACGACGGCGGCGCTGGTCGACGCTGTCGCGGCCGCGGATCTGAACGGCGATGGGGCGCCGGACCTGGCGATCGCCGGCACCCTGAGCAGCGGCGGAACGGTCGACGTCGCGGTCAACACCGGCGGCGGCACCTTCGCGCCGGCCGTCGGCAACGCGATCGGCGGCGGCCTCTACGCGATCGCGCCCGCGGATCTCGACGGTGACGGCGACACGGACCTCGTCGTCGCCGGCGTGGTGGGCGGCCTCTTCGTCCTGCTCAACCACGGCGACGCCACCTTCGCGCCCGCGACCCTCTACGCCGTGTCCACCCCCAAAGCGGTCGCGATCGGCGATCTGGACGGCGACGGGCGGCCGGACCTGGCGGTCGCGCACGGCAGCGCCGTCGCGGTGCTGCGCAACGCGGGCGGCGGCAGCTTCGCCTCGCCCTTCGACGTGGCAGTAGACGCCGCCGGCGACGACGCGCTGGAAGATGCCTTCTCCGTCGCCGTCGCCGATCTGGACGGCGACGGGCGCCTCGACATCGCCGTGACGAGCCAGCTGCAGCCGAACGTCCACGTGCTCCGCAACCTGGGCGGCGGGCAGTTCGCCGCGCCGATCGACTTCCCCGCCGGGAACCAGGCCCGGTCGCTCGCGGTGGACGACGTCGACGGCGACGGGCGCCCGGACATCGTGGTCGCCGGTCTAAACGGCGTCAGCGTGCTGATCAACGACGGGCGTTAGCGCGGCCGTTCAGGCGCGCTCGAAGCGGACCACCGCCGACCAGCGCGCCTTGCCGAGCCGGCGCGGATCCGGATCGGGCAACAGCGACAACAGGCGCATCAGCAGCGGCGCGCGCCGGAACCGGATCGCCGAGCGGAGGATCGGCCGCACGTCGCGGGCGCGCCACCCGAACGGCTCGAAGAACGCCACGCCGTCCGCGGGCGCGAACCGGACCAGGGCGCGGGCGGGATGGCGGCCGCCCATGCCGTCGCTGATCATGGCGCGCATCGCCGGCGACATCATGTCCAGCACCCAGCCGCGGATGCGCGGCTCGGCCGCCAGATCGCGGGCGAGCGCGGCGACCGTCTGGTCGGTCAGGTAGACGACCAGCCCCTCGGTGATCACCAGCGCGTTCGCCGCGCCCGCGACCGCGCGCCGGAGCAGATCGGCGCGCGCCGCCGAATCGGCGAGATCGACCGCCTCGCGCTCCAGCGCGCAGACCGGCGTCTGGTCGGCGAGCAGCCGTTGCTTCTCGTCCATCACGGCCGGCAGATCCGCCTCGATCCAGGTGAGCCCGCGCGGCAGCGCCAGCCGGTACGGGCGCGTGTCGAAGCCGGCGGCGAGGTTCAGCACGCGATCGCAGCCGTGGGCGATGGCGTCCAGCACCAGATCGTCGATCAGCCGCGTGCGCGTGATCGCGGCCCATCCGGTCACCGCCGCGCGCGGCGTCGCCGCCGCGATGGCCCGCCCGCGCTCGCCCGCCAGCCGCTCGGCCAGCGGGTCGCTGAACAGCGCGTCCGGGCGCGCGGTCTCCCACGCCCGGTACACCGCGACCCAGCGCGCGGTGTCGGAGACGTGGGAGATGATCGGCTCGCGCAAGGGTGTTCTTCGCGTCGTCAGCCGTGCGGGTACGATTCGGTCGTCGCGCCGGCGTGCCCGTGGCGCCAGCCGCCGCGCTCCTCCAGCTCGCCCAGCTCCTCGACGAACTTCGAGCTGAACGCCTCCAGGTCGTCGGGTTTGCGGCTGGTGATCCAGTTGTCGTCCACCACCACCTCGCGGTCGACGACGTTGGCGCCCGCCTGCCGCAGGTCGCCCTGGATGGTCTGCCAGGCGGTCAGCGTCCGCCCCGCCTGCAGCTCGGCGGTCAGCAGCAGCTGGGGGCCGTGGCAGACGGCCGCCAGCGGCCGCCCCGTCGCGTCGAACGCGCGCACGAACTCCACGAAGCGTTCGTCCGCGCGCAGCTTGTCGGGTGAATACCCGCCCGGGATCAGCAGGCCCTCGTAGTCGTCGACGTCCGCCTCGTCGATCCCCAGATCGACGACCGCGGACTCGCGTCCCTTGTCGCCCTTCAGCGTCTCCCCCGCTTTCCTGCCCACAATCTCGACCGTGTAGCCGGCCGCGCTCAACCAATCACAAGGGAGGCGGAACTCCGAGTCCTCGAACCCGTCCGCCAGCAAGCAGGCAATCTTACCTTTTTCAGCCATGGCGTCCCTCCCCTCTCACACGAAACTGGCGCGCCGCGGGCCAAGCGCAAGCTCGCACAGCCAGGCGCGTTTCAGGGCGTCGCCGGCGCGGCGCCCGGGACCTTACGGTCGAGCCAGGAGAGCAGCCGGTCGGCGCCCCACGCGTTCGCGACGCGCTCGCGATCCAGCCAGGCGCGCTCGGCGTTCAGGGTCGCGTAGTCGACGCGTTCCAGCTCGCCGGCCTCGTGGGCGTCGCTGGTCAGCAGGAAGGTCAGGTTCCGCCCGGCGGCGCGGCGCAGCGCCTCGACCGACAGGTCCAGCCGCGGCAGCCCGCCGTTCACCTCCAGCGCCGTGCCGGTCGCCTCCGCCGCCGCGAACACCTGGTCGTAGTCGAGATCGATGGGCGGCCGGCCGCCGATCATGCGGGCCGACGGGTGGCCGATCATGCGCACCGCGGGGTCCTGCATGGCGGTGACGATCCGGCGGGTCTGCGCGGCGCGGTCGAGATCGAAGCGATCGTGGACGGAGGCCACGCACCAGTCGAACGAGCGCCGGAACTCGAGGTCGTAGTCCAGCTCGCCCGCCGGCCCGATGTTCAGCTCGACGCCGTGCAGGAGCCGCAGCTTGTCGCCCAGCTCGGCCTGCAGCGCGCGCAGGCGCGCCCGCTGCTCGAGGAAGGTGTCGCGCCCGACGCCGGACAGCGTCCCTTCGGCGTGGTCGGTGACGGCGAGGACCCGGTAGCCGCGCGCCAGCGCGGCCGCCACCATCTCTTCCAGCGTCGAGCGGCCGTCCCCCGACGTCGTCGTGTGGAGGTGGAAGTCGCCGCACAGCGCGCCGATGGGCCGCGGCAGCGTGCCGGTCTCGGCGGCCTCGATCTCGCCGGCGTCCTCGCGCAGCACCGGCGGGATGAAGGCCAGCCCGAGCGCGCGGTAGATCTCCTCCTCGGTCTCGCGGGCGATCACCTTGCCGCCCTCGATCTCGCACAGCGCGTACTCGTTCAGCGTCCACTCGCGCGCCAGCGCCCGCTGGCGCAGCTTGATGTTGTGCCCCTTCGATCCGGTGAAGTAGAGCAGCGCCGCCCCGAGCTGCGCGGACGCCACCACCCGCACGTCCACCTGCGTCCCGCGGCGGGTGAGGATGCTGGTCTTCGAAGGCCCGCGCCCCAGCACGCTGTCGACGGCGGGTAGCGCCACCACCGCGTCCATCACCGGCTCGGGATCGTCCGCCGCCACCAGGACGTCGACGTCGCCGATCGTCTCGGAGAAGCGGCGCAGCGACCCACACGTCGACGCGTGCGTCACGCCCGGGACCTCGGCGAGGCGCGCCACGATCCGCCGCGCCAGCGGCAGCGCCACGGAGATCGGCGTGCGCCCGATCGCGCCCTGCTGCTCGAGGCGGGCCAGCGCGCGCGTCAGGTTCTCCTCGGACTTCTCGCCGAAGCCCTTGAGGTCGCGCAGCTTGTGCTCCGCGAGCACGCGGCGCAGATCGTCGATCGACCCGACGCCCAGCTCGGCGCGCAGGCGCTTGACCGCCTTGGGGCCGAGCCCCTGGATGCGCAGCAGCGCCACCACCGCGGGCGGGTGCTTGGCGCGCAGCCCCTCCAGCTTGGCGACCTTGCCGGTCTCGATCAGCTCGCGGATCTTCTCGGCGGTGCTCTTGCCCACGCCCTCGATCTTCTGCAGCTCCGGCACGGTCAGCTTGCCCAGGTCGGACGCCTGCGCCGTGATCGACTGCGCGGCGCTCTCGTAGGCGCGGACACGAAACGAGTTCGGATCCCCCTCCTCGAGGACCGTCAGCTCCGCGAGCTCGCGCAGCATGTCGAGAACGTCTTGCTTCGCATCCGCCACGATGATGTTCTACCCGCGTTGGTCGTGTCGGGACAACCCGCACCGCCCCGCATCAGTCATAATCGCCGAGTCACAATTCCCGACGGTGAAACCTCTGCGCTGCAACCGAAGCACCTTCGTCTTGGCCTCGGTGTTCGCCGCGCTCGGTTGCGGGCCTTCGTTCCGCGCGGTGCACTTGAGCCAGCCGGTGTCGATGTCGCCGATGAGCGACGCCACCATCAGCGTCGAGGCGGGGCGCGTCTTCGTCACCGACAACATCATCGACAGCGGCATGGGCGAGGACACCGCGATCGGCGTCGAGATCGGCGTGACCAACGGCGGCCGCGAGCCCTACGTGCTGAGCGCGGCGACGCTGGCCTGCCTGATGGAGCTCGCCCCCGATCGGCCCGGCGACACGCTGTCGCTGACGCCCGCGGGGGGCGGCGACGGCGCCCTGCCGGACCACCTCGGGCTGGAGGATCTGAAGCTCGGATCGACGACGATCCCGCCCGGCGAGTCGCGCCGCTACTGGGTCGTGTTCCGCGGCTACCGCTACGACGGCAGCGACGTCCCGCGCAAGGTGACCGTCTCGCTGCCCGACGCGCGCGGGCGGCGCGTGCAGCTGGTGATCGCCGACCCGGCGCGCGGGCCGCTGCGCTGGGAGGTGCCGCCGCCCCGCAGCGGCCTGGTCTACGGGATCCAGAACACGGCGCTGTTCGCGCCCGGGCTGACCGCCAGCGGAATGGCCGGCAGCCTCGCGTTCATCGGGCGGGCCGGGCCGATCTGGTGGGACGCGGGCATCGTGTCGCGGATGCTCGTCGAGACGCAGGGCCGCCTGGATTCGCCGACGTCGACGTTCATGGCCAGCGGCGTGAACGCCCACGCCACCTGGCAGTTCACGGGCTGGGGCGCCTGGCAGGACCCGCGCCGCGTCGGCCTGTTCGGGGGCGGCGAGGCGCAGGCGCTGATCGCGATCATGCGTCCGCCGCCCGCTGGCGAGATGCCGCCCAAGCCGATCCTGTACGGCGGGTTGTCGCTGGAGGCCGGGCTGGAGCTCGCCATCGGCGCGCTGCGCCCCGCCCCGTCGCCGTTCCCGCTCTCGTGGGACGGACCGGCGCTGCCCCGCTGGTCGTTCCGGGTCGGCTACACGCACTGGTTCGTGCACGGCCTCAACAGCGGCGGCTACATGAGCAGCTTTCGCCTCGCCTGGTAGAGACAGCGCGGGCGCGCGTTCAGTCGTCGCGCCAGCGTCGCGGCATCGCGCGCACCGTCGTCGCGCCGACCTCGTCGCACCAGGCCTCGAAGGCGGCGCGCGGCGTGCCGCGGAAGCGCAGGTCCTCCAGCGACTCGGCGAGCGGCACCGTGTCGACCAGCGTGGCGAGCTTCCGGTAGAACAGCGCCTCCTCGCGGTGCGCCGCCAGCGTCGCCGCCAGCGTCAGCGCCCCACGCGGCTTCACCTTCCACTGGTGGGGCAGGTCCGGGATCGCCTCGATGTGCTCGTAGGCGCCGATCAGCAGCGACGCGCTCTTGTCGCCGAAGCCGTCCAGCCCCGGGATGCCGTCGGCGGTGTCGCCGGTCAGCGCCAGATAGTCGGGGACGCTGGCCGGGCCGAAGCCGCGCGCCGCGCGGTA
Source organism: Polyangia bacterium (assembly GCA_036557265.1). GTDB lineage: Bacteria > Myxococcota_A > Polyangia > Fen-1088 > Fen-1088 > JADGRB01. The sequence goes on from DATBHU010000015.1 coordinate 26,464, forward strand.
GCTCGCCTCGTCGGTCAGCTTGCGCTGGCGCCGATCGATCTGCACCACCCGATCGCCGCGCAGGCATGCCGCCAGGTCCTTGTCGGGCGTCATGATGCGCACCTGATCGACCTCGTCGGCGAACTTCTTCGCCCCGCTGGCCAGGCCGTCGTCGGCCTCGTGGTCGCGCATCGACCAGACGACGATGCCGAGCGCGCGCACCGCCGCCTCGACCGTGTCGAACTGCGCGCGCAGCGCGGGCTCGACGCCCTCGTCGCTCTTGTAGCCCGCGAACAGATCGTTGCGGAACGAACGGATCGGGTTGTCGAACGCGACCGCGATGTGCGTGACCGCCTCGTCGGGATCGTTCAGCAGCGCCAGCAGCGAGGCCGCCACGCCGACGGTCGCCTTGGCGTCCCAGCCGCCGGGCGCGACGTGATCGGGCCGCGGCGCGTAGTGGGCACGGAACAGCTCGTACGTGCCGTCGATGAGATGGAGGCGCGTCACGCGAGCCGGCTACGCGAGATCGAACAGCAGCACTTCCGACCCCTCGGCGCCGCTCACCTCGACGCTGGGCGCGTCGCTGATGGCGGCCGCGTCGCCCGCCTCCAGCGGATTGCCCGCGATCTCGGCCTTCCCGCGCGCGACGTGCACCCAGGCGTGGCGCCCTTGGCCCAGCGCGTGGCGCAGCGGCTCGCCCGGCCGGGGCAGCGCCGAGTGGAGCGTGACGTCCTGGTTGATCGTGACCGAGCCGTCGCGCCCGTCGGGCGACGCGACGACGCGCAGCTTGCCCCGGCGCTCGGCCTCCGGGAACGCCTTCTGCTCGTAGCCCGGCTTGCCGCCCGGGCGCGCGGGCAGGATCCAGATCTGGAGGAAGTGCACCAGCTCGTCGCGCGAGGCGTTGAACTCGCTGTGGGTGACGCCGGTGCCCGCCGACATCCGCTGCACCTCGCCGGGGCGGATGATCGACGACGTCCCCATGCTGTCCTTGTGCTGGAGCGCGCCCTCCAGCACGTAGGAGATGATCTCCATGTCGCGGTGCGAATGCGCGCCGAACCCCTGCCCGCCCTGGACGCGATCCTCGTTGATCACGCGCAGCGCGCGGAAGCCCATGTGGGCCGGGTCGTAGTAATCGGCGAACGAGAAGGTGTGGTACGAGAGGAGCCAGCCGTGGTCGGCTTTGCCGCGCTCACCGGCGCGACGGATCGACAGCTGCATCGACATGGGCGGGAAATGTAGCAGGCATTCCCCGCCCCCGTATCGGTGGCGCTACTGGCAGATGAACTTGAGGTCGTCGATGTAGATGTCGTACGCGGCGGACGGGACGTTCACCTGGAACTGGATGCCGTAGATCTTGGCCGGCGTGATGTGCGGCTTGCGCGGGCTGCCCCAGCCCGGCATCTGCTTCATCGCCTTCCACGGGAAGATGTACTGCTTCCATTCCTTGGTCAGCGTCAGGTCGCCGCCGAAGTCGTTGAAGCACTCCTGGCAGACCTGGCCGTCGGGATCGGTGTTCGTGTCCGGCACCTTGAGCCGCACCTTCGGCGTCGAGTTCTCGCCGGTCTTGGCCCAGAACGAGATCCCGGCATACTTCGAGGCGTCGTAGGGCCCTTTCGGGTCGATGAAGTTCATGCCCATGCCGCCGAACAGCGGCGCGCCCGTGCCGATCTTGCCGTGAAAGCGGGCGGCGAACTGCGAGCCGTGGCCCCCCTCGCCCATCGCGAACGTGCCGCCGTCCTCGCCCGCCACCGGATCGATCGTGGTCCCCTTCTTGTCGCGGAACGTGTACCAGTAGCCGCCGCGGTTGTCGTTGGGCAGGTTCTGGTTGTTGCCGTCCTCGCCGTCGTCGATCAGCCCCTCGGCGGCGCACTCCTTGAAGCCGGTGTTGCCGATCGCCGCGCCGGCCACCGCCGGAGCAGCAGCGTGGGCAGCGCTGGAAGGGGCCGACGGCGCCGGGGCGGGCGCGGAATCCGCCGCCGGCGCCGTCGAACCGCCACCGATGGAAGCCGCCGATCCCGGCGCCGGGCCCGCGCCCGATCCGGGTGGCGGCTTCAAGCAACCCGCGGTCGCGAGCAAGCCGAAGGAGAGCAAACCGAACGAGAGCTTCATCTGCATCTTCGTGTCGTCCTTTCTGAAACGAGAACCGAAAGACTTAGAACCAGATGATCGCGGCGATCTGGAAGGCGTTCTTGTCGACGCCGTTCAGCAGGCCGGCGCCCGGCTGCTGGTTGTACGGGAACATGCCGAGCACGTGATCGCCCACGAAGTAGCGCGAGTACTGCAGCAGGATCTGCTCGTGCGTCACGAACGCCGTCCGGAAGATCAGGCGCGGCGAGAACACCGAGAAGTTCTGGGTGCTGTCCTTCAGGTTCGGCTCGACGACGTCGCCGCGGAAGCCGATGCCGCCCCAGTCGTAGGGCAGGTAGGTCACCTCGGCGCCGAACTTCAGCTTGTTGATGTTGTCGAAGGTGGGGTTCTGGCCGGCGGGCAGATCGACGTGGTTGAACATGCCGAACACGGTCGTGATCAGATCCGGCCCCTGGCCCCAGAACGGCTGCGGGTACCACATCAGCGCGCCCCAGCTGAAGCTGTACTGGAACTCGGCGCTGTAGACCTTGCCCGTCACCGGGTCGGTGGCGCCGGGGGCGCCGAAATAGTTGTCGTGCAGCTGCCAGCCGCCGAACGAGTGGATCACCTCGATGGCGTCGGGCAGGTAGAGCGCGTTGCGCGCGTCAAGCACCGAGAAGCCGAGGTACGCGTCGCCGAACAGGCCCGACAGCTGCTTGACGTCGGCGCCGTAGATCATGATGCGCGGCTTCGGGTCGGTGCTGGGGCGGCCGCAGGGATCGCCCGACATCCCGCAGGGCTCGTTGAAGGTCATGCCGGTGAACGCCGTGGAGCGCTCGTTGTCGTTCGAGAACACGTCGATGAAGTGCGCGCCGATGATCCACTGCTTCTTGATGACGGCGCCCAGGTGCACGTGGGCGAGGAACCCCGACTCGGGCGCGACCGGCCCGGGATAGGGCTCCCAGGGCGGCAGCTGCGTGTTCGGATTGGGGGCGCCCGTCACCGGCCCGGGCGAGCCGTAGAACGGGATCGGCTCCAGCTTGGCGCCGCCGCCGGCCTCCACCTGGTACGAAACGTCTTCGTTCGCGTCGTAGGTGATGTTGACCGTCGCGCCCGCGACGTGGGTGCGCCCGAACAGGTAGGTCTCGTACTTGCCGGCGTCGTAGCGCCCGGCCGCGCCGTAGCGGTTGGTGAAACCGCCCACCGTGGCGGTCAGGTGCAGGTTGTCGTTGCCGCCCAGCTCCGGCCACAGCATCTGGATGTACGCCTGGTTGATGCCGAGGTTCGCCTCCAGCCGCCGGTAGCCCGGGTCGGTCAGGTTGTACGACGCGATCTGGACGGTCGCCTTGACGCGATCGTTGCCGTACTTGAAGTTCAGCTCCGTCCACGGCGCCACCAGGCTGTTCGTGTAACGCCAGTCGATGTAGTTCGCGTCCGGCACCAGCGGCGGCGTGCGCAGCTGCGTCCCCGGATCGCCGCCGTTCGGATCCTGCGTGGTCGCGGGGCCCCACGACATGCGCATCGGCGCGCGGAAGTAGCCCGACACCTCGAACTTCCACTCCGCGGTCGGCTCCTGCACCACCACCGGCGCCGGCTCAGCCGGAGACGTCACGCGGCCGCCCACCTGGGGCGTCTCCGGCGACAGCGACAGCCCCGGGCCCGACCCCACCGGCTTCTTCTTCTCGGGGGCCGGCGCGGCCTCCGGCGCAGCGGGAGCCGCGGTGTTGTCCTGCGCGGCCACCGACAGCGGACCGAGCAGCATCGGCACCAGCACGCCGGCCCGCACGGCGCGCAGGGTTCGCCTCGATTGCGTCATGCCCCGGTTGAGTATCGGCCCGCCGGCGGCAGCTCACGTTTTTCGGGGCCGCACTGTAGCGTGCGCGCTGTATGTTCGTGGGCTGTCGCGCCGCCCGGCGCACTCTAGGCAGTCAACTCATTCTGGAGACCACCTCTTGAAAACGTTTCTCGCCGTCACACCCACGCTGGCCCTGCTCGCCCTCGTTCCCGCCACCAGCCGCGCTGACGGCACCATGACCGCCGGCGCCTCGACACCCGCCGGCAAGAACATGGTGTGGAACGGCGAGTTCGATCGCGACAGCCTTCGCCCCTGGAGCGTGATGTTCGATTCGTCGCGCTTCGGCAGCGCCGCGGTGACGAACGGCGAGCTCTGCTTCAAGCTGGCCGAGGCGAGCGCGCGCGGCGTCGACGTCATCATGCGCCAGCGGCCGATGGCGGTGGCCAAGGGGCACCACTACCAGCTCCGCCTCAAGACGCACGCGACGGCGCCGACCAAGCTGCGCGTCCGCCTGTCGAAGATCAACGCGCCGTA
>DATBHU010000016.1:0-8470 GCA_036557265.1 Polyangia bacterium
CACCTCCTTTCTGGTTTGTCTTCGGTCTCTGAATGGAGCCCCACGACCGACTCGAACGGTCCTCTCCCGGGTACGGGCCGGGTGCGTCGCCGTCTACGCTTGCAGGGCAGGGCACGGCGGCCCTCCCACCAGAGGGCCGCCGACTTGCAGACGTGCGACACGCGGTCTGCCGGCGCGCTCTTCACTGCGGGCGATCCGCGCCTGTTCCACAATGACCGGCTACCACCGGTAGCCGTGGACCAGGTGAGTCTCTGCTCGCGAGGGTCGCTACTCGAGTTGCAGGGGTCGGAGTCGAACCGACCACTTCCAGGCTTATGAGGCCTGGCAGGGCCCAGCCCTCCCTGCACGATTGTTCTTGTGGGGAAAAACTGCGGGTTGCCGAGGGATTGAACCTCGCTGGCCGGTTTTGGAGACCAGCCTGATCCCAGATCGCGACCCAGGCGCCCGGGATCGTGGGAAACGATAACCGTCGTCTATCGGTCCGAATCCGGACGAGCTTGGCGAAGACGGGGACCCGGGCATAAAGGTCGGGGCGTCAGTGAGTGAGACTGATAACCATCTCCAGTCGGTCCGCGCTGCGGACAGGTTGGCGAAGACGGGCTACGCCCCGGTGCTCCCGTCTGGAATCGAACCAGCATCTCCTGCTCTTCAGGCAGGCGCCATCACCAGATCGGCTTCGAGAGCATAATCGTGGCCGGAGACCAGGATTGGTCATTGCCCGGCCACGGGCATCGTCGACTATTTGGTTGTCAAAGATCATCCCCGGCCGTCGCCGGAGTGGTTGCCGCGGTTCAGAAGGATTTTGCAATTCAGGTAGACGTTTCCCGTTCACGGTACGGTGGTCGTTCGCCGTGCCGCGCGATCGCGGAGAGAGATGTCGCGCAGAAATGAAAAAAGCCGCCGAGGTCGACTTCACCTGGGCGGCTTTCGCAGGAACCTATGAAAAGAAGGTTCTAGCTGCGATCGCCTCCCAGGTGAGAGGTAAGAGGCTCGAGAATCTGCGACATCGCGGTCTTTATCCGATCTGTCTTGGTCCTCGAGCCACCGGTGGGATCGACGTTGTGATAACCGCCAAACAGTCGTTCGCGGCAACTCCACGTCGAACTCGACGCGGCGCTTTTCACGAAGCGCGATGGTTGGCGAATGAGCAACATGACGATGTTCACCCTGAGCGCGAGCATGTTTGCGGTCAAGAATATTTTTTCAAAATCTCGCAAATGTGCTTGCGGATTGGAGTGGCGCGCAGCTCGTCAGCGCGGGCCGGGAAAGTTCGCGGCGATCAACCACGCGAACACAGCCAGCGCGACGGCCAGGATCACGGCCGCGATCACCAGGACTGTCACGGGCTTGGGGCCCAGCCGGCCCTCCGTGACGGCGCGGAAGTCGGCCGCGCGGCGCAGCGCCCGGGCGCGCAAGGTCGCGAACAGCGAGGCGATCAGCGCGACCGGCAGCCCGAAGAGACCGACCCAACCCCAGGCGTCCCGCGCCGCGGACGACGCCGCGTGCTGGCCGAACGTGAACGCGAGCGCGGTCAGCCCGATCAGCGTCACGCCCAGCGCGGCGTCGGGCCCGGCGGACGTCGGCCACCAGCGCCGGCCCGCGACCGTCCAGGCCGGAAACGCCACGCACCAGAACAGCGTGTTGGCGACCAGCGCGCCCAGGAAGACCTGCGCGGTGAGCAGCGCCCAGAACCCGGCCTGGGCCGCCACCACCACCAGCAACGCCACCACCGCGGGCATTCAGTTACGTTATCACGGCGGTTAACACGTTCCGCGCAACGGCCGCTGCGCGCACAACGCGAATTGGTTAAAGATTTGACGGTGTTCTCCGATGGTCATCGTCACCTAGAAGGATGCTCGCGACAGTCGTTCCGCTGACCCTGGTCCTGTTTGCCGCCGAGCTCCCTGACGCGAACGCGGCCGCTCCCGCGTCCGCCGGCCAGCGCCAGCGCCCGTCCGCCGGGACGCCGAAGCGCGGCATCCACGAGCTGAAGGATCCGCGCGGGTGGCCGGCCGAGCCGCCGCCCGTCGCCGGTCCGATCGACGCCGCGCGCTTCGACGCCGCCGTCGTGAAGCTGTGCGGCGAGGTGGCGCGCGACGAGGGTCTGCCGGAGATCGCGCGCGTCGTGCGTGAGACCGCGGCGGAGACGAACAGCGACCCGTTCATGCTGGCCGCGCTGGTTTACCGCGAGAGCCGCTGCCGCCCGGGGCTGGTCAGCTCGGCGGGGATCGGTCTCCTGCAGATCAAGCCGTCGATGTTCGCGGCGGGCGCGCGCTTGCCGTTTCCGCGCGCCGATCTCGCCCGCGACAAGCTGCTCGATCCCGCCCACAACCTGCGCGTCGGCGCGGCGCTGCTGGAGATGTGGGAGGGGGAGCACCTCGCGCTCGATCGCGCGCTCGGCAGCACGCCCCACCGCAGCGCGGTCGCCCACTTCTTCTGGGGCGACAAGGTGTGGGGCGCGACGCCGGAGGACCGCACGCTGACCGCCCGGCGCCGCCTGCTGGACGCCTACGAGGACGCGCCGGTCGCGTTCCGCCCGTCGTCGATGGAGCTGGCGATCACCTCGCCGCTCGAGGGCGCGCCGCGCCTCGGCACCAGCGGCCTGGGCGCCGACCGCGAGGGCGGCGAGCGCTCGCACCGGGGCGTCGACATCGACGCGACCATCGGCGAGCCGGTGCGCGCGGTCGCGGACGGCGTGGTGCAGTTCGCGGGCGTCGACCTGCAGGGCGATCACCCCGCCCTCGGCCTCGAGCCCCGGCAGCTCAAACGCTGGCGCCGCAAGGTCAACAAGATGGGGCCGGGCGGATTCTTCGTGCGCGTCATGCACGAGGACGGCGTGCGCAGCGGCTACTTCCACCTCAACTCGTTCCGCGTGGAGGCGGGCCAGGTCGTCCACGCCGGCGACGTCATCGGTACGGTCGGGCGCACCGGCGTCAAGGTGTCGGGCAGCCACCTGCACTTCGAGATTCACAAGGACGGCGAGCTGAAGGACCCGGCGCGCTTCCTGTCCGCCTGGGTGCTGCCGCCGGAGGGCACCATCACCTTCGCCCTCGCCAAGGCGGAGAAGCGGCAGCGGCTGGCGCGGGCGGCGCGGCAGCGGCGGCAGGCGCACGCGGCCGCCGTCCCGCACGGTCTCGGTTAGTTTCCCTCACAATCGAGGTAAAACCGGGGCGTGGGTCGCCGACCGGTCGCCGCGCTGACGCGCCTCTTGCTGCTGCCGCTGGTCGTGGGCGCGTGCGCGACCACCACCACCGTCGAGACCCGGAGCGGCAACGTCTACGAGGCGCACACCGTCGGCGGCTCGCCCGGCAGCGTCTACCTGGCCAACAAGAGCCTCGGCCGCTTCAGCGTGCGCCGCGAGGACGTCGCGGACGTCGACTTCCCGGGCAACGTGCAGATCCTCGGGGGTCTGGCGCTGAGCGCGTTCGGCGGCTGGCGGCTGGTCTCAGGCGACACGCAGTGCTCCGGTTTCGGCGACATCGGCAACTGCATGGTGAACGTCGTGCCGTCGATCGCCGGGCTGCTGATCGCGCTGTGGGGAACGTACGTCTACGTGCGGGCCAGGAGCGCCTTCGAGGACCGCGCGAAGCCCGAGCCCGATCAGGTGATGAAGCCACGCCCGGCGGGCGGGCCGTTCCCGGGCTGGCGCAAGCCGGATCCGTTCGCCGATCCGCGCCCGTGATCGGCGGGGCGCTCGGCGGGGCGCGCTGACCGCGGCGCGGCATCGCACTTTTCGCGAGGAACGGCTCAAGTCGGGTTCGTTTTCCGCCGACAGCAGCGCCGACCATGATCATGGATGGAGCGACGAGCGGGGTGCAGCGCGCGGCGGCCGACCGGTCCGCGAGCCTGCGGCGCCTCGACGCGGTGAGGGAGATCTTGCGCGCGCTGGAGACGGCCACGGCGGGCGGCCAGCAGCATCTGATGCTGAAGGTGCTGGGGCTCCTCCGTCGCGAGGCGCCCGCGCGCGACCGCTGGGTCGGCGATCAGCAATGGCAGGCGATCGCGAGCGCGCTGGAGGGGCTGGCGCGCGAGGCGAACCGGCTGGCGCCGGACGCGGACGCATTTCGGCGGCAGGCCACGCTGGTGGCGGACTCGCTCGGCACGCGGTAGCGCCGCCGGGCGTTCAATCGACCGAAAATCGGAGCGCCGGCGGGGGCGCGCGACCGGCCCCGGCGCCGGGCGTCAGGAATGTCCGTGGGATTTTTCGTTCAGCTGAGCGAGGACGGTCAGGTACTGTACGGACACTTCCTATCTGCGGGGGCGCTGGAACATGAAGAGATCTCCTAGTTTCGGGCGGCGCGCGGCCGTCGTGTGGGTCGGGCTGGTCGGGCTGGTCGTCGGTTGTGGATCCGTCACTTCCGTGAATCCGGACGGTGGCAGCGGCACGGCCGGCAGCGCGGGCGGCGCCACGGGCGCGGCGGGCGCGTCGGCGGGGACGGCCGGGGCAGGCGGGACGGCGGCAGGCGACGCGGGGGCGGGCGGAGCGGGCGGTTCGATCATCGGCGCGCCGGGCGCGGCCGGGGCGGGCGGGGCTGCCGGTGCGGGCGCGGGCGGGACGGGCGGGAACACCGGCGCGGGCGGCACCAGCGGCGGGCGTGGGGGCACGACCGGAACAGGCGCCAGCGCGGGCGGCACGGGCGGGAACGGCGGCGTGGCCGGCGCGGTCGGGAGCGGCGGCCACGGTGGCAAGACCGGCACGGCGGGAACCGGCGGCGGGAGCGGCGCGGCGGGCATGGGCGGCCGCGGCGGTACGAACGGCACGGCGGGGACGGGGGGCGGCGCCGGCGCGGCCGGGTCCGGCGGCAGCGCGCAGGGAACGGCCGGCGCGGTCGGTACGGGCGGCCGCGGCGGCACGAGCGGCACGGCCGGAACCGGGGGCAGCGCGTGCGTCCCGACCACCTTCCAGCTGCTGCAGAACGCGAACTTCGACACGACGTCGGACGCCTGGACGCAGGACAGCGGCTACGGCGTCGACATCATCGGCCCGCCCGATCCGATGCTGGGGCTGGACGCGCACACGCCGCCGAACATCGCCTGGGAGGGCGGCTACGCCAACGCGGCGGACGACCTTTATCAGGACGTCACGATCCCGGCCAGCGCGACGTCGATTACGTTCAGCTTCTACTACTGGATCGCGACCGCGGAAGATCCTTACTACGACTACGACGACATGACGGCGTACGTCTACGATCCGGCCACCCAGGGCTTCACGCCCGTGATGACGTTCAGCAACCTCGACGAGACGACGGGCTGGACGAAGTTCAGCGCGCAGATCCCGCTCGCCTGGGCGGGGCGCGTGGCGGAGTTCGGCTTCATCACCACGACCGACTCCGATCTCAACACGAACTTCTTCGTCGACACGGCCGCGGTGACGGTCACCGCCTGCGCGCTGGCGGGCGGGACGAACTAGCTCGAGCCGCGGCGCGCGCGATCGCCGCGGCGCAACGGCGCAAGCAGCAGGCCGACGAAGCTGTCGGGCAGCGGGCGCGCAACCCCGAAGCGCGCGGCGCCGGCGTCGGCGCCGTCGTAGCTGCCCAACACGACGTCGAGGAACGGGAACAGCGCGGCGAAGTTGGCCGGCGCGCCGTCGCGCCGATGATGGCGATGGTGAAACCGCGGCGTGGCGACGACGAACCGCAGCGGCCCCAGCGGAACGCGCAGGTTCGAATGCACGTAGACGGTCGCCAGCTTCAGCACCACCAGCACCGTCGCATGCGCGCCCAGCGGCACGCCCAGCAGCACCAGCGGCGCGTTCTGCGCCAGCGTCAGCAGCAGGATCTCCAGCGGGTGCTGCCGGAAGGACGCCAGCCAGTCCATCGTCTCCGACGAATGGTGGACCTCGTGCAGGCGCCAGAGCGCGGGGACGCCGTGCGCCAGGCGGTGGTACGCGTAGCCGCCCAGCTCGAACAGCAGCAGGCCGACGGCGATCTCGGCGAGCCTGCGGGCGCGCGGATCGCCGATGCCGTGGAAGAGCGGCCGATCGAGCGCGAGGCCGTCCAGGCGCGCCAGCGCCGCGCCGACCACGACCACGATCCCGATCCGCACCAGCACCTGGCCGACGGTGGCGAACGCCAGATCGGCCGCGAACCGGCGCCGGCGCGGCGCGCGCGCGGCGGCGATCCGTTCCAGCGGCAGGAACGCGAGCGCCGCCAGCCCGACGAACAGCAGCGGGCGGGCGACGACGCCGAAGTCGATCGCCGTGTCCATCGGCGCGCTCAGTAGCCCTCGGCGGCTTCGACGGTCATGCGCACGCGGACGGGGATGTCGGTGCCCGGGGCGACCTCGCTGCCCGCCTCGACCAGTTGCTTGCGCACGCGATAGTCCGACGCTTCCACGGCCGCGACGGTGTCACCGTCGCCGGTGGTGCCGGTGACGTTGAGGCCCAGCTTGCGCGCCTCGCGCCGCACGACCGACAGCCGCTTTCCTTTCCAGTCGGGGACGGTCACCAGCGCCGCGTCGTCTTTCCGGACGGCGGTCGCGGTCGACGCGGGCGGTTCGGCGAAAGGCGACTTCGTCGCCAGGCTGGCGACCGTCAGCTTCGGCTCCGGCGCGGGCGCCGGCTTGGGCGGCGCGCTCTTGCGGGTGCGGGGCGTCGGGGCGGGCTTCGATTCGGTGCTGTCGGCGCCGCCGGATTTCCTGGGGGCGGCGGCGCTGGCGTCCATCCGGGTGGCGGCGATGATCGCCGCGGCGCTGACGGCGAGGCAGGCGGTCGTTCTTGCGAAGGTCTTCCACATGGCGTCCTCTCCTTGGCGCCGGCGGTGTGCCGGTGCTGACGCCGCTCACCTGGCAAGCGGCATGCCGGGGCCCGGCGTCGGCGAATCGGCCCGCGCCGGTCGTCCCGTGCAGGACGCTCGACGATCCGTAAACGATCTTTCCCGCGGGCCGCCGGCGGCTACCTGCGCCTGGGCACCAGCGGGGCGCCCTCGGCGCCGGCGTCGGGCGCCGGGCTGGTCGGCGCGGGCTCGAACGCCGACTTGAGCTCGGGCGGAGCGAGCTCCGCGTCCGCGGGCAGCGCCTTGGCCTTCTTCTTCCCGCCCCTGCGCGGGGTGGCCACCGGCTTGCCGCCGTCGAGCAGAGCGTCGAGCTTCCCGCTCTTCTTCAGATCGTCGAGCTCCGCGGGATCGAGCTTCGAGAGCTTCTCCTTCGAGAGATTGGCTCCGCCGCCTCCGGACTCGAGCGACGCCGCGCGCAGCTTCTTGACGTCCGAGACGGCCTTCAGCACCACCCGCTGCTTGATCTTGCCGAGGCGCGGCGCCTTCCCGGTGCTCGCCGCCGTCGACGGTGTCGCCAACTTGCCCGGCTCGTCCGCGATCGTCCCCGGCGGGGGCGTCTCGGGCGGTGCGGGGGGCTCCGGCGCAGGCGCCTTCTCGGGAGCGGCAGCCGACTTCGCGGACTCGGGCGCCACGTGCTTGCCGTCGCGAGCGTGGAACATCGCGCGCGCCCCCAGCCCGCCCCCGACCATGACCGTCGCCAGCGCGCCGCCCGACAGCGCCAGCGCGAGCGGACGCCGCCGGCGGGGCGCGAGCGCCGCCGCCAGCGCCGCCGCCACCGGCGCCGCCCCCGCCGGCCGTCGCGCCGGATCGGCCTGCAGCAGCTGGACGACGATGCGGTCGAACGCGCGCCCGTAAGCGGGGTTCAGCTCCGAGGGCGGCGCGAACGCGCCTTGCGGCAGCACGCCCGTCGCCGCTTCGTAGAGCATGACGCCGGCCGAGAACAGGTCCGACCGGCGATCGACCGCGCCGCCCCGGCGCTGCTCGGGCGACATGTACGGCAGCGTGCCGAGCACGGCCGCCGTCTCGGTCAGCCGCGTGACCATCGGGCCGGTCAGCAGCTCGGCCTCGAGGCGCGCGATGCCGAAGTCGGCCAGCTGCGCGCCGCCCGCGCCCAGCAGCACGTTCGCCGGCTTGAGATCGCGGTGCACGACGCCGCGCTGGTGCGCGTGGGCCAGCGCCGCGAACAGGCGGCCGAACACCGCGGCGGTCTCGGCGGGCGGCAGCGCGCCGGCCGCGATGCGGGCCCGCAGGTCGCTCCCCTCGACCAGCGCCATCGCGAACCAGGGCGTGCCGTCCTGCGTCCCGTGCGCGAGGACGCGCACGATCGCCGGGTGCTCGAGGCGGGTCAGCGTGGCGATCTCGCGGGCGAAGCGCGCGACGACGTCGGGGTTGTCGGCCAGCGCCGGCGCCAGGAACTTGAGCGCGACAGCCGCGCCGTCCGGCGCCGCCGCCCGGTAGACGGTCCCCATCCCGCCGCCGCCCAGGCGCGCCTCCACCCGGAAGTCGCCGACGCGGGTGCCGGCGCGATCGATCTCGGGGACGAAGCGCGGGCGTCCCGAGATCGTGCCCGCGCGCGTGACGTCGACCTCCGCGGCGCAGGTCGAACATCTGACCACCGCGTCGGCGTCCGCGGGGAGCGGGGTGTGGCAGGCCGGGCAGAGCAGGTTCAACGGGGGCCCTCATTCTAACGCGCCGTC
>DATBHU010000017.1:0-3054 GCA_036557265.1 Polyangia bacterium
CCGGCCCGGTCGCCGACAGCACGACGCGGTAGTGGCCGGGGTGGTACACGACCTCGTCGACGGCGACGGTGATCGTCTCCCCGGGCTGGAACGCCGTCACCGCGTTGGTCGGCACCGCCGCGATCTGGGCGTCGGCCTGCCCGCACGGCGCCGACTTCTGCGGCTGGCCCTGCGTGTCCTGCTGCGCCCAGCTCGCCGGCGCCTGCAGGACGAAGTGGGCGACGGCGCGCGCGGGCTCCAGAAGGACGGCGCCCGCCGTCGCCAGCGCGGCGATTGCTGACCTGCGCATCGCGGATTCCCCGATCGCAGGGTCAATGTCCGGGCGCGCGCCGTTCCGTCGCGGCATCCGACATCCCACATTCCGACCTCCGGCATCCGACGGTCGCGCTGCTGCAGCGCCGGGCCGCCTGTTACAGTCGCGAGGTGCCGCGCCCCGTCGAGACCGTCGCGCTGACCGCGCTCGCGCTGGTCGCGTTCGCCGCCAACTCGATCCTGAACCGGATGGCGCTGGCGGGGCATTCGATCGACGCGGCCAGCTTCACCGCCGTCCGCCTGACCAGCGGCGCGCTGGTGCTGGTCGCCCTGGTGCGCGCCCGCGCCGGCGATCTTCGCCCCCCGCGCGGCCGCAGCTGGCAGGGGCCGCTGGCGCTGTTCGCCTACGCGGCGCCGTTCTCGTTCGCGTACCTTCGCCTCGGCGCCGCGGTCGGGGCCCTGGTGCTGTTCGGCAGCGTTCAGCTCACGATGATCGGCTGGGCGCTGGCGCGCGGCGAGCGCCCCACGCCGCGCGTCTGGCTCGGGCTCGCCCTGGCCGCGGGCGGGCTCGGCATGCTGATGCTGCCCGCGGCCACCCGGCCCGATCCCTTCGGAGCCCTGCTGATGATCACGGCCGGCGTCGCCTGGGGCGTGTACTCGCTGGCGGGGAAGCGCGCCACCGACCCGCTGGCGGCGAACGCGCGCGGCTTTCTCTGGGCGGCGCCGCTGGCGCTCCTGCTGGCGGCGGTGGCGCGCGCCGCCACCGGCGCACCGCTCGCGATCGGCGGCCGCGGCGCCGCGCTCGCCGTCGCGTCGGGCGCGATCACCTCTGCGCTCGGTTACGCGATCTGGTATCGCGCGCTGCGCGGGCTGACCGCGACGCAAGCGGCGATCGTCCAGCTGGCCGTGCCGGTGATCGCCGGCCTCGGCGCCGTCGCGCTGCTGGGCGAGCGCCCGAGCGCGCGCTTGCTCGTCTCGGCCGTCGCCGTCCTGGGCGGCGTGGCCCTGGTGCTCTCACGCCGCCCCGCCCGCTGATGTCCCTCACGACGCTGCTCACCCGCTTCGTGTCGTTCCTGTCGGGGAGCGCGCGCGGCAAGCGACTGCTGTGGCGCGGCTGGTACCAGTTCCTGGCGGCGCGCTACCGCGATCCGCGCTGGACCTTCATGAACTACGGCTACCGGTCGGCCGACAGCCCCGCGCCGCCGCTCGATCCGGCCGACGAGCCCGATCGCTCGTACATCCAGCTCTACGACGTCGTGGCGCGCGGCGCGCCGCTCGCCGCGCGTGACCTGCTCGAGATCGGCTGCGGCCGCGGCGGCGGGGCCGCCTACGTCGCGCGGGCGCTGGGCCCGCGCCGGGTGGTGGCCGTCGATCTGTCGCCGCGCGCGATCGCGCTCTGCCGCCGTCGCTTCAGCGAGCCGAACCTGTCGTTCGAGGTCGGCGACGCCGAGCAGCTCCCGTTCCCCGACGGCGCGTTCGACGCGGTCCTGAACGTCGAGTCGTCGCACTGTTACGGCCGCTTCGACCTCTTCCTGCGCGAGGTGCGCCGCGTGCTCCGCCCGGGCGGGCACTTCCTCCACGCCGACTTTCGCCCCGCGGAGGAGCTCGCCGGCTGGCGCGCCTCGTTGCAGGCGGCCGGGTTCGCGATCGCGGCCGAGCGCGATCTCCGCCCCGGCGTCGTCGCCGCGCTCGACGCCGACGACGACGGCAAGCGGGCTCTGATCGACGGCCTCGTCGATCGCCCGCTGCTGGGCATCTTCCGCGAGTTCGCCGCCCTGCGCGGCAGCGCGCTCAACGGCGCGCTCCGCCGCGGCGACCTCGGCTACCGCGCGTTCGTGCTCGTCAGTGCTGGTTGAACGACCCGCTGCCGGAGATGCTGGTGCGCTCGACGACGGCGCCGCCGTAGAGATCGACGTTGCCGGAGCCGGACAACGTCACGCGCGCCGAACCGGTCACGTCCGCCGACAGGTCGCCCGAGCCGGTCAGTGACAGGTCGGCGGTCGCCGTCGGGAAGTCGCGGGCGTCCACCGCGCCGGAGCCGTCGAGGCGCGCGTCCAGGCTGCCGGTCGTCCCGTGCAGGCGCATGTCGCCCGAGCCCCACGAGCGAACCTGCGCGCTCGGCACCTCTCCGTCGTAGGTGAGCAGCCCGGAGCCGTCCAGCTCCAGCGCCACCGGGTCGGTCTGCTGGAAGCCGGTGGCGCTCACCGAGCCCGACCCGTTCAGGACGGCCCGCCGCAGCACCGGCATCGTCACGATGACGTGAGGGCCGGACAGGATGTTGAAGATGCTTCCGTCCAGATCGATCGACAGCGTCGCGCCGCCGTCGGTCAGGTCCGTCCGCACGTCGCGCAGCACGTTGGAGTCGATGCTGACCTCCACGTCGAAGGCGTCGCCGCGCTGGATCTGCACGTCCAGCGGGCCGTCCGCCGTCACGGCGGTGAACCCCTGCAGCGGCCGTGTCTCGGTGGCGCGCTCGCCGTTTCCATCGACGTAAAGCCCGCAGCCGGCGGCCGCCAGCGTCGCAACCATCATCAGTGATGCCGTCTCGAATCGATTCGTCATGTGACCTCCCACCACCACAACACCGGCGGCCGGCAGAAGTGTCACCGCACGATCGGAGAGCGCGCTACGTTTCCCAAATGGAGATGGCGTATCGAGAGCGCTGGGGGGCCGAGATCGCGGAGATGCGGCGGGTGCTCGCCGGCCTTGCGATGAAAGAAGAGTGTAAGTGGGGTAAGCCCACCTACACGGTGGATGGGAAAAACATCGTCATCCTGCAGGGCTTCAAGGAGTACTTCGCGC
>DATBHU010000018.1:0-9447 GCA_036557265.1 Polyangia bacterium
CGCGACCACGGACGCGACCATCGACCAGGCGACGGGCGCGCAGCTGTTCGATCTGGCGCGGAACATCTCCTACGCGCAGGGGTGGGCCGAGTGCACCTGCCTCATTCCCAACTCGCAGATCCTGTCGCCCGACGCGCTCGACAGCTGCGCGCGGGCGGAGGCCGGGTTGCGGGCGCTGTTCGATCCGAACCAGTCGCGCTGCATCCTCGACCAGTCGCGCTCGGTGCCCGGCTTCGACAACTATCTCCGCTGCCGGACCAAGCTGCTGCGCGACGTCGGGAGCGACTACGCCGAATGCGCGATGGGCACGAACACCCGGCCGGGTCCCGGGTTCAACACCTGCACCGCCTCGTCGACCGCGCAGAATCTGCTGGCCGGGGTCGGCTGCGAGAGCGCCTTCTATTGCGCCGGGGGAACGGGGCCGATGGCCGGCCGCTGCGACCTCGCGGTGGACTGCGCCGACGGCGCGGACGAGCATGGCTGCGGCGAGTTCGTCTGCGGCGACCGGCTGGTCGCTCCGGGCTCGGTCTGCGATCCGACGGCCTGTCCCTACACGTTCATGCCCCCGCAGTGCGCGCCCGGCGATCCCACGCGCTTCCTGTGCGGCGACGGCACCGACACGAGCGTCCTCGACGTGTGCGACGGCGCCACCGACTGCGTGAACGGGCGCGACGAGCAGTATTGCTTCTGAAGTAAACTGGCGCGATGCCGACCGCGCCGAGGACGCTCAACCTCAAAGCCGCCCCCTGGAAGATCGCCAGCCTGGCGGCGCTGAAACGCGACGGCCGCCTGCACCTGCCCGATCTGCAGCGCGGGTTCGTCTGGTCGGCCGACCGCGTGCGCGCGCTGCACGATTCGCTCTACCGGTCGTATCCGGTCGGCGCGCTGCTGCTGTGGGAGCCCAAGTGGGAGGGCGAGGCGCCGTTCTCGACGCGCGCCTGGGACATCTGTCCGCCCGACGAGGTGACGTTCCGGGGCGTGCCCGAGCCGGCCGGGTCGGTCGTGCCCGGCTCGCTGTTCGTGCTGGACGGGCAGCAGCGGCTGACGTCGATCTTCCGGCTGGTGTTTCGCAGCCGGATCCGCAACAAGACCACGCCCGATCCGGACCTGCTGGTGGCGCTGTCGCCGCGCGACGAGTGGTTGGAGAGCCCGTTTCACCTGCGGTCGAAGACGCTGCACCGGCGCATGCGCGAAGGGCTGCTGGTGCCGGCGGAGGTGCTGTTCGAAGGGATCCGGGGCGGCAACGAGAGCCTGGCGGTGCAGCGCGCGCTGGGCGAGTGGCTGACGGCGGGCGACGAGCTGTTCTTCGAGGCGCTGGATCGCGCCAACGCGATCCGGACGTCGATCCTGCAGTCCGAGGTGATCGCCTACGAGATCGACGCCGACGCGGGCGACGAGAACGTGATCGAGATCTTCGCGCGCCTGAACCAGCAGGGCGTGCGGCTGCGCCCCGGCGATCTGGCGGCGGCGCGCCTGACCGGGCAGATGGCGAACTTCCGGACGCGGGCGCGCGACGTGCTGGTGATGAAGGAGCTGCGCGGGTTCTCCGCGCCCGAGGGGGTCGAGGAGGGGAGCCGCAGCGGCGCGTTCGTCGACACCGACCTGCTGATCCGGGCGGCGCTGTTCCTGGGCGGGGGCGGCGTCCGCTATCGCGACGCGGAGAAGCGCAAGCTCCAGAGCCACTATCAGGACGTCGAGGCCCAGTGGGACGCCACGGTGGCCGGCTTCAAGAGCGCGGTGGCGCTGTTCCGCAACGCGGGCCTGCCGAGCGGCGACTGGCTGCCCTACCGCTATCTGCTGTTCCCGCCGGCCATCGCGGCGGCGCGCGGGCACGACCTGGACGAGCGCTGGACGGGCTGGGCGCTGGCGGCCAGCCTGTGGCGCCACTACGCGGGCGAGGTCGACACCAAGCTGGCCCGGGACGCGGCGCTGGCCGAGAAGGGCGACATCGAGGGGCTGCTCGAGCACGTGAAGCTGCGCGCCAAGCGGCCGGAGAGCGCGATCCCCGAGGACGACGATCTGCTCCACAACATCGTGGGCGAGAACGCGATCCTGTTCGCGCTGCTGGCGTACTTCTCGCGCGTCAACGCGCGTTCGTTCCCGAGCGGCAAGCTGCTGACGGGCGCGCACGAGCCGCTGGAGGTGCACCAGATCTTCCCGCGCGCCAGCCTCGACCGCTATCCCGAGCGCGACAACGAGTACGTGCCGGATCGCCTGGGGAACCTGACGCTGCTGGTTCGCTCGGACACCGAGCACATCGGCGACACCGCGCCCGACGTCTACCTGCGCATCATCGAACCGGTGGATCGCTCCGCCCACCTGATCCCGGAGGACACCGGCCTGTGGTCGCTCACGCGCTACAACGAGTTCTGCGAGCAGCGCGAGCGCGCGCTGGCCGCGATGCTGCGCGATCTGCTCTACGCCTACAAGGTGACCTGACGTCAGGTCGGGCTGCGCGGGCGTTCACAGCAGCTTGATGCGCGCCGTGTGGGCGACGCCGTCGCCGAGATCGACGCGCAGCTGCCAGGTGCCGCCCGCCAGGCCGCTGGTGTCGAGCGTCAGCAGGTACTGCCCGATCAGCGGGATGAAGCGGAACAGGTTGCCGAGGGCGGCGGGGGCGGGGCGCTCGGCGCCCACGTTGCCCGCGCCGTCGACGGGCGCGACGAACAGACGGGCGCCGAGGTTGGTGATGCCGGCGCTGGCACCGGTCAGGTTGAACTTCACGGCGACGGGGAGCGGGCGCAGGAACGTCGACAGGCCGAGCACGTTGATCGGCGCCAGCAGGTTCGACCACGACACCGTCACCTGCACCGGGAAGCCGCCCTGCGTGGCGTTGCCGCTCGCGTCCGTCGCGGCGCAGGCCACGGGCGTGGTGCCGAGCGCGAAGACCGAGCCCGGCGCGGGCGTGCACGAGACGCGCGGCGCGGGATCGGCGCCGTCGGTGGCGGTCACGGCGTACGTCACCAGCGCGCCGCCGGCGCGCGACGCGATCGCCGCGGCCGGCGCCGACAGCTGCAACGCCGGCGGCGTCGTGTCGCGCACGCGCACCACGAACGTCGCGGTAGTGGTCTGACCCGCGCCGTCGCTGGCCTGGCACGTCACCGTCGTGTCCTGGTTCAAGGGGAACAGGGCGGGCTGGCCGGGCGGCGCGGACGGGCTGCACTCGACCGGCAGCGCGCCCGAGACCGCGTCGGTCGCGCTGACCGTGTAGCTGACCAGCGCGCCCAGCGCGCTCTCGGCCTCGGCGAGGATGCCGCCGGCCGGGACGTCGACGGCGGGCGGACCGTCGACGACGGTGATCGGGAAGCTGCCGGTCGCCACCGCCTGCGTGGCCGGATCGAAGGCGGTGCAGAGGACCGCGCTGGCGCCGAGCGGAAACAGCGCGCCGGCGGCGGGCTGGCAGTCGATGGGCAGCGGGCCGCCGCCCGCGGCGACGGCGCCCGCGGCGTAGCCGACCACCGCGCCGGCGGCGCTGGTCGCGTCGGCGGCGAGCGCGCCGGGGAGCTGCAGCACCGGCGCCGCGGCGCCCGCGGTGCCGACGCCGACGGGCAGCGCCGGCGACGGGCAGCTCTCCACCCAGCCGCCGCCCGCGGGCGAATCGACCACCTGCCCGAAGGTCAGCTGGTGCCATCCGGGGCCGAGATCGTCGAGGGTCAGCTGCCAGTCGCCGCTGTCCGAGGCGCGCGTGGTCCAGACGCGCGCGCCGTCGCGCACGTTCACGTCGGCGCGCG
Organism: Polyangia bacterium; assembly: GCA_036557265.1. Lineage (GTDB taxonomy): Bacteria > Myxococcota_A > Polyangia > Fen-1088 > Fen-1088 > JADGRB01. The sequence continues at coordinate 3,732 of DATBHU010000018.1, forward strand.
GCAGCGCGCAGGCCGCGCCCGGCGACAGCGCGCAGCTCACCGCCTGCAGCAGCAGCGGGCCCACCGCCGGCAGCGCGGTCGTCCCGAGCGGGGAGGCGAGCGGCAGCGGCGGCACGGCGATCGCGATCCGGCTCTGCGGCGTCGTCGCGACGCTGGCGAAGGCGCGGTAGTGCGCGTCGAGCTCGGCCTGGGTCGTGTTCGCGGGCGGCGCCGGCGCCTGGAAGAAGTAGAGGAGGTGCTTGCCGATCGGCAGCGCGGGCAAGATCGCCTGGAACCCGAACGAGCCGTCGGGCCGCGGCGTCGGGTCGACGGTCACCAGGGCCTGCAGCAACCCGAGCGGGAACCGCCCCAGCTCCTCGGCGACGACCAGGCGGCCGAAGCTGCTCTCCGGGTAGGGGAGGGTGCCGCGCGCGATCAGCTGGCCGGCGTCGACGATGCCGCCCGCGCTGCAATCGACGGGCGCGCCCGAGCGCGGAAACTCGACGGTGGGCGGGCGGATCCCGACGCTGACGAACGCCGTCGGGCCGCTGCTGGCGCAGCCGTCCTGCGACAGCGACAGCTTGTGCCAGCCCGGGTTCGGATCCGCCGCCGTGCCCGGCGTCAGCGTCACGCGGCCCGAGATCGTCCCGTCGTCGGCGGCGCGCAGCGACTGCGCGAGCACGCCTCCCTGGCCGGCGCCGCCACGGTCGCACATCTGCACGGGCGCGGGCAGGCCGTGGCCGCTGACCGCGAAGACGTTGTTCGTCGGATCGGGCGTGGAGGTCGGATCGCGCGGCGCCGACATCACCGGCGCGGGCGGCGCGGGCGGAGACTGCGCGTCGACGACGACGTCCCACGAGAGCGGCGCGCTCTCCGCGCCCGACGCGATCTGCTGGGTGAGGATCAGCGTGTGCGCGCCGAAGGTGCCGGCGGGGACGATGCCGCCGGTCAGGTTGCCGCCGGCGTCGAACGGCAGCACGACGTCGATGTCCGGCTGGCCGGTGGTCTGGACGCGGGCGTGCAGCGCCGCGCCCGTCACGCCGCCCAGGATCGTCAGCGGCACCTGCGGCGCGGGCTGGAAGACGTGGGCGCCGAAGCGCGGGCTCACCACCGCCGGCGGCGCCGGCACGGCCGCGGCCGCGTCGTCGGCCGCCGCGAGCACGTCGACCAGCGGCAGTCCGTTGGCCCCTTCGGGCGGGCGCAACGACAGATCGGGCGTCGGACCGACGGCGAGCGGCGTCGCGAGATCGGGCGGACGGGAGCCGCCCGCGGGCCCGCGCGCGTACACGATCTCGTCCAGGCCCGCGCCCGCGTTCTCGGCGCCGGCGGCGGCGGCGAACAGCGCGCGCGCCGGCACCACCGCGCGCTGCTGCCGCGCGCTCGACCAGGCCAGCTGGGTGGTGACGTCGGCGCCGTCGTCGTCGACGGCCAGCCGGATCGCGTAGCGCACGCCCGCCTGCAGCGGCACCGGCGCGGTCGTGCGCTGCCGGGTGGTCGGGCTCGGCAGCGGGTTCGTGCAGGCGAGGCCGCAGAGCGCGCCGACCTCGGCGACGCACTTGGCGTCCCAGGCGGGCTCCGTCGCGTAGTAGGAGCTGTAGCCGCCGTCGCAGCAGAAGGGATCCTGCGCGCAGATCTGATCGACGCACGGGTGGCACGCCGCCTGGTACTGCGTACTGGCCGCCAGCTTGTCGCCGAGCGCGCAGATGTCGTGCCGGCAGGCGGGCGCCAGCGGCGGCGCGATCGTCTCGGGCGGCAGCATCGGCTGGCCGTCGATCGACAGGTCGGCGCGCCCGGCGCCGGTGACGATGAACCGGTAGCTCTCCGTGTAGTCGACGACGATCTCGCCCTGCCAGCGTGCGGAGAATCCGGGCGCCGCGACGCCGTCGGGCAGGCGCGTGGTCGCCGTCCAGGCCGTGCCGACGTCGACCACCGGGTCGAGCCGCGTGACCGCCGTCCCCGTGAAGCCGGGGCTGTCGAAGTAGGTGGCGGCGAGGCCCTGGCCGCGGCCCGGCGCCAGACGGTAGAGCAGCGACGACGGGATCGGCGCCTGGGCGATGTCTCCCGGCGTGCGCCAGGTCAGGCCGGGCGCGTCGTCGGGCGGGGTGGGCGTCGCATCGGTGCGGTCCCAGCGGACGCGGTACTTGCCGCCGGCGACCAGATCGATGCTCCCTTCCATGGCGCCGGAGCCGGTCCACCAGTCGACCAGCGTGCGGCCGTTGACGTAGACGCGGCTCGGCTCCAGCGCCGCGCGGAAGGTGTAGCTGCCCGATGCAGGCGCCTCGATCCAGCCGACCGCCACCGTCGCGCGCGGCGCGCCGGGCCCGAGCGGCGGCGGCAGGTCGACGCGTCCGTTCCGCAACAGCTCCGGCGGCGCGGCCGGGCCGTCGGCGGTCGCGGCGTCCAGCGCATAGAAGAAGAACGGGCCTGCCTCGGCGTCGGCCGGCGGCAGCGCGAACGCGAAGCCGTGCCGCGCGGCCGGGCGGCGCGGGCCGTCGCACGCAGCGCTCACCTCGAGCGCCAGCGGCGCGGCCAGCGGCCTGTCGGCGTAGGCCGTGCCGAGCAGCGTGCTCCCGGCCTGCTCGCGCGGCGCCCCCGCGTAGACCGCGACGGTGACCGCGGCGCCCGGCCACTCCGGATCGCACGCCCAGCCCGCCGCCGTCGCGGCGCCGCCTCCGCCCCGGTCGATGCGCTCGACGGCGCCGGCGGGGGCGAACAGCGCCTTGCGCGGGGCCAGCACCGGGCCGGGCAGGTCACGCGGCCAGACGCGCCCCGGCGGATCGTCGCAGGTCAGGTCCGCCTGCGCCACGCACAGCGCGTTCCAGCCTGCCGTCGAACCATCTTGTGCCTGGTCGACGCGGCAGCAGCTCGGCTGGAGCTTGCAGACCGACGTCGTGCACGGGCTGCAGTCCCAGGCCAGGCCCGCGCCCGTCTCGTGCTCGTCGTGCGCGCAGTAATTCGGCGACAGCACCTGGATGCGCGGCGTATTGGTGAGCGGGCTCGCCCAGCGGCCGTCCTCGAAGTGGTCCTGCTCGAGACGATCGACGTACGCCAGATCCGCGCACTGTCCGACCGGTGACAGCTCGCGGTAGCGCGTCCGCTCCAGCGCCGACGCCTTCAAGGTCGGGTGGCCCGCCAGCGGATCCACAGACACGAACAGCTCCTGCGTGAACATCCAGCGTGACGCCGGATCGTCGCCGAACGGATTTTCGATCGCGTTCGGCCAGACCAGCTGGCGCGTGTCGAACAGGTCGACCAGCGTCCCTTCGCGCGTGAAGCTCCGGCGGTCCTGGCAGTACGCGGCGCGCGCCGCCAGCTTGCACGCGTCGTAGAACGGCTTGAGCGCGAACGTCTGTTCCACCCAGCCGCCGCTGGCGTCGTCGTAGACGAAGCTCTGCTCGCTGCGCCAGGGGCGGAAGCCCCAGATGCGCGCGCACTTGGCGTCGACGCCGCTGGCGGTGCAGGCGAAGAAGAAGCGGTTCGGTTGCGCGGGATCCTCCGCGATCGCCATCGCCGTGGCGCCGCCGGCCGCCGCGTCGAACGGGCAGAGCGACGCCCACTGCCCCGTGATCGCATTGAAGGTGAACACCGTGTAGAGGGTGACGTCCTCGTTGCTCTGGGCGTCGCCGCGGTGGAGCAGGTTGGGCGCGGGATCGGGCCGCTCGTCGGCGATGTAGAGGTCCAGGTCCTCGGCCGGATTGCCCGCCGGGTCGACCAGGTGGGCGACCGCGTAGTGACCGGCGGCGGACGCGCCGCCGACGGAGATGTAGTCGCCCGCGCCGGTGCTGATGCCGGGGCCGGCGGTCAGCTCGAACGGCTGCGCCGCGCTGCCGGCGGTGGTGCCGCGGAGGTCGACCGAGCCGATGTCGACGCCGGCCAGCTGCGGCGACAGGCCCTGCGGCGACAACCCTTGCGGCGAAAGTCCCTGGGGCGAAAGGCCCTGCGGCGAAAGGCCCTGCGGCGAAAGTCCCTGCGGCGAAAGGCCCTGGGGCGACAGCCCCTGCGGCGAGAGCCCCTGGCCGCTCGGCGCGCCGACCGCGGTCGCCGGCAGCGCTAGCCCGAGGAGCGCGGCCCAGCGGCGCACGCCGGCGGTCATCGCATCACCTCGGCCGACGCGCAGACGCGAATCCCGGAGGTGACGTCGCGATAGGTCGACCAGATGGCGGTGCGGTTCGTCAGGCGGCAGGTCGCCGAGTTGAAGAAGTACGCGCCGCCCCGGATGACGAACCCTTGCGGCGACAGCGACGAGCGCACCAGCTCCAGCACGTTGCCGGCCATGTCGTCGAGGCCGAACGGGCTGCGCGAGGCCGGGTGCGAGCCGACCGCGTCCGGCCCGACCGCCGCGTCGACGCGCCCGTAGGTGAGATCGAAGTTGGCGTCGTCGGGCGCCAGGTCGTCGCCGTGGGGATAGGCGCGATCGTCGGCGCCGCGCGCGGCGCGCTCCCATTCGAGCTCGCTGCACAGCCGCGCGCCCGGCACGCGTCCGCTGTCGCGCAACCAGCGCAGGTAGCGTTCGACGTCGTCGGGCGCCATGCCGGCGACCGGGAAGTCCAGCCAGTCCTGACGCGCCCGCTGATCCCGGCCGGCGTAGCTGAACGGCTCGCCCTGCCGCGCGGTGTAGCGCTGCGAGGTCGGGCGCAGCGTCAGCTGCCATCCGCCCGCCGTCCGCTCGAGCCGCAGCGAGCCGCCCACCATCCCGGAGACGCGCGGCGCGTGGCGCGCGCCCTCGGCCGGCGGCAGCGCCTCGATGAACGCGATCCACTCGCGGTAGGTAGTCTCGTGGCGCGCGATCAGGAACGCCTCGGTGTGCCGCCGGTGGATCGGCACCGTGTCGAGAAACTTCGTGCGCAGGTTCTCGTCGGCGTCGCCGAACCAGAAGTCGCCCGGCGGCACGTAGACGAAGCCCGCCGGCACCGCGCGCGCGGGCGGCAGGCGAAGCTCGATGTCGCGCCGCTCGCCGCCGTCGAGCTCGAACACGTTCGTCACCTCGGCGTGGCCGGCGGCGCGCGCCAGCAGCCGATACGACCCGGGCTCGAGCGACGCGGCGGCCTCGGACGCCAGCGCGACGGACACCGGCTCCGCCACGCGGCGGCCGCTGACCGGATCCTCCCGATAGCGCTCCAGCGACAGCGACGCCGCGGCCGGCGCCGCGCGCACCGTCAGCGTGGCCGGGCGCCGCAGCGTCGCGCCGCGGTCGCCGCCGTCGTGGCGCGCCAGCAGCGCGCCCAGCTCGCGCACCTCGCCGTCGCGTCGCAGCTCGCGCGCCAGCCGGAGGTGATCGGTGACGAGCCCGACCAGCGCCCGTTGCGCGTCGGCGCGCGCCGGATCCAGCACCAGCGCCGTCTCGTAGGCGCGCTCCGCTTTCTGGAACGCCCCGTCGGCCGCGGGGATCAGCGCCAGCGCCCGGCCCCACAGCTGCTCGCCGCGCGCGCGATCCATGGCGTCGAACGCGTCGAACGCGCGACGCCGCAGGGCGCGCATCTCGCGCGCCCTGGCGCGGCCGTCCTCGACGGCGGCCGCGGCGGCGCCCAGGTGGCGGCTCACCTCCTGCTCGAACGCCTGGCGGCGATGGCGCGCCGCCTGCGTCAGCGCGACGGCGCCGGCCAGCACCAGCGCCGCGACCGCGCCGGTCACCAGGCGGCGCCGCTGCCGGGCCGCCGGATCGTCCTCGAGCGTCGCGATCAACGCGGCCATCGACGGCCAGCGCTCGTCCGGATTCGCCTTGAGGCCGCGGAGCAGC
>DATBHU010000019.1:0-2146 GCA_036557265.1 Polyangia bacterium
GATCATCGGCCATTCGGAGCGGCGGCAGCTGTTCGGCGAGCTGGACGCGGCCGTCAACCTGAAGGCGCGCGCCGCCCTGCGGGCCGGGTTGTCGCCCATCATCTGTGTCGGCGAGACGCTGGCCGAGCGCGACGCGGGCGAGACCATCGGCCGGGTGCAGGCGCAGCTGGACGCCGCCCTGGCCGACATCGACGACGCGGGTCTGGAGCGCGTGGTGATCGCCTACGAGCCGGTCTGGGCCATCGGCACCGGCCGCAACGCCACCCCCGCGCAAGCGCAGGAGGTGCATCATTTCATTCGCACCCGCGTCGCGGCCCGCGCATCGGCGGTGGCGGCGCGCATGCGCATCCTCTACGGCGGCAGCATGAAGCCGGATAATGTCCGGGCGCTGATGGCCGAGGCGGACGTCGACGGCGGCCTGGTGGGCGGCGCGTCGCTGGCCGCGGATTCGTTTGTCCGTCTCGTCAAAGAAGGCTCGACGCCATGAATACGTTCCTGACCATCATCCACGTCTTCGTCTGTGTGTTCCTCATCCTGGTCGTGCTGCTGCAAGCCGGTAAGGGCGGCGGCATGGGCATCGCCTTCGGCGGCGGCGGCAGCCAGACGGTGTTCGGCTCGTCCGGCGCCGGCAACTTCCTGACCCGCCTCACCTCGATCACGGCGGTGATCTTCATGATCACGTCGCTCGTGCTGGCGCACAACTCGAGCCAGCAGGATTCGAAGCGTCTGCAGCGCCTCGAAAGCAAGCGCACCGCCGAGAAGAAGGTAGAGGACGAACGCCTCGCCAAGCTGAAGACCGAGGTCGAGAAGGCGGCTGCGGCCAAGGCCGGGCAGTCGGCCGCGCCGACCGCGCCCGCCGCGGGCGAGCCGGGCGCGCCGAGCGCGGCGCCGGGCGCGGCCCCGTCGCTGACCGAGACGCCTCTCAAGCTGACGCCGCCCAAGCTGGCGACGCCTCCTGAAGGCGAGGCCGCCAAGCCCGGCAAGTCCGCCAAGAGCGCGCCGGCCGGGAAGGCCGAAAAGGCTGAGAAGCCTGCGAGGGGGGAATCTCCCGACAAGGCCGCTCCCGCCAAGGAGGGCGCGGCGCCCGGTGAGAAGCCCGCGCCCAAGCGCCGCAAGAAGGCGCCGCCGGCCGAGGGCGGAGAGACGGGCGCCACCCCGGCCGCGCCGCCGGCCACGGCGCCGCCTCCGGCGCAGTAGTAGACTGGGCGGTAGACTTATGGCGCTACCGTTCACGAAGGTCGAAGGGCTCGGGAACGACTTCGTCGTCGTCGACCTGCGCCCGGGACGCCCGGCGGCCGGATACACCGGGCCGTCGCCTGAAGACCCGGCGGTGGTGCGCGCCATCTGCGACCGCCGGTTCGGCGTCGGCGGCGACGGCGTGCTGGCGATCCTCCCCAGCCATGTGGCCGACGCGCGCATGCGCGTGCTGAACTCCGACGGCAGCGAGGCAGAGATGTGCGGCAACGGCATCCGCTGCGTGGCCAAGCTGCTGCACGACACCGACCCGGCGATGCGCCGCCCCACCCTGCGCATCGAGACCGGCGCCGGCGTGCTCGCCTGCGATCTGGACGTGGAGGCCGGCCGCGTCCGCGCCGTGGCGGTCGACATGGGTCGCCCGCGGCTGACGCGCGACGAGATCCCGATCCGGCCGGGCGGGACGGGCCGGGTGCTGCGTGAGACCATCGGCGCGCGCGGCAGGACGTTTCAGTTCACGGCCGTGTCGATGGGCAATCCGCACGCCGTCATCTTCCTCGACGACGCGTCGGCGCTTCGGGCGCTGGCCGAGGAGTATGGGCCGCTGTTCGAGACGGCGGAGCGGTTCCCCAACCGGACCAACGTCGAGTTCGCGTACGTCCGCCCGAGCGGCGAGATCGACGTGGTGGTCTGGGAGCGTGGCAGCAGCATCACGATGGCGTGCGGCACCGGCGCCTGCGCGACGGTGGTCGCGGCCTGCCTGGAGGAGCGGCTCGCCCCCGGCGAGGAGCGCGTGGTTCACCTGCCCGGCGGCCCGCTGAACATCAGCGTCGACCCGGCGTATTCGTCCGTGCGCATGCGCGGACCGGCGCGCTTCGTCTTCGACGCGACGATCGACCTGGCGCGGCTGACGCCCCCCTCACCCTAGCCCTCTCCCGCCGGGAGAGGGGAC
>DATBHU010000020.1:0-14538 GCA_036557265.1 Polyangia bacterium
CGAGCTGCAACATGGAGCAGGACTGCGGCAAGTGCTTCCAGCTCAAGTGCGATCCCAGCGGGACCGGCACCTACAGCAACGGCGACACGCGCATGGGCGCGGCGTACTGCAACCCGAACCAGTCCGTCGTCATCGAGGTGATCGACGCCTGCCCCCACAACCACCCGAGCAACACCTGGTGGTGCACGAACCAGCGCAAGAATCACATCGACATCAGCTGCAGCGCGATGAAGGCGATCATCGGCACCAGCCAGATGGCCGGCTCGCTCGGCTGGGTCAACGTGCAGGTGCGCCCCGTCGACTGCAGCGTCGGCCTCGGCGTCAAGATGCCGTAAGCGCGTGCTACGCTAGCGCGCATGTCGAGCGACGCCGCGTTCCTGCTGGCCATCGACGTCGGCAACACGAACATCTCGCTCGGCCTGTTCGACGCCGCCCGCAAGCTGCGCGCGGACTGGCGCATCGAGACGCGCAGCGGGCGCACCGCCGACGAGTACGTCGCCATCCTGAGCGAGCTGTTCCGGCGCACCGACCTCGCGTTCGACGCGGTCCGATCGGTCGCCATCTCGTCCGTCGTGCCGCCCATCGTGTCGCCGCTCGAGCGCCTCTGCCGTGTCTACCTGAACCTGGCGCCGCTGGTGGTCGGACCGGGGACCAAGACGGGCGTCCCGGTGCTGACCGAGAACCCGCGCGAGGTCGGCGCCGACCGGATCGTCAACGCCGTCGCCGCGCACGATCGCTGGCCGCAGGGCGCGATCGTGGTCGACTTCGGCACCGCCACCACCTTCGACGTGGTGAGCGCGCGCGGCGAGTACCTGGGCGGCGTGATCGCGCCGGGCCTGAACGTCTCGGCCGACGCCCTCTTTCACGCCACCGCCAAGCTGCCGCGCGTGGAGATCGCGCATCCGCCCGCCGCGATCGGCCGCAACACCGTCGCCAGCATGCAGTCGGGCCTGGTGTTCGGCTATGCGGGGCTGGTCGACGCGCTGGTCGGGCGCATCAAGGCCGAGGTCGAGTTCACGCCCCGGGTGGTCGGCACCGGCGGCCTGGCGCCCCTGATCGCCGCCGAGGCGCGCAGCATCGACGAGTGCGACGACCTGCTGACGCTGCGCGGGCTGGCGATCATCCACGATCACAACCGGTGATGGAGACGCTGCGCGCGCTGTTCGGGCTGCCGGCCCGCCTCGGCCGGCTGCTGACCGCGCCGGACGCGGCGCTGGCGCGCGCCGACGCCGAGGGCGGCGGCATGCGCGACGCCATCGCGCTGGTCGTGGCCGCCGTCGTCGCCTTCCGGATGCCGGAGCTCGTGCACGCGGTGCTGACGGCGATCGGCCCGACCTCGGGCGGCGTGATGCGCCTGCTCGCGCTGTTCGCGGGCGAGGCCCGGCACGCCGCCTGGTTCGTGCTGCCCGCGGCGGTGGTCGTCACCTGGCAGGCGCGCGATCGCCGCGACGCCGGGCGCGATCTCGATCTCGCCGCCGCCTGTTACCCGGCCGCGTTCGTCGTCTTCGGACTCGAGCGCGGCCTATCGGCGCTGGCCGGCCCGCGCCCTTCCTACGGCACCACGGCCGACGCCGTCGCCGCGGTCGTGATGGCGGCGCTGGTCTGGCGGGCGGTGCGCGTGGCGCGCGCGCGGCCGCCGGCGAAGCCCGCCGCGGCGGCCGGAGCGCCCGCGCCGGAGCCGGAAGCGGCGCCGCCCGCGCCCGCGTCGACGCCCGCCCCGGCCCGCGTCGCCGCCGCCGCGGTCGGCGCGCTCGCGCTGGCGCTCACGGCCCACGGCGCGGTCTGGAGCGCGCGCAACATCGAGTCGCTGCGCCCGATCACGCGCGGCCAGTCCGCGCCCGAGTTCTCGCTCGCGCGCGTCGACGGCACGCCCGGCGCGGTCGCGCTGGGCGGGCTGCGCGGCCAGGTGGTCGTGCTCGACTTCTGGGCGACCTGGTGCCCGCCGTGCATCCAGATGATCCCGGTGATGGAAGGCCTGGCGGGCGCGTGGGGCCCGCGCGGCGTCAGCTTCGTCGGCATCAACTCCGACGTCGGCGCCACGGACGACGTCATCCGCGAGTTCCTCGCCGAACACCATTTCACGTACCCGGTGGTGCGCGACGGCGACGGCCAGGTGGGCGAGCGCTACCGCGTGGAGGCGCTGCCGACCATCGTCGTCGTCGGCCGCGACGGCAGCGTCCGCGCCAGCTTCGTCGGCTACACGATGAAGGGGACCCTCGACAAGGCGCTGCGCGACGCGGTCGAGGCGGCGCGCTGACCCGACCTCAGCCGGCGTCTCACCCTTCGCGGCGCGCCGTCTCCTCGGTGAAGTAGGCGCTGCGGTGGCGGGCGCCGGGCAGGTGGCTGTCCCAGCAGGACGGTGAGCAGAACACCAGCCGCACGCGCCCCGAGTTGCATGTGCTGACCGAGCACTTGATCAGGCGGCCGCCGACGGCGATCGGCTTGCGGCACATGGAACAGACGAACGCGGGGGCGGCGGGCATGGCCCTTGAACGTAACAGGAAGCCGCGTTCGCGATCGGATAAATTTGTCCCGCCGTGCGCTTGCAGGGACATGTGATGACGGAGCTTGGCCTGGCCGCGACGCTGCTCGCCGCGGGCGGGTTCGGCGCCGTGCACGGCGTCCGTTATCTGCGCGCGACCGTCGCGACCCAGACGGCGCCCGCGCCGGCGCCGGCCGCGCCGCTCGAGACGCGCCGCGAGCTCTCCAGCCTGCCCGACCTGCGCGTCTCGCTGGAGACGACCGGCACCTTCCTGGGCATGTCCGACGAGCTGTTGCTCGATCGCGTGCGCACCCAGCCGATCACGCGCTTCAAGCTGAATCACGGCGGCTCGTCGCTGTCGTTCCGCGTCGACTTCGCCGACGGCTCGCGCGCCGCCTGGAAGCCGATGCAGACCAACATGCAGAGCGTCCCGCGCAAGGAGGTGGCCGCCTACCGGCTGAATCGCCTGCTCGGCCTGCACGCCGTGCCGCCGGCCGCGCCGCGCGCGGTGACGCGCGACGAGCTGCTCGAGCACCTGCATCCGGACAGCCTGGTGGCGTTGCCGCGCATCAAGGCCGAGACGGTGTTCGGGCCCGACGGCCGCACCATCGGCACGGCGTCGTACTGGATCCCGATCATCAAGGACTCCGGCTTCGACACGCCCGAGGGGCGCAAGCAGACGCAGGCCTGGCTGACGATCGGCCAGGAGATCCCGCCCGACCGGCTGTCGATGGCCGCGCAGGTGTCGACGCTGATCGTGTTCGACTTCCTGACCTCCAACCCGGACCGCTACTCGGGCGGCAACATGAAGATGTCGGAGGACGGCAAGCAGCTCTACTACATGGACAACACCATGTCGTTCTACGTCGACGGCACCGGCAACGAGCGCAACCGCGAGGTGCTGTTCAAGACGCAGCGGTTCTCGCGCGCGCTGTACCAGGCGCTGGACCGGGTCACGGTGACGAACCTGCAGCGCGCGCTGGCCGAAGAGCTGGGCACCCCCTACGAGATCCTGACCCCCGCCGAGATCGCCGCGGTGGCCGCGCGGCGCGCGGTGGTCCAGCGTTACATCGCGGACCTGATCGCCCAGCACGGCGAGCACGCCGTCTTGTTCTTTCCGTGACGGCGCCGGCGATGGGCGGATAGCGACACCGCTGTCCCGCGAAAGTTCCCCGGAACCTGGCCGGCCGCGCCGCTGTCCCGAGGGACATGAAGCGCCTCATCGTCTCGATCGCCGTTGTGCTGGTCGGCTGTCAGTCGGCGGAGCCTCCCGAGAAGCTAGACGCGGGCAAGCGGCGCGCGTCGCCGGCGCTGCCGCTGGAGGCGGGCGCGCGCTTCGTGGCGCGCGGCGCCGCCGGCGAGGAGCACGAGCTCAAGCTGCGCGCGCTGACGGTCGACGTCGCGACGCAGCCGGGGACGGTCCACTCCCACCTGCGCATGGAGATCGCCAGCACCGCCGACGGCCAGTCCGAGGCGCTGATCCGCCTGCCCGTCCCGCGCGGGGCGGCGGTGACCGACGCGATCCTGTGGATGAACGACAAGCCGATGCGCGGCGCGTTCGTCGAGCGCCAGCGCGCGCGCGACATCTACACCTCGATCGTCACGCGCCGGCGCGATCCGGCGCTGGTCACCTGGGACAGCGCCGGCTGGATCACGGTGTCGATCTTTCCGCTCGAGAAGGACAAGGCGCGGCGGTTCGAGCTGGAGTGGATCGAGCCGGCGGCGGTTGTCGCCGGGCAGATCCAGTACCGGGTGCCGGTCGTCGCCGAGCAGGAGCGGCTGGTGGGCCGCGCGGCGCTCAAGGTCGACGGCCGCCGGATGGCGAGCAACGGGCGCGAGCTGGTGTCGATCGGCCCGGCCGATCCGCACAAGATGTTCACCCGTCGCGCGCCCGGCGATCCGTTCCAGCAGGTGATGATGCGGGAGGCCGACGCGGTCGGCGCCCCGCACTTCGTCCTGGTCGCGGAGACGTCGCAGATGATGAACTCCGGCGGCAGGGAGCGGCAGCGCGCCATCCTCGACGCCCTGTTCGACGAGCTGCCGGCCGACGCCAAGCTGACGATCCTGTCCGCCGACTGGGACGTCTCCCCGATCATCGAGGAGGCGACCGTGTCCGCCGCCTGGAACGCGCTCGCGAAGCTCGACGCGATTCCGTCGGCGGGCGCGCTCGATCTCGAGCGGGCGCTGCGCGAGGCGGCCACGACGGCGCGCAAGACCGGCGCCGGCGCGGTGCTCTTCGTCGGGGTGGGTTGGGACGGGTTCAAGGGCGACGCGACGTCCGGGCCGACCGCCGAGCTGCGCCAGGCGCAGGTCCGGCTGTCGGTGGCCGGGGTCGGCGACAGCGAGGTGATCGCGCCGCTGGCCAGGGCGGCCGCCGACACCGGCGGCGAGGCGATCGCGCTGCGCGATCTCGACGCGTCGCTGCCGCTGGTGATCGACGCGCTCCGGCCCCGGCGGGCCGCGGTCGCCGCCAGCGACGACGGCGAGTGGCACCGGCTGCGGACGGTCACCGGCGAGGCGGTCTGGATCGGACGCGCGCTACACGCGCCGGCGAACGCCGATCCCGAGACGATCGACGCCGTCGCGGGATCTCCGCTCGCCGGTGATCTCGCGTCGCTGTGGGATCGGGCGCGCCTCGAGTGGCACGACCGCGACCCGGGCGAGGCGCTCGCCCGGGTGCTGACGCCCGTGACGGCGCTGCTCGTGCTCGAGAGCGACGCGGACTACCGGCGCTTCGGCGTCGACGTGCCCGAGCGGGTCGACACGGCGCAAGCAGAGCGCGTGCGGCACCGCGGCGAGGAAGGAAAGATGGGGAAGCGCGGCGGCGAGGGTCTCTATGGCTTGCGCGGGCCCGCCGACGATCCCGATCCGCACCTGGCGGGACGCCTGGCGGAGGAGCAGGCGCGCAACGCGGGCATCCTCGGCGTGCTCAAGCAGAGCGACGGTTCGCGCCTCTCGTCCACGTTCGGCCGGGACACGGCGGCCGGCAACGACGGCCAGAACGTGCTGGGCGGCCTCGTCGGCAACCAGATCGGTGAGTCGTACGGCGTCGGCGGACTCGGGCTGGTCGGGACCGGCTCGAGCGGCGGTGGAACCGGCGAGGGGACGACGGGTCTCGGCAACCTGGGCACGATCGGCAAGGGCGGCGTGGAGGGTGGCAACGGCTCCGGTTACGGCCGCGGCGCGGGCGGGCTGGGCGGAAAGCGCGCCAAAGCGCCGGACGTGATCCCCGGACAGGCGAACGTCCGCGGCAACCTAGACAAGGAGATCGTCCGCCGCATCATTCGCCGTCACATCAACGAGGTCAGGTACTGCTACGACCAGCAGCTGGCGAGGTTCCCCGGTCTGAGGGGGCGCGTGATGGTCCAGTTCACGATCGCCGCCTCGGGCCAGGTCATCGCGTCGGTGCTGCAAAACTCCACCGTGGCGAACGGCGCCGTCGAGAACTGCATCGTGATGGCGGTGCGCCGCTGGGAGTTTCCGAAGCCGCTCGGCGGCAGCATCGTCATCGTGTCGTATCCGTTCGTGCTGACCCCGTCCGGCGGCGAGGAGGAGGACCGCGCAGCCGCGCCGGGACTGCCCGTCGTCTCGAGTCGGGAGGCGGTGATCGACCAGGCGCTCGCGATCCTGGCCAAGGGAGCGGGCCCCGAGCAGATCGAGCGCATCTCGTCCCTGCTCGGCCTGCGCCGGATGTCGAGCGCCGAGGTGCTGGCCTGGTCCATCAGCCGATTCTCGACGACTTTCGAGCGGCGCCAGCTGGTGGCCCGGCTGCTCGAGGCGAGCAAGCGCCACCATGACGCGGTCCGCGTGCTGTCGGAATCGGCCCCGTCGTCCCCGGAGCTGGTCGCCGCCGAGCTTCGCAGCATGGACGCCGACGCCGAGGCAGCCGAGGTGCTCAGGCTCGCAAAGCGCTGACGGCCTCGCGAAGCGCTGACGACATGGTAGCCTTGCGGGCTTTCCGCAGGCTCCCCGCGTCATGAACGTCCATTTCGTATCGCTCGGCTGTCCGAAGAACCGCGTCGACACAGAGGTCATGCTCGGCCACACCGCCGACGCGGGCCACAACCTGGTCGAGGCGCCCGAGGCGGCCGACGTCATCGTCGTCAACACCTGCGGCTTCATCGGCGAGGCGAAGCAAGAGTCGATCGACGCGATCCTGGAGATGGCGCGCCACAAGCAGGCGGGGACGTGCAAGCGGCTGGTGGTCGCGGGCTGCCTGTCGCAGCGCTATCCGAAGGAGCTGGCGGCGGAGATGCCCGAGGTCGACCAGTTCCTCGGCACCGACGAGGTCGGCGCGATCACGAAGGCGATCGCCGGGACGATCACGCGCCTCACCGTCGCCGACACGCCCGCCTACCTCTACGACGACGCGTCGCCGCGCCGCCGCTCGCAGGCGCCGCACAGCGCGTACATCAAGATCGCCGAAGGGTGCGATCGGCCCTGCGCCTTCTGCATCATCCCGAAGCTGCGCGGCCCGCAGCGCAGCCGCACGCCCGAATCGGTGGTGCGCGAGGCGCGCGACCTGGCGGCGGGCGGGACCAGGGAGATCTGCCTGATCGCGCAGGACCTGACCACGTACGGCACGGACCTGCGCGGCGAGCGCCAGACCAGCGCCGCCGCCGCCGGCGCCGAGGAGGCGGGCGCGCCGCGCCTGGCGTCGCTGCTGCGGGCGCTCGGCGCCGTCGACGGGCTGGCCTGGATTCGCCTGCACTACGCCTATCCGACCGCCTGCACCGACGAGCTGCTGGACGTGATCGCGGGCGAGGCGCGCGTGGCGAGCTACCTCGACGTCCCGATCCAGCACGTCGACAGCGACGTGCTGAAGTCGATGCGCCGCGGATACGGCGAGAAGCAGGTGCGCGACCTGGTGGAGCGGTTCCGCGCGCGCGTCCCGGGCGGCACGCTGCGCACGACGTTCATCGCCGGCCACCCCGGCGAGACGGAGGCGTCGTTCCAGCGGCTGTGCGACTTCGTGCGCGAGGCCGAGCTGGATCACGTCGGCGTCTTCAACTTCTCGCGCGAGGAGGGGACGGTCGCGGCCCTGCTGCCGAAGCGCGTCCCCCAGAAGGAGATCGACGCGCGCCGCCGGGAGCTGCTGCGCATCCAGCGCCAGGTGTCGAAGAAGAAGCTGGGCGCGATGCGCGGCCACGTGCTGCGCGTGCTGGTCGAGGGCGCCTCCGACGAGAGCGAGTACCTGTCGATGGGACGCCACGAGGGTCAGGCGCCCGAGATCGACGGGCAGGTCTACCTGTCGCTGCCGCCCGACGCGGGCGCGGCGCCAGCGCCCGGTGCGTTCGTCGAGGCGCGCGTCACCCACGCCGCCGAGTACGATCTGGCGGCCGAGCTCGTGGTCTGAGGGAGATCCGGACGAGTAGCCGCACCCTCGCGCTTCGCGCGAGAGCGGCTAGCGCGCGGCGGTGCGCACCGGCGTCACGCGCCGGTGGCGGCGCGGGAGCTTCAGCACCAGCACCGTCGCGTCGTGCGCGACCGGCTCGGCCACGCTGAGCAGCGCCGCGCAGATCGATTCGGCCGACGGCTGCGCGCGCGCCAGCTCGGCGAGCAGGCCGGCCTGCCCGAGCGGGCTCGACGCCGTGCCGAGCGGATCGGTGATGCCGTCCGTCACCATCACCAGCGCGTCCTCCGAGTCGAGATCCAGGCGCGTCTCGGGGTAGCTCTGCGACGGCATGATGCCGAGCGCCGCCCCCTCGTCCGTCATCAACTCCTGGGCGTCGCCGCAAGCGCGCTTGATGAACGGCCCCAGGTGGCCGGCGCTGGCGACGTTGAGCGCGCCCGTCTGCGGATCGAGCCGCACGCAGACGGCGGTCACGAACAGATCGGGTTCGTTGCCGGCGACGATCGAATCGTTGAGCAGCGACAGCACGCGGCCCGGCGACTCGCCGCAGGCGAGGTGCTGGCGCACCATCCAGCGCAGCCGCGACACGGGCACGGCCGCGCTCGGGCCGTTGCCGCAGACGTCGGCCAGCAGCGCGGAGACGTGGCCCTCGCGGTGCTGGATGATCTCGAAGAAGTCGCCACCGTGACCGATCGGCCCGCGCTGCCGGGTCGCGATGCTGAGGTGACTCCACGTCGGCAGATGCACCAGCTGCGGCCCACGGCGGCGCGCGCGCGGGTCGAAAAATTTTTGAGCACCTGCTGCTGACAAGTTGGCTTCGCGACAGAACGCGAGTCCCTCATTGTCCTAGGTCGACCGTTCATTTGCAATCAAGATCGTGTATGGGTCGATACGAATTTTTCGTTTATGACACGTCCTGGCTGGCGCAGTCGCTGCCGAGCTTGCCGCCCCGGGCTGCCCTCCTACGTTTCCCTCAGGGGAACCCCATGATCGGCCTGGGGAAATTGGCTCTGCTGGCGCTGTTCGCCGCCGGCGCCGGCGGGGAGCCGGAGGGGATCCCGATCGATCCCCGCGACGGCATTCGCGTGGTCGAGGTGCCGGTGGCGCCGCCAGCTCCGGCGGCCGCGCCGCCAGCTCCGGCGGCCGCGCCGGCGCCGGTCACGCCGGGCGCCACGGCGCAGACCCCCGCGCCGCAGCCCGCTGCGACGCCACCGGCGGCAGCGACGGCACCGACAGCGACGACGGCAGCGACGCCACCGACAGCACCGGCGGCAGCGCCGGCGCCGACAGCACCGGCGGCAGCGCCGGCGCCGACAGCAGTGCCGGCAGCGCCGGCACCGACGGCGCAAACGCAGACGCCGCCGGCGCAGCCCCAGCAACCAGCGGCCCAGACCCAGACGCCGCCGGCGCCGTCAACGACAGCGACGGCAGCGCAATCGACACCGCCGTCGCCTGCGCAGAGCGCGCCAGCCGGCACGACCGCCCCCGCTGCTGGCGGCACGCCGAGCGAACCGGCGCCGACGCCCGCGAAAAATCCCGACGCCGGCGCCCCGCCACCGCAACAGCCTCCGCCGCAGCCGCCCGCCGTCGATGGCGGCGAGCCACCCGTGGCGGGCGCCCAATCGTCCGTCGGACCCGTGCCTCCAGCACCGCCGGCGCAGGCGAATCAGCCGACGGCGACGAGCGCTGCCGCCAGCCGCGCGGCGGCGACAGCCGAGGCGTGGTCACGCACGCAGCCAGGCCCGGACGGCGTCACGCCCTCCGTCCCGATGTTCTCGCCCGTCGTGGAGCCGCCCGTCCCGGGCGCACCGGCCGGCAGCGCCGAACCGCAGCGCTCGCCCGACGATGAACCGACGCGCGGCAGGGTGACCTACATGCCGCTCGTCACCTCGCCGTTCGACGAGACAGATCTCATCGACGCGCACCCGGCGGGCTCATCGTTCGACTACCACGATCGGATCGACTACCACCCGGTGCCATAGCGCCGGCGGCGCGCGACCGGATCAGCGGCCGAAGTTCGGCATCGGCTGCGGCTCGCAGCGCGGCTGGCAGTGGTCGTTCCAGGTGCAACGATCGCCGGACGGACAGACCATCGCCGCGCACGGATCGCCGCAGGCGGCGTTCGGCCTCGCCAGCGGGGCCGCGAACGGCCCGTGACAGCCGCCGAAGCAGACGATCGCGATCACGAGCGCCAGCCCACGCATCGCCAAAGTGGAAGGATGGACCACGGCGCGCGGCGCCGGGATGCACGCCGATCGAGATCAGCCGCGGCAAAAAAAAAGCGGGAGAGGCTCTCGGCCTCCCCCGCTCTTTCAGTTCAGGTCAGCGTGCGCGGCCTAGAAGTCCTCGTCGCCGCCCATGCCGCCCATGCCGCCCATACCGCCGCCGCCACCGTGGCCGCCGCCCGCCGCCGGAGCCTTCTTCTTCGGCCGCTCGGCGACCAGCGCCTCGGTCGTCAGCATCAGCGACGCGACCGACGCCGCGTTCTGCAGCGCCGCGCGCACGACCTTGGTCGGGTCGATGACGCCGGCCTTGACCAGGTCCTCGTACTCCTCGGTCGCCGCGTTGAAGCCGAACGCGCCCTTGCCGTTCTTCACCTTCTCCACGACGATCGAGCCGTCGACGCCCGCGTTGCTGGAGATCTGGCGGAGCGGCTCCTCGGCGGCGCGGCGGATGATGTTGACGCCGTACTGCCGGTCGTCGTTGAACTTCAGTCCCTCGATCGACGACAGCGAGCGGATCAGCGCGACGCCGCCGCCCGGAACGATGCCCTCTTCGACGGCCGCGCGCGTGGCGTGCAGCGCGTCCTCGACGCGGGCCTTCTTCTCCTTCATCTCCGACTCGGTCGCGGCGCCGACCTTGACCACCGCCACGCCGCCGACCAGCTTGGCCAGCCGCTCCTGCAGCTTCTCGCGGTCGTAGTCCGAGGTGGTGTCCTCGATCTGCGTGCGGATCTGCTTCACGCGGCCCTCGATGTCGGCCTTCTTGCCCGCGCCCTCGACGATCGTCGTGTTGTCCTTGTCGATGGTGACGCGCTTGGCGCGGCCCAGGTCCTTCAGCGTGAGGCTCTCGAGCTTGAGGCCGAGGTCCTCCGTGATCGCCTGGCCGCCGGTCAGCACGGCGATGTCCTTCAGCATCTCCTTGCGGCGATCGCCGAAGCCCGGCGCCTTGACGGCCGCCACCTGCAGCGTGCCGCGCAGCTTGTTGACGACCAGCGTCGCCAGCGCCTCGCCGTCGACGTCCTCGGCGATCAGCAGCAGCGGGCGGCCCGACTTCGCCACCTGCTCCAGCACCGGCAGCAGGTCCTTCATGTTCGACAGCTTCTTCTCGTTGACGAGAATGAACACGTCCTCGAGCACGACCTCCATGCGCTCCGCGTCCGTCACGAAGTAGGGCGACAGGTAGCCGCGGTCGAACTGCATGCCCTCGACCACGTCCAGCGTCGTCTCCATCGACTTCGCTTCCTCGACGGTGATCACGCCTTCCTTGCCGACCTTCTCCATCGCCTCGGCCAGGATGTCGCCGATGACCGACTCGCCGTTGGCGCTGATGGTGCCGACCTGCGCGATCTCGGTCTTGCCCTTGGTCGGCTTGGCCTGATCCTTCAGGTTCTCGACGATCTTGGCGACCGCCGCGTCGATGCCGCGCTTGATGTCCATCGGGTTGTGGCCGGCCGCGACCAGCTTCGAACCCTCGGTGTAGATGGCCTGCGCCAGCACGGTGGCCGTCGTGGTGCCGTCACCCGCGATGTCGGAGGTCTTGGAGGCGACCTCCTTGACCATCTGCGCGCCCATGTTCGCCAGCTTGTCCTCGAGCTCGATCTCCTTGGCGACGGTGACGCCGTCCTTGGTGACCGTGGGCGAGCCCCAGCTCTTCTCGATGATGACGTTCCGGCCGCGCGGCCCGAGCGTCACCTTCACGGTGTTGGCGAGGATGTTGAGCCCGCTCGCGATGCTCTGGCGGGCGCTCTGCGAAAAAACGATCTCTTTGGCTGCCATGACTCTGTGTCTCCGTTCTTTGTTGTTTTGAAATCTGGTTGATCGCGTCGGGGGAGGGCGAGCTTTGCTTGCCCGACCCCATCGCGGGGGTCGGGACCCTTTGAGGGTCCCGCGTTAATCGATCACGGCGAGGATGTCGTCCTCACGCAGGATCAGGTGCTCGGCGCCGTCGATCTTGATCTCGTTGCCCGAGTACTTGGAGAACAGGATCTTGTCGCCCGCCTTCACCTCGAGCTTGCGCAGGCTGCCGTCCTCGATCACCTTGCCGTTGCCGACGGCGACGACCAGCGCCTCCTGCGGCTTCTCCTTCGCCGTGTCCGGGATGTAGAGCCCGCCGGCGGTCTTGTTCTGTTCCTCGATGCGCTTGACGAGAATGCGGTCGTAGAGCGGTCTGATCTTCATGGTCCTGTCTCCCTTTCGATTAGCGTTGCGCCGGAGCGCGGCCCGTCAGGCGGCCTCCGACTTCTTGCTGTCCTTGGTCGACTTCGTGGTCGAGGTCGACGAGGTGGACGCCTCTTTACTGGTGGAGTCTTTCGAGGCCCCCGAATCCTTGGCGCCGTTGGGCTTGGGCCCGGCGTAGAGGTCCGAGTACCAGCCGCCGCCCTTGAGCTTGAAGGAGGTCTGGCTGATCAGCTTCTCGACCTTCTTCGCCTTGCACTTCGGGCAGACGCGGATCGGCTTGTCCGACATCTTCTGCCACTCTTCGAACTGGTGCCCGCAGGCGGCACAGGCGTATTCGTAGATGGGCATCGCGCGCGCAAGCTTAGGCACGGCCGGCGCCCTGTCAAGCGAACGTCGCGAGTGCTAATTTATTCAGATATTAGTCAATAATGTCCGACAGTTACTTCTGCACATCCGGTTGTCACTCGGAGCCGGCAGTTGCCAGATCCTGGGCGCTAGAAGGTGCCGGCGACGAAGTTCGGGCCCCAGGTCAGCCGGGGGATGCGGCTCGGCCGCGCCAGCAGGGTCGGCCCGCCGTCGTTGGGGACGACCTCGGCGCGCGCCCGCGAATCGAGGATCAGCCAGACGCTGCCCAGGGCCGCCGGGACCGACACGGCCAGCGTGATCAGCCCGGCCTTGCCCATGCCGCTCTCGCCCAGGCCGTAGCCGGCGCCGGTCAGCGTGACGCCGGTGAGGACGCCCATGCCCGCGAGCGCCGAGAAGGTGATGCCGGTCGCCAGCTCGCCACGCGCGGTGTGGTGGGCCTGCAGCTGCAGGCGGCCCTCGCCCGAGTGGGCGAGCAGGTTGAGCACGCTGACCCGATCGGGCGAGCCCATGAACGATTCGTCGCGCGCGCGCAGCATCACCGGACGCTCGGCGCTGACGTAGCGCTCGCACGGCGTCGTGCAGATGACGACGTCGTCCGCGTAGACGTCCCAGCGGCTGTTCGCGTCGGCGGAGACGAAGTCGACCTTCACGGTGCCGGGCGGCCCCTCTTCCTCCGTGCGCCCCGGCAGCGGCGTCAGGAAGGCCTGGATGGGCGACGCGCAGTTGACGTGCGGGCTCTCGTTCGTGCTCTGGGCGCAGGTGTCGAAGTCGCCCGCCGAACGCAGCATGTCCGCCGAGCGCTCGGTCTTGGCGCTCGCCTCACCGAGCGTGATGCTGGCGCCCAGCTTGCTGTCCTTCTGGCCCCCTGCCGTCAGCGCGAACGCGCCGAGCGAGAGGCCGCTCAGGAGGTGCGTCGCCTGCGCGCACGCGCCCTCGCGCGGGATCTCGGCGACCGCGGCGTTCTCGAGCCGGAGCTGGCCGGACACGGTCGTCTTCACCGACAGCTTGCCCGAGCGTTTCAGCTCGCCTTCCAGCGACGCGGCGCCGAGCGGCAACTTCGCGAACAGCTCGTCGGAGTCGTTGATCTCCAGCGAATCCGTCGACGGCGTGGTCCGCTGCCAGTGGTATTCGCCCTTCACGCGACACTCGGGCAGGAGGCGCATGCTGCAGCCCGAGTAGGCGACCGCGACGGTCCCGTTGCGCAGCAGCACCTCCAGGTTCGCCTTCTCGGAGGCGGGCCACTCGGTGACGAGGGGGCTGGACTGGCTGGCGGCCACCCGGCACTTCGCCTGTTCGGCCGGGGCGTGGGGCAGCACGCTGCGCGCCTTCTCCGTCGAGGACTGCATGCATCCGGCCGCGCCCGCCCACGCCAGTGGCACCACCCCCAGGAAGAACCCGCGCGCTGTCGACATGCGAATCATGCGTTCATTGTCTCATGGGATGCGCCTCTTCGGCGGTGAGCGCGGCCACAGCGCGCGCGAGCGCGTCATCGGGTTGATCGGGGCCGCCCACCCAGCGGATGCGGCCGTGGCCGTCGACGACGAACGACACCGGCAACTCCGTGACGCGCAGCCTGCCCGCGAGCACGTTGCCGGCGTCGTGAACCACGGGGAACGTCAGGTGGTGGCGCGCCACGGACTTCATTGCGGCGGCGCCGGTCTCGTCGAGGGAGATGCCGACGATCGACAGGCCGGGCTGCCGGCGGTGTAGCGCCTCCAGCTCCGGCAGCTTGCGCTGGCAGGGGCGGCAGTAGGCGGCGAAGAAGTCGATCACCAGCAGGTGTCCCGCCGCCGTCGCCGCGGAGGAATCGAACGCCCCGCCCTGCAGCGTCGGCCGGTGGAAGGCGGGCAGCGGCGCGTCCAGCATCCGGCTCTGTGACGAGGGGGGCGGCGGCGCCGCGGACGCCGATTCTTGATGGGCGCAGGCCCCCTGCAGGG
>DATBHU010000021.1:0-7613 GCA_036557265.1 Polyangia bacterium
GACGCTGGCGCACGTCAACAGCCTGTGCGGCACGGCGGCGACGGCGACGATGACGTTCGACGAGCCGGGCGACGACTACGATTCGCGGTCGTGCTTCTACGACGGCGCGCGCGGCGCCGACGTCAGCGCGCTGCGCGCCAACTTCCACGCCGGCGCGTCCGCCGCGCAGGCGCGCTTCCAGGAGGACCACGGTGCGCTGGCCGGCAACGGCACGATCACGGACCTCACGGCGCCGGGAGACGACGCGTTCTACCTCGAAGACCTGCCGACCAACTCGGCCTCCATCCACGTGGTCGAGGGCGACGTGTACGTGACCGTCAACGACAACGTGGTCAGCGCCGCGAACGCGCCGCTCACCATGCAGTGCCTGACGGTGCTGGCCAGCGAGGTGCTCGCCGTCCGCTAGCGCCGGAACTCGATGTCGATGTAGCAGAAGTCGTTGCCGCAATCGTCGTTGCAGACGCATTCGCGGCCGTCGACCTGGTAGAGACGCCAGAAGCGGCGCCGGCCGGTCGCCTCGAACGTGAAACGGCCGGTCGTGATCCGTTCGCGCGGGGCCTCGCCGGCCCACGCCATGTCGGGGACGCCGCGCAGCTCGCCGTCGAGCTGGAACTTGCGCGGCGATTCGACGGCGACCGTTCCGGACAGCTCCAGGTGGTGCTCGCCGCGGCGCAGACCGCCCTCCAGGTGCAGCGCCCCGCCCTGCCTGCTGATCGTGACGGTGCCGGCCCAGTCGCGGCCGGGGATGCGGTTCACCCGCAGGCGGTGCGTTCCGACGTAGCTCGCCTCCAGCGCCGGGGCGCCGTCCGGCGCCGCCGCGCCGGCGGCCGCCGCGCCGAGCAAGGACGCGAGCAATACGAAGACACTTCGTCGAAGCGGCATGCGCCGACCAGCTTAGTCGATCGGCGCCTCCCTTGTTTTCTCCGCTCAAACGGGCACGCTGGAGTCTCGAATGCCCGATCTCGCGGACGGCGAAAGCACGGAGGTGAAGGGCTCGGGCGCGAAGCCCTACCTGCTGAAGAACACGGGCGGCGTCTACTCGTGCAGCTGTCCGGCCTGGCGGAACCAGTCGATCGCGATCGAGACGCGCACCTGCAAGCACCTCCGCAAGCTCCGCGGCGACGCGGCCGAGGCGGCGCGCGTCGGCGGCGCCCTGCCCCGGCGGCCGGCCCCGACCGGCGCGGCCGGCGGCGACGAGGACGCGGCCGCCGGACCGCCCCTCCTGCTGGCCGAGACCTGGGACAGCGTCGTCGATCTTTCGGGCTGGTGGATGAGCGAGAAGCTGGACGGGGTGCGCGCCTACTGGGACGGCACGCAGTTCCTGTCGCGCCAGGGCAACCGCTATCACGCGCCGGCGTGGTTCACGGCGGGGCTGCCGGCGGTGCCGCTCGACGGCGAGCTGTGGATCGATCGCAAGAAGTTCCAGCGCACGGTCAGCATCGTCCGCCGCCAGGACCAGAGCGATCTCTGGAAGGAGGTGCGGTACCTGGTGTTCGACGCGCCGGCGTCGGCGGATCCGTTCGAGCAGCGCCTCGCGTTCGTCCAGCGAGCGCTGGCGCGGCCGGGCCTGGCGTTCGCCCGCGCGCACGACCACGTCCGCTGCGCGGATCTCCCGTCGCTGCGCGCCGAGCTGACGCGCGTCGAGGCGCTGGGCGGCGAAGGGCTGATGCTGCGGCAGCCGGGCTCGCTGTACGTCGCGGGGCGGTCGTCCAGCTTGCTGAAGGTGAAGTCGTTTCGTGACGCGGAGGCGATCGTCATCGGCCACCAGGCGGGCGCGGGCCGGCACGCGGGCCGGCTGGGCGCGCTGCTGGTGCGCCTGCCGGACGGCACGGCGTTCGCCATCGGCACCGGCTTCAGCGATCGCGAGCGCGCCACGCCGCCGCCCGTCGGCGCCACGGTGACGTTCCGTTACCAGGAGCTGTCCGAAGCGGGCGTCCCGCGATTCCCGAGCTGGGTCGGCGTCCGCCACGACCTGACCCTCCCACCCGTGAAGCCGGCCGCCGCGCCGAAACCGCCGGCGGCGGCCGCCGCCCCCGCCCCCGCGCCCGCGCCCGGGAGCAAGGCGCGCCGCTTCGAATTCGTGACCGGCACGTCCAGCAAGTTCTGGGAGGTGTCGAACGCGGGCAACACCATGACGACGCGCTGGGGCCGCATCGGCACGGCCGGCCAGACGAAGACGAAGACCTTCGCCGGCGAGCAGGCGGCCGCCAGCGCGGCGGCCCGCCTCGTCGAAGAGAAGGTCGGCGAAGGCTACGTCGAGCGCACCTGAGAGGGGCGCGCGCGCCGGGTGATCACCGCGGGCCGGCCTGACTGCGGATCGTCGCCTCGAGGTTGGCCGTCGCGTCCGGCGTCAGCGCGTACGGCGGCGTGAATCCGGTCCCCGCCGCTGTCTTCGACCCGGTCGTGTTCGTGAAGACGTTGTTGCGCGCCAGCATGTTGCCGTCGTCGTCTTCCTGCAGCGGGTTGTTCACGCCGATGTAGACGTTGTTCTCGACCAGCAACGACGACAGGTTGCCGGAGTTGGTGCAGTAGTCGTTGCCGCTGGCCGTGAACAGGTTGCTCACGACGTGGATCTTGCCGTCGCGCGAGCGCGGCATCCGCTCGGCGATGTTGTCGGCCCACCAGTTGTGGTGCCAGGTGATGTTCAGGTGGCCCGCGTCCTCTGCCAGGCCGTCAGCCGCGCCGATCAGGTTCGAGAAGCGGTGCCCGGTGCTGCCCGTGACCGGATCCGTGCGCCGGGTCGAGTAGGAGAACTTCGTCCACGACACCGTCACCAGGTCCGACCCGTTCGTGATGTCGAGGTTGCCGTCGGAGCCGTCCGACACGTCGTCGTGATCGAACCAGATGTGGTACGCGCCGCTGACGACGGTGATGGCGTCGGCGCCGCTCTTGCACTCGCTCGGGCTGTCGCTGCAGTTGTAGCCGACGACCTTCAGGTTGCGGAAGATGACGTTGACCGAGCCGCTCATGTCGACGTGCCCGTGCAGCTCGGCCCCGCAGACGCCGGCGATGGTCTTGTTCGATCCGACCTTCACCGAGCCGGCCGCCAGCACGCCCTTGACGTAGATGACCGCGGGCGTGGTGCCGCCGGCGGCGCTGTTCAGAGCGGCCAGCGTCGTCACCGTCACCGGCGTCGCGTTTCCGCCGCCCGTCGTCGTCGCGATCGAGGTGCCGCCATTGCCGGCGCCCGGCCGCGACGCCCAGCCGAGCAACGGACCGGCGGCCGGCGGCTCCGTGCACGTCGCCGTCGTGCCGCCGCCGCCCGCGGTTCCGCCCGAGCCCGAGGCGCCGCCCCGTCCGCCCGCGCCGCCCGTCCCGGCTGCGCCAGCGCCGCCACCGGCGCCACCGCGTCCGCCCATGCCAGCGCCGCCACCGGCGCCGCCGCGACCGGCCATGCCGCCGGCGCCGCCCGCGCCACCGGTTCCCGCGGTCCCGCCGGCGCCTCCGGCTCCCGACGCACCGCCACGGCCGCCGGCGCCGCCCGTGCCGCTGGCGCCGGACGCGCCGGCCGTCGCGCCGCCGTTGCCGGCATGACCGCCGCCGCCGGACGGACCGGCGTCGTCCGAACCCCCGGCGCAGCCCGGAGCCAGGAGGACGGCCGCGCATCCGAGGCGAAGAATCAGGGATCTCACGCCGGCGAATGCACAAACCCGGCGAGATTGATCAACGGTTCGTCACATCGACGCGCTCCGGCGTCGTCGCGCGCGATCCCGGGCGCGGGAACATTCTGTCGCGCGGGCATTGATCCAACGTGGGTACAATCGCTTGATGCGGGTGTGGGGCTCCCTGGCGAGGCGGTCGCGACACCGGGCGGTCGGCGTCGCGATGGCGCTCGTGTTCGCCAGCGGCGCGTGCGGCGGCTCCGGCTCCTCCAGGCCCGTCTGCCAGCCCGACAGCCTCGGATCGTCGAGCGGCGCGGCCGCCGCCGAGAGCGCGCTCATCGCGCGCGGGCGCGCCGACGCCGACTTCGGGCACGCGCTCGGCGCCGACAGCGGCAACCTGCTCGACGCCGGCGATGCGGCGCGCGCCGCGCTGCTCGCGCAGGCCGCCGCCGCGGCGGGCATCGTCCTGCCGGCGGCCGGAACGCCGACCACGACCTGCGCCACCCCGACGGCGACCGTGAAGCGCGGCGCGATCTTCACGCTGACGGCGCACGCGTTCATCCTGGCCGCCGGCCTGCTCAACCTGGCCGCGACCGGGGTGCCGCTGAACGGCATGACGCCGCACGCGCCGATGATCAAGACCGACTCGGGCACGGCCGCCGACGGATCGCCGACGCAGACGGTGACGATGATCGACACCTCGTTCGGCGGCCACGACAGCACCGCCGTCGTCACGCTGACGATGTCGACCGCCATCAACAACGGCGACAAGTGGACGACCGAGGCCGTCACCATCAACGCCACCGTCAACGTCTGCCCGGACGCGGGCGGGACGGCGCCCGGAACCTTCGACATGACGGTCGACGGCGCGGCCGGCAGCGGCACGAACGCCGGCTCGACCTATCACGGCGAGGTCCACGATTCGTTCGCCTTCATGGTCAACGACGCCGCGCAGGTGTCATCGACGGTCGACATGAGCGCGGTCATCTATCACGCGACCGGCGCGCGCAGCGCCGACGCGTCGGTGCACGCGACGGCGACGCTGACGGACGGCTCGGTCAGCCAGACGACCGCCCCGGTCGTCGACCAGGACGACGGCTCCGCCGACAGCGCGCAGGTGGTGCGGCAGTGCCTGTACACGTTCGGCATCTACACGGCGGGTCTGGTCCAGAGCACCGCGACGTCGAAGTGGCGCGGCGGCGCCTGCGTCGAGGTGCACGTCAACCCGGGCTCGGAGATGGTCGACAAGAACGCCCAGGTGATGCTGACCGCGCAGCCGTTTCAGAAGATCGAACAGGCCAACTTCAACGCGGCGGTCGTCGCGACGTTGACCGGCGTCCAGAGCGTGAGCCCGCAGGGCCAGCCCGTCGCGGCGCCCGCGATGTTCACGTACGTCGCCGGCAGCAAGTTCAAGGACCAGGGCGTCGTCAGCCTGAAGTCGACCTCGAAGCGCGGCATCGGGACCGGCTCGGCGACCTACACGGTCAAGTGCGACGAAACGATGATGTGCCCCGAGGGCCAGAAGCTGAACCTCGAGACCTGCATGTGCGAGTGCGCGATGACGCAGACCTGCCCGGCCGGCTCGGTGTGGGACGACAAGAGCTGCATGTGCGTCTGCGCGCCGAAGGCGTGCGCGGGCGGCCAGACCTGGGACGCGCAGACCTGCCAGTGCGTCTGCAACATGCAGTGCCCGCCCGGCAAGACGCTGAACATGGAGCTGTGCGAGTGCGAGGCGTCGTGTCAGATCGATCCGACGTCGGGGTTTCCGCCGCCCACCTGCGTCTGGGTCGGCACCGCCCACGTCTCCGCCAGCGAAGGCGGCCAGCTGGACAGACCGTCCGACCCGGACCTCACGGACCGCGTGACCTGGTCGCTCAGCTACGATGCGTCGCTGAACGTGTCGGAGCTGAGCGCGACACAGGTGCACAACCTGGGCGGCAGCGTCAACGGGCGCTACACCGAGGTCGAGGTGCTGACGAGCCCGCAGTGCACGTCGACGATCACGTCGGATTACAGCATCGCGCAGACGGCCGACCAGGGAACGCTCGCGGTGCTCCCGCAGGGCGGCGGCACGTACATGCTCTACATCGACGTCGGTGGGACATACATGGGCCCGTTCACGATCATGGGGTCGGGATCGAGCTGCAGCCCCGACAGCATGGAGACGAGCGGCGTCGGGTTCGGGAACTTCTTCGCGTACGGCACCGCTTCGGGCTCGACGTTCAGCGGGTCGGAGGACGACGCCGCCCCCACCGACGTCACGCTGCCGAACGGCGAGACCGCCAAGTACCGCCTCAGCTGGAGCCTGCGGCTCGTCCAGAGATAGCGGCGCGCGTCCGTTCGCGCGATGTTCCGTGTCTTTTTCGTGAAGTGCCGGCGCGCCTCCCGACATATAGGGTCGGAGGGGTCTAAATGCGCGCTTCGCTTGGAAGACTCGTCGTCCTGACCGGTGTCCTGACGGGGCTGGCTGGTTCGCTGCTGGCCGGCACGGCCCGCGCCACCGAATACTACGTCGCGCCGAACGGCAGCGACTCGGCCGCCGGCACCATGGCCGCGCCGTGGGCGACTCTGCAAAAGGGGGTCAACACGGCGGTCGCGGGCGACACGGTCTGGATCCGCGGCGGCACCTACAAGGTCACGACGCCGGCCGTGGCCGGCGGCGGCGTCAACTTCACCAAGAGCGGGACGGCGGGCAACACGATCAAATACTGGGCCTATCCGGGCGAGACGCCGCTGTTCGATTTCTCGAACCTCGTCATCTCCACGACCGGTTACACGATGGGGTTCACCGTCAGCGGCAGCTACCTGCATTTCAAGGGCCTCGAGATCTGTTGCGTCCCGATGAACACGTCGTCCAACAACGGCATCTCGGTCACCGGCAACGCGGCCGGCGATACGTTCGAGCTGCTGAACATGCACCACAACAGCGGCAACGGGATCTTCATCGGCAACAAGGGCGGCGGCGGCCACCTGGTGCTGAACTGCGACGCCCACGACAACTACGATCCGAACTCGAACCAGGGGATGGGACAGAACGCCGACGGCTTCGGCGTGCACTACCAGACGTCGGGCGCGACGACGATCGTGCGCGGCTGCCGCGCCTGGTGGAACTCCGACGACGGCTACGATCTGATCAACCAGGACGTCCCGGTCACCGTCGAGAACTCGTGGGCGTTCATGAACGGCTACGCCAACTACGGCGCCACCAACCCGACGGACGGCAACGGCAACGGCTTCAAGATGGGGTCGAGCCCGATGATGGTGCGGCACCTGGTGCAGAACAACGTCGCCTGGGCCAACAAGGCCCACGGCTTCTACGCCAATCACTCGCCGGGCGGGAACACCTGGTACAACAACACGTCGTTCAACAACCGCAGCTCGCAGTACAACATGTTGGCGAGCCCGCCCAACGATCCGAACACGACCATCACGCTTTCGGGAGCGCTGGCGCACATCATGCGCAACAACATCGGGTTCCCGAACAAGAACGTGAACATGACGGGCGTGGACACGATGTTCAACAGCTGGGACCTCAGCCTCACGCCGGCGAACGGCGACTTCGCGAGCGTCATGGATCCCAGCGCCCCCGCGACCGGGCAGGCGATGGGCATGGGCATCGAGGGGATGGGGGCGATGGGCCCGCGCCAGGCCGACGGCAGCCTGCCGAACATCGACTTCATGCACCTGGCGGCGAACAGCAAGTTCATCGACAAGGGGACGAACGTCGGCCTGCCGTTCGGCGGCGCCGCGCCCGACCTGGGCGCGTACGAGTACGGTGCGCCGACGACGACCGGCGCGGGCGGCACGACCGGCGCCGGCGGCAGCGGCACCGGCGCGGGCGGGCGCGGCGGTGCGGGCGGCACGACGGCGGGCACGGGCGGCGCGGCCGGCCGTGGCGGCGCGGGCGGTTCGACGGCGACGGGCGGGCGCGGCGGCGCCACCGGCGGCACCGGAACGGCGGGCGCCGGCGGCAGCACGTCGGTCGGCACCGGCGGCACGACGACGACCGGC
>DATBHU010000022.1:0-12525 GCA_036557265.1 Polyangia bacterium
CTACGTGAAGCTCAATCGTCTGGACGACGGCATCCGCGAGCTGGAGAAGGCGATCGATCTCAAGCCCGACGACTACGACGCGCGCGTGTCGCTGGCGCGCGCCTACAAGCAGAAGAGCGACTACAAGCACGCCATCGAGCACCTCGTGAAGGCGACCGAGCTGAAGCCGGCCGAGGTCGACGCCTGGAACAGCCTCGGCATCGCGCGCTCGAAGACCAACGACAACGAGGGCGCGCTGGTCGCGTTCAAGAAGGCGATCTCGCTGCGGCCGAACGACGGCGAGCTGCACTTCGGGCTGGCGACGGTCTACCGCCGGCAGCGGAAGACCGACGAGGCGATCGCCGAGTACCAGGTGGCGATCGAGAAGAACCCGCGGCTGGCCAAGGCCTACTACGACATGGGTCTCCTTTACTCGCAGGACCGGAAGACCGCCGAGGCCAAGAGCGCCTTCGAGAAGTACCTGCAGTACGGCACCAACGAAGACGCCGCCTCGCGCAAGGACGCCGAGGAGCGGCTCAAGACGCTGAAGCGGTAGCGGCGAGCGGCTGAAGGTTTGAAGAAGTAGACGCACACCCGCGCTGCGCGTGGCAGCGGCTGGAGGTTTGAAGAAGTAGCCGCACACCCGCGCTGCGCGCGGCAGCGGCTGGAGGTTTGAAGAAGTAGCCGCACACCCGCGCTGCGCGCGGGAGCGGCTGGAGGTTTGAAGAAGTAGCCGCACACCCGCGCTGCGCGCGGGAGCGGCTGAAGGTTTGAAGAAGTAGCCGCACACCCGCGCTGCGCGCAGGAGCGGCTGGAGGTTTGAAGAAGTAGCCGCACACCCGCGCTGCGCGCGGGAGCGGCTAGAACTTCACGCCCATGTAGAGGCGGAGGATCTGCGCGACCGACGCGTCTTCGGAGTTCTGCCAGAGCGGAAACGGGCGGTTGAGAGCGCCCAGCGGCCAGAGCACGCCCCAGGTCGCGCCGGCGTAGAACCCTTCGGCCGTGTTGCGGTAGCCGGCGCCGACGTTCATCTCGAGGCCCCACATCAGGTCGTTGCCCGGCGTCGACACCGGCACCTCCGCGACGCTGTAGATGACGGCGCCGTTCAGGCCGATGGCGCGCGTGCGCCCGAGGTCGAACCAGTACGACGCGGCCGGCTTGACGTAGATCGCGTTGGTGACGGTCCCCAGGATGTGGCGGAACAGGATCTCGTCGACGTGGTAGTCGGGCGAGAAGTGGAAGTCGTTGATGGCGTGATCGCCGGCGGGCTGCTGCACGAACCGCCAGCGGTAGTTCAGGTACTGGCCCGGCGCCTCGGCCTGGTCGCCGGTGGCGCCGCCCGTCTCCAGGCCGACGAAGAACGCCTCCCGGTACAGGCGCAGCTCGCTCGCCAGGACCCAGCCCATCTGGCGCAGGGTCAGCGGCTCGCTGCCGCTCTCCGCCAGGATGCCCGGCCGGTTGATCTTGCCGAACACGCCGATGCCCTCGAACTCCACCGTCAGCGCCTTGTAGTTCAGCTTGAACCAGACGTCGGGCGTGAACGACCAGGCGCCGAAGTAGGTCGTCGCGCCCACCTCGGTCGGCGTCTGCGGCTGCGGGCCGTTGATGCTCGGCAGGGAGGTCGGCGAGTTCGCCGGGGCGACGAGGTCCTGCTGACTGCGATACACCAGCTGCAGCCCGTAGTTGACGACGACGTCGCCGCGGTCGATGCGCTCGCGCAGCGTCACCGGGTTGTCGATGCGGGTGATCGACGCCATCAGCTGCGTCACGTCGTCGCTCTGCGACAGGTCGTAGGGATAGCCGTCGGGCGAGTTGCGCCCCAGCGACAGCTGCTGCGCGGTCGGCCCCTGCGCGCCGAGATCCCAGGCGAACGCCACCTGGTGGCCGTAGACCGTGGTCAGGCCCATCACCCGGTCGACCGTCGTGCCGACGTCGCAGTCGGCGCAGCTCCCCTGGTTGTAGAAGATGCCGCGCCCCCAGTGCCAGGGCATGCGCCCGAAGCGAATCGACCCGAACTCGGTGTCGACCTCGGCCCAGGCGCGCTTGGCGCGGATGCTGGACTGGAACCCGTTCTGCCCCACCTCGGGCGGGTCCTGGCTGGTCGACAGGAAACCGGACGGCTGGTAGACGGTGTCGAGCGCGTTTCCCGTCGAGGGCGGGCGGTTGTAGCCCTCGATGCCGGCCAGCGAATCGGGCGTCGAGCCCAGGACGGTGTTGTCGAGGACGTCGATCTGCGCGTGGACGCGCACCTGATCGGTCACGTTCAGCGTCGGCTCGAGCCGGAAGCGCAGGTTGGCGCCGCCGACGTTCTTCGACCCGCAGTTCGTCGGCGTGGTCGGCACCTGCACCATGCCCGTCCCCCCGGGCCGCGGGCAGTCGAGTGGCACCGGGAACGGCGGCAAGCCGTAGTTGATGTTCGGGATGCCGGTGACCATCGGGACGTAGCTCTGCCCGAGGAAGAACTGGTGCATGAAGTCGCTGCGCAGCCGCAGGTAGCCGTTCAGCTCGAAGATCTGCATGCGGTGCTTGCCCTGCTCCGCGTAGCCGCTCAGCGGCTCGAGATCGCTCGGGCGGTTCTCCTCGGGCGCCTCCTCGGCGGGCCCCTCTTCCTTCTCCGCCCCCTGGCCCGGGGGCGGGGGCGGCTGCATGCCGCCCGGTCCGCCGAAGCCGCCCGGCCCCATCTGCGCGAACGCGGGCGACGCCAGCGCCAGCGCCAGCGCGCCCGCGAACAGCTGCGTTCGATGACGTTTCCGGGCGATCACGCGGCGGATCCCTTGTGGGTCCTGCCTGGCTCGCACAGTTCGAAGAGCACGCCGCCGGTGG
Organism: Polyangia bacterium; assembly: GCA_036557265.1. GTDB lineage: Bacteria > Myxococcota_A > Polyangia > Fen-1088 > Fen-1088 > JADGRB01. The sequence goes on from DATBHU010000022.1 coordinate 2,803, forward strand.
CGGCCGGATGCAGGAAGGCGACCAGGTGGCCGCGCGCGCCCGGGCGCGGCGTCTCGTCGATCAGGCGGACGCCGGCCGCCTTCAGCGCCGCCAGCGCGCCGCCCAGGTCCTCCACCTCGAAGCAGACGTGGTGCAGGCCGGGGCCGCGGCCGTCGAGGAAGCGCTGCAGCGCCGCGTTGCCGGCGGGGGCGCAGATCTCGAGGTCGGTCGCGCCGTCGCCGGCGCCCGCGTGCAGGAACGCGACGTCGGTCTTCTGGCCGGCGACGTGCTCGCGCGCGCCCGGCACGAGGCCGAACATCGTGGACAGGTCGTGCGCGGCGGCGTCGCGATCCGCGACGGCGACCGCGACGTGATCGATTCGTTTGACCTTGATCATGGGGCCATGAGGCAGAGAAAGGAAAATTTGACGGTCAGGCGGGGCGCAACTTACCTGGAACGAGGGATGGGTTCCACATGATTGAGCTAGGGTTGTGTGCTACGACCGCGGGCGGGCCCCCCGGGTTGCCCCCGCGGCTGCGCCCGGAGACAGAATGACGGCCCTCGCACGCCTCGCTGGACAGCTGCTGTCCGTCGGATTCGACGGGACGGCGGCGGACGACGACCTGCACGCCCGCATCGCCGCCTCGGAGGTCGGAGGGGTGATGGTGTTCCGCCCGAACATCTCGACGCCCGGACAGCTGGCGTCGATGATCGGGGATCTCCGGGGTGCGGCCCCGGGCGCGACGCCCCTCCTGGTGTCGATCGATCAGGAGGGCGGCCTGGTCCAGCGGCTGCGGGCGCCCGCCACCGAATGGCCGCCGATGCTGTCGGTCGGCGCGGCGGGGGACGCGGCGCGGACGACGGCGGTCGGGCGCGCGTTGGGCGAGGAGCTGGCCGCGGTGGGCGTCGGCTGGAACTTCGCGCCCGTGCTGGACGTGCACACCAACCCCGACAATCCGGTGATCGGGAACCGCGCGTTCGGGACCGACCCCGAGGCGGCCGCGCGGCAGGCGCTGGCGTTCTGGCGCGGCCTGCGCGGGGCGGGGCTGGTCGGCTGCGGCAAGCACTATCCGGGGCACGGCGACACCTGGACCGACTCGCACCACGAGCTGCCGGTGGTCGCGCACGACGCCGATCGGCTGCGCGCCGTGGAGCTGGCGCCGTTCGCGGCGGCGGCGCGGGCGGGCGTCGAGGCCTTCATGACGGCGCACGTCCTCTACCCGGCGCTGGACCCCGACCTGCCGGCGACGCTGTCGCGGCGGATCGCGACCGACGTGTTGCGGGGCGAGCTCGGTTTCCGGGGCGTGCTGGTGTCCGACGACCTCGGCATGAAGGCGGTGGCGGATCGCTACCCGATCGAGGAGCTGGCGGTGCGCGCCGTCGAGGCGGGCGTCGATCACCTGCTGGTGCGCCAGCCGGTGGCGCGCCAGCGCGCGGCGTTCGAGGCGATCGTGCGCGCCGCCGAGGCGCGCAGCGACGTGCGCGCGCGCGTCGAGGAGAGCGCGTCGCGCGTGGCCGCCCTGAAGGCCGCCTGCACCGTCCCGCTGCCCGCGCCGGCGGCGATGCTGCCGTCGCTGCTCGGCACGCCCGCCCACAAGGCGCTGGCCGGTTCGTTCGCGAAGGTCGCGGGCGGCGAGACCAAATCACCCGCGTCGGACTGATCCCGAACGGTCGCCCGAGATCTCCGGTTCCCTCTCCCCTTGGGAGAGGGCCAGGGTGAGGGACGACTCCTAGATCCGCACGCCGAACGCCAACCCCTCGCCGGTCGGCAGCACCGTGGCGCGGAACTTTCCCCCGCGCGCGAGCGCGTCGTGCGCCGCCTGCATCGAGCGGAGCTGCGCGGCGCGCTCGCCCGCGGGCGCGTCGGGCAGGTGGCCGAACAGGAAGGCGTTGTCGAGCAGCACGACGCCGCCCGGGCGCAGGTTGTCGGCCGCCCAGTCGGTGTAGGCGGCGTAGCCCTCCTTGTCGGCGTCGATGAAGACGAGATCGAACGGGCCGCGCGGGGCGAGCGTCGGCAGCACCTCGGCCGCCGCGCCGACGTGGATGCGGACGCGGTCGGCGACGCCGGCGCGCCGGAAGCTCTCGCGCGCCACCTCGGCGTGCTTGGGCGACATCTCGACGGTGTCGAGCTGTCCGTCCGGCCCCATCCCGCGCAGCAGCGCGACGCCCGAATAGCCGCCCAGCGTGCCGATCTCGACGGCGCGCCGCGCGCCCGCCGCGCGCGCGATCACCTCCAGGTGGCGCCCGTCCAGCGCCGCGACCTGGATGTCCGGCAGGCCGGCCGCGGCGCTGCGCGTGCGGATCTCGGCCAGCGTCTCGTCCTCGGGCGCGTAGATCTTCGTGACGTAGTCGGACAGCTTGGGGTCGGCGTTCCCGAACGGCTTGTTCATACCTTGACCCTGTTCCGCCGGAAGCGGACCGTCAACAGCGACTCGAGCAGGACGAGGCCGATCGCCGCCGCGCCCAGCGCGTGCCACAGCTCGAGCCGCCGCTGCGGCGGCGGGCCGCCGGCGGCGCGCGCGCGGGCGCGGTCGGGCCGCTTGTCGTCAGCGAGGCGCGCCGGATCGGACTCGCTGGCGTCGAGCGTGACCGCGAAGGCAGCGTCGGGCCGTTCATCGACGGTGCCGTCCGCGCGCGCCGCGCGCACCCGGTAGAGCCCCGGCTCGTCGGTCTCCTCGAACAGTACAGTGTGGCGTGTACGCGCCTCCCCCGCGTGCGCGGGTGGGCTGAGCCAGCGCGAGTCGCCGTTCGGCTTCACCACCTCGACCCGCCTGTCTTCGGCCCCGAGCACGATCTCGCGCTTGCCGCCGACGGTGACGGTGGCGGTGATGTCGCCCGTCGGCGCGGCCGCCAGGTAGCGGGCCGCCTCCTGCACCAGCGGCAGGAAGCCGGGCCGGATCGGCAGGTCGGTCCACTCGCGGTCGACCGACGTCGTCAGCAGCAGCACCCGCCCGCGCCCGACCTCGGCGTCGACCAGCGCGGGCGCGCCGTTCTCGTAGCGCAGCACGATGCGGCGGCCGGGCGCCTCGGGCACCGGCGCCAGCAGCAGGAACTGGAAGAAGCGCGCCGACGCCAGCCCTTCGCCGCGCGCCGGGAAGGCCGCCAGCAGCGGGTGGCGGCGATCGATCGGCGCCAGGCGCTCGGCCGGACGCAGGTCGACCGTCTCGCCTTCGGGGCGCGCGCCGGGCGGCGCCGCGGCGCTGCGCTTCAGGCCGAGCGGCTGCGGCAGCACCTTGTTCATGGTCTGGTTCCAGCTGTCGGCGTCGACCCGGTCACCGACGGAGATGAACAGGCCGCCGCCCCCCTCGACGTAGCGGGTGATGGCCGCCGCGACGGTCGCGTTCGGGCGCGCCACGTTGGCCATGAACACCGCGCCGTAGCTGGCGAGGTCGCGGTTGCCGAGATCGTCGGGCAGCACCGTCGTCACTGAGAAGTTCGAGCCGCCCGCGCGCAGCGCCGCCTCGAGGAAGAAGACCTCGTCCTCGGTGCGCACCGTGCGCGGATCGCCGTCGACCAGCAGCACGCGCAGGCCGCGCGACGCCTCGACGCGGCAGGCGCGCCGATCGTCGAGCGGGAAGGCGTCGTGGTCGATGACCACCTCGGCCTGCCGCGCGCCGCCCGATACGCTGGTGACGAAGCGCTTGCGCGCCCGGCCGCCCGCGGGCACGTCGACGAAGCCGCGCGCCACCTCGGCGCCGTCGAGCCGCAGCGTGATGCCGAGCGCCTTGGCGGGCTCGGTCGCGAAGTTCGCGATCTCGGCCACGACCGCGATCCCCTGCGCGCCCTCCTCGGGGGCCGGCTCGGCGCCCAGGCCGACCACGGCGCGGTTGCTCCACGGCTCGCCGCCGCTCGCGTCGAGCACCACGATCTCGGGCCCGACCGCCAGCAGCGCGGGCGAGACGTCCTCCCAGCCCGCGGCCTGCAGGTCGGTGACCACGTAGATCAGGCGATCGCCGCGCGTCGAGCTGCCGAGCAGCTGCGTGGCGCGGCGGAGCGCGGCCGCGAAGTCGGCGCGCCGCGCCGAGGCGCCGACGCCGGCCAGCGCCGCCGACACGCGCGGGCGATCGCTCGACAGCTCGGCGACCGGCGGGGCCGACCCTTCGGACGCCAGCACCAGACCGATCTCCGAATCGGGCGAGAGGTGCTCGACGATGTCGCGCGCCCGCGCCTTGGCGACGTCGAACGGCGTCTCATCGCGCCGCAGCCGCCGCCGCATGCTCGCCGAATCGTCGAGCACCAGCACCGCGCTCTGCGAGTGGGTGGTCACCGCCGGCAAGTCCGACCGCACCTCGGTGAACGGGCGCGCGAACGCGAGCGGCAGCGCCGCCGCCAGCGCCGTGCGCGCCACCAGCAGGGCGACGTCGCGCAGCTTGCGCCGCGCCGACACCTCCCGCTCCGCGCGCAGCAGCAGCTCCATCGCCGCGAACCGCACCGGCCGCGCCCGCCGCCGCCCGATGCGATGGATGATCCACGGCAGCAGGGCGGCGATGAGGCCGAGCAGCAGCGATGGCGCGAGGAAGTGCATGACTATCTCGCCTCTCCCTGTGGGAGAGGCCGGCGCCGCAGGCGCCGGGTGAGGGGCGTCGCTCGAACGAGCGTCGCCCGAGAGCGGCTGGCCCTCACCCCGACCCTCTCCCGCAAGCGGGAGAGCGAGAAAGATCTGATCCCCTCGCCCCGCGAAGCGGGGAGAGGGTTAGGGTGAGGGGGCCTCACCTTCGGGCCTTCTGGCGCGCGAACAAGAACGCGCGCAGGGTCTCGGCGGGCGGCTCCGCCGTCGTGGAGAAGCGGTACTCGACGCGCGACTCGAGGCAGGTCTGGCGCCAGCGCTCGCGCAGCGCGGCCGACTCGCGCCGGAACGACGCCGCCAGATCGCGCGGGTCGACCAGCAGCCGGCGCGCGTCCTCCGGCTCCATCCCCTCGAAGTCGGTGACGTCGTCGTACGGCAGCTCGACCTCGTCGGGGTCCATCACGTGGAACAGCACGACGTCGTTGCCGCGCGACCGCACCTGGCGCAGCCGGTCTGCCAGATCGGCCGGCGCGTCCAGCAGGTCCGAGAACACGACGATCAGGCTGCGCCGATCCGCGATCTCGCCCACCTCGGCCACCGCCCGCCCCGGCGCCGTGCGTCCGGCCGGATAGGCCGCCTCCAGCGCCACCAGCAGGTCACGGATGTGCCCGCCCCGCGTGCGCGGCGGCAGGTACTGCCGCGTCTTCTCGTCGAACAGCACCAGCCCCGCGGGATCGCCCTGCTGCGCCAGCAGGTACGCCAGCGCCGCCGCCAGGTAGCTCGCGTACTGAAGCTTGGTCACCCCCTTGCGCCCGTAGCCCATCGACGCCGACGAATCGACGAGCAGGAACGTCCGCATCTCGGTCTCGTCCTCGAAGCGCTTGATGTAGGTGCGGTCGCTCTTTGCAGCCGCCTTCCAGTCGATGCGCCGGATGTCGTCGCCGGGCGCGTACTCCTTGTGCTCGGAGAATTCGATCGACGACCCGGCGTGCGGGTTCTGGTGCATGCCCGCGAACGCCCCCTCGACGATCACGCGCGCGCGCACGCTCATCGACCCGAGGCGCGCGATGTCGCTCGGGTCGAGGGCCAGCGCCCCTGACTCCGGCTTGGCGTCCATCACGGACGGATGGCGTCGACCAGCCGCTCGACCAGCGCGTGCGCCGTCAAGCCGTCGGCCTCCGCGTGGAAGTTGGGCAGCACGCGGTGAACCAGCACCGGCCCCGCCAGCGCCCGCACGTCCTCGATCGCCGCCGCGTAGCGCCCCTGCAGGATCGCGCGCGCCTTCGCCGCCAGCACCAGGTACTGGGACGCCCGCGGCCCCGCGCCCCACGAGACGTACTTCTTCACCATCTCGGGCGCGTTCGCCTCGCCGGGCCGGGTGGCGCGGCACAGCGCGACCGCGTGCTGCACGACGTGCGGCGCCGCCGGCACGCGCAGCACCACGTCCTGCAGCTCCAGGATTCGCTCGGGCGACAGCACCTTGCGCACCTGCGGGCGATACGCGGTCGTCATCTGGTTGACGATGCGCACCTCTTCATCCGCCGACGGGTAGCCGACGTCGATCTGGAACATGAAGCGATCCAGCTGCGCCTCGGGCAGCGGATACGTCCCCTCCTGCTCGATCGGGTTCTGCGTCGCGAACACCAGGAACGGCAGCGGCAGCGCGTAGGTCTGCCCGCCCGCCGACACGCGGTACTCCTGCATCGACTGCAGCAGCGCTGCCTGCGTCTTGGGCGGCGTGCGGTTCACCTCGTCGGCCAGCACCACGTGCGCGAAGATCGGCCCGCGCACGAAGCGGAACACCCGCCGCCCCGTGGCCCGATCCTCTTCCAGCACGTCGGTGCCGGTGATGTCGGCCGGCATCAGATCGGGCGTGAACTGGATGCGCCCGAACGACAGCGCCAGCGCGTCCGCCAGCGTCTGGATCAGCAGCGTCTTGGCCAGCCCCGGCACGCCGACGAACAGGCAGTGCCCGCGCGCGAACAGCGCCACCAGCAGGTGGTCGATCACCCGCTCCTGGCCGACGATCCGCTTGCCGATCTCCGCCAGCAGCACCCGCCGCGTCGCCGCCACCTCGCGCACGGCGTCGAGGTCGCGCTCGGGATCGACGAAGGGAAGCGGCGTGGCGCCCGGATCCTCGACCGTTATCTCCCCCGACGGGCTCTCCGGGTAAGGGGACAGTGGACCCCTATCGGACATCGCCAACCATTCGGACCAGAATGCCACGGCCGCACTCGGGTTGCCATGGTCGAAGCGCTTGAAAATGGCGCGGTTAAGCGATACCAAACCGGAAAAGGAGAGCGCCATGTCGATGCCGCGTCCGAGCCACCGTCTCTTCCTGTTCGCCGCCGCCGCCGTGGTCGCGCTGGCCGCGCTGGCGCCGCGCGCCGCTCACGCGCAGGCCAAGGGACGGATCTACGTCAGCGACTCCGAGTTCGGCGCGTTCGGCTCCGAGAAGGAGATGGCCGCCGCGCTGAAGCGCCAGTCGAAGACGACCATCAAGGAAGAAGGCGGCACCTGGCCGCTCAACTTCATGGTGTTCCTGAACGCGCCGCCCGGCGCCGACAAGATCAACATCGTCTATTACGACCTGTCCAAGAAGCACGAGCAGGTCGACTTCTCGGAGGTGGGCGTCAAGCCCGACCAGAAGATCGTCCAGCTCAACGGCCAGGCCGCGTCGAAGGAGAAGGGGTTCGTGAAGGGCCACAAGTACGAGGTGCGCGCGACGCGCCTCATCGGCGGCAAGGAAAAGGTCTACGCGAAAGCGACCATCACGCTGAAGTGACGACGCTGACGAAGGTGAATTGAAGCGCCACGCGCTCATCGCGATCGCGCTGGCGATCGCCCCGGCGTGCAGCGGGCGCGGCGGACGTCGCCCGACGCCGCCGCCCTACCGCAACCCCGACCTGCCCACGGCCAACCGCGCCGCCGATCTGATCGCGCGCCTGACGGTCTCCGAGAAGGTCGCCCAGACGATGACCGACGCGCCGCCCATCCCGCGCCTGGGCGTGCCGGCCTACCACTGGTGGAGCGAGGCGCTGCACGGCGTGGCGCGCGCCGATCGCGCCACCGTGTTCCCCCAGGCGATCGCGCTGGCGGCCACCTTCGACGACGCGCTGGTCAAGCAGATCGCCACCGTCATCTCCGACGAGGCGCGCGCCAAGTACAACCAGAACCAGGCACGCGGCGAGCGCGGCATCTACCACGGGCTGACGTTCTTCTCGCCCAACATCAACATCTTCCGCGACCCGCGCTGGGGGCGCGGGCACGAGACGTTCGGCGAGGATCCGCTGCTGACCGGGCGCATGGGCACGGCGTTCATCAGCGGCATGCAGGGCGACGATCCCCACTACTGGAAGACCGTGGCCACCGCCAAGCACTTCGCCGTCCACAGCGGCCCCGAACCCGATCGCCACACCTTCGACGCCCGCGTCAGCCCGCACGATCTCGCCGACACGTACCTGCCGCAGTTCGAGGCCGCCGTGCGCGTCGGGCGCGTCGGGTCGGTGATGGCCGCCTACAACCGCGTCAACGGCGAGGCGGCCGTCGCCAGCCCGACGCTGCTCGCGCAGACGCTGCGCGGGCGCTGGGGTTTCCTCGGCTACGTGGTGGGCGACTGCGGCGCCGTCGACGACGTCTGGGCGCACCACGCGCTGGTGCCGACGCCGGCCGCCGCCGCCGCGGCCGCGCTGCGCGCCGGCACCGACCTCGACTGCGGGCGCGCCTACCGCCACCTCTCCGAGGCGCTGGCGGAGGGCCTGGTCACGGAGAAGGACATCGATCGCTCACTGCTGCGGCTGTTCTCGGCGCGCATGCGGCTCGGGCTGTTCGACCCGCCCGAGCGCGTCCCCTGGTCGCGCCTCGGACCCGAGCTGATCGAGGCGCCCGCGCACCTGACGCTCGCCCGCCAGGCGGCGGCGCGGTCGATCGTCCTGCTCGAGAACCGCGGCGCGCTGCCGCTCGCGTCGACGGTGAAGCGGCTCGCGGTGGTGGGGCCGATGGCCGACGATCTGCCGGTGCTGCTCGCGAACTACCACGGCATCCCGTCGCACCCGGTCCGGCTGCTCGACGGCATCAGCGCAGCGGCCGCCCGGCGCGGCATCACCGTCGGCTACGCGCCCGGCGCGCGCCTGGTCGAGACGACGCCCGCCGCGATCGCGAAGGCCGTCGCCGCCGCGCGCGACGCCGACGCGGTGATCGCCGTCGTCGGCCTCGACCCGCGCCTCGAGGGCGAGGAGCACGGCAACCGCTTCAACCCGGGCGGCGATCGCCTGAATCTCGACCTCCCCGCCGCCCAGCGCCAGCTCGTCGAGGCGCTGTTCGCGACCGGCAAGCCGGTGATCGTCGTGCTGACGGGCGGCAGCGCGCTCGCGGTGCCGTGGCTGCCGGCCCGCGCGGCGGCCGTGCTCTACGCCTGGTACCCGGGCGTCGAGGGCGGCAACGCCCTCGCGGACGTGCTGTTCGGCGACGTCAACCCGGCCGGGCGGCTGCCGATCACGATCTACCGCTCGGCCGGCGACCTGCCGCCGTTCGCCGACTACGCGATGCGCGGCCGCACGTACCGCTACTTCGAGGGCGAGCCGCTCTACGGCTTCGGGTACGGCCTCTCTTACACGACGTTCCGCTACACCAAGATCGGCGCCGTCAGCGGCGCCTACGCCGCCGCCGCCGTTCAGGTCGAGAACGCCGGCTCGGTCGCGGGCGACGAGGTGGTTCAGGCCTACGTCATCCCGCGCGAGGCGCCGCCCTACGCGCCCCACCGCTGGCTGGCCGGCTATTCGCGCGTGACGCTGGAGCCTGGCGAGCAGCGCATCGTCAAGATCCCGCTCACCGGCAACCCGCTGACGTACGTCGACGAGACCGGCGCGCGCCGCCCGCTGCTCGGCGACGTCGACATCGCCGTCGGCGGCCGCCAGCCCGACCACACCGGCCACTACGCCGACGAGACGCAAGGCGCGACGGCGACGCTCACCCTCGTGCCGCCCCCCCAACGGCCGAAGCCCTGGGTCCTGCCATAGGGCATCCTAAAACCTCTCCCATTGCGAGAGGCCGAGGGCAAAGGCCCGAGGGTGAGGGAGAGAAACCCCTCACCCTTTCCCCTGGGGGATCCCCACGAAAGGTCATCGTAGGACGACCTTCGTGGGAATCAGGGCCAGCGAGGTGCGAAACGCCGAGAGGGAGCAGGCTGCATGGCCGCCTCTGCGCAGAACAGCCATGGCCAAAACGAGGAAAGACAG
>DATBHU010000023.1:0-6492 GCA_036557265.1 Polyangia bacterium
GACGCGGTCGAGACGGTGGTGATGCGCGCGATGGACAAGGACCGCGCGCGGCGCTACCAGACGATGGCGGAGCTGGAGCGCGACCTCGAGCGCCTGCTGGCGGGCGATCAGAACGTCGGGCTGGTGCCGCGGACGACGGCCGGCGTCGGCGGTGTCGGCGGTGTCGGCGGTGTCGGCGGTGTCGGATCGAAGGCCGGCGCGGCGCCCAAGCGCTGGCCGCTGCTGGCCCTCGGCGGCGTCGTGCTGGTCGGCGGGGCGGTGGTTGTGCTCGGTCTCGGGGGGCCCGCCCAGCCGACGACGCCCGCACCGGCGCCCGCGCCGCCGCCCGCGGCGGTCGCGCCGCCGCCTGCGGTCGCGCCGCCGCCGGCGATCGTGCCGCCGCCTGCGACCACCGCGGTCGCGCCGCCCGCACACGCGACGCACAACAAGAAGACGCGCGGTCGCAACGAGTCGACCGCGGTGAAGGTGGGCGAGCCGGCCGCAACGCCGACCAGTAAGTCGCGCGAGCCGCGGCTCCCGGCGGGCTCCAAAGAGGCGTATCCAGAGAAGTGAAGCATCTGGCCGCGGCGGCGATGGTCCTCGCGAGCGTCGCCGCGCTCGCGGCGCCCGCGCGCGCGGCCGACGACGCGACCGCCGAGGCCAAGAAGCATTACGAGCGGGGGCTGGACCTGTTCGACAAGCTGGCGCCGGCGGAGGCGCTGGTCGAGTTCACCAGGGCGAACGAGCTGAAGCCGCGGCCTGCGACGCTGTTCATGATGGCGCAGTGCGAGTTCCTGATCGGGCGGCTGAAGGAAGCGAGCGCCCACTACCAGCGCTACTACGAGGAGAACCCGAACGGTGAGTTCGCGGAACTGGCGCGCGATCGCGTGGTCAGCATCAGCCGGCGGCCGGCCACGCTGGTCGTCAACACCGTGCCCGAGGACGTCACGGTGCGGATCGCGCCGGCGGCCGACACGGGCACGGTCGTCGTCACCGGCCAGGCGCCCAACAACTTCTCCGTCCCGCGCGGCAAGTACCGTCTCGACGTCAGTCGGCCCAACTACCTGGGCCAGACGCGCATCGTCGACGTCGACGTCGGCGAGACCAAGCCGCTGTTCTTCAAGCTCGACCCGATCCCCGCCCGCCTGGAGATCGAGACCAAGCCGCCGGGCGCCACGCTGTACGTGAACGGCAACCGCGCCCGTAACCCGTACCGCCAGGACATCCCGCCGGGGCACGTCGAGATCTTCGCGGAGGCGACGGACTACGTGTCGAAGACCGTCGATCTGACGCTGGCGCCGGGTGAACGCCGGTTGTTGACCGGCGACAACCGTTTCCGGCTGCAGTATGTCCAGCGTTCGGGTCGTCCCGAGTTGCTGGTGGCGTCAGTCGCGATCGGCGGCGCGCTCGGCGCCGGCGCGGTCGTTGCGGGCATCGGCGATGCTTTCGAGAATCCGAGCGTCGCGACGGTCCTGCTGGTGGGCGGCGGCTTTGCGTCCGGTGCGGTTGTGGGCGGGTTGGTCGGCTCGGCGCTCTCGCCTCGCTATATCCCGGACAATCAAGCCCTCTTCATCCTCGGCGGGATGTGGATCGGGACTGCGGAGGGGTTGACAGCCGGGATCGTCGTGCGGCAAGTGAGCACCAGCCGCGGCATGGTCGATCCGGTTGTCAGCCCCTGTCCGGGTCCGGATCCTTGTCGCGGCTCGGTTGCGAATCAGCTCCGCGCCGGCTTCGTCGGCTCACTGCCCGGTCTGGCGGTCGGGTTGACGGCCGGAGCCTTGACGGCCAAGCACGCACCGAACTACGGCCGTGTCGCGCTGATCCAGAGCGCCGCGCTGGGCGGATTAGCGCTTGGTGGAATCTCGCAGATTGCATTCAAATGGAAACCGTACGGCGCAAACTGGGAATTCACGGTCCACGATCAACTCGCGCCGGATGACCCGATCGCGAGTCGGGACGGGGTGAAGTGCATACCGAGCCCAACCAACCCGGGAGACATCAGTTGCGCCGTCCACGAGAACAGCGTTTTCGACCTCGCGCCGGGCGCGCTGATCGGGCTGAACGTCGGACTCGCAGCCGGTTTGCTGGGTGCCTACCTGCCCGATCAGTCCCGTTACGGGCCGAGCTGGAAGCGGATCCTGCTGATCGATCTGGGCGCGGGCGCCGGCGCGCTGGCTGGCGGAGTCGGCGCGTGCGTGGCCCTGGTCCACGACTGCCTCACGGCGCCGACGCCGGGCGCCAACGCGCGCGCGATCTCCGCCTGGGCGGCGATCGCAGGCGGCGCGATCGGCCTGGCAGGGGGCGTGCTGCTGACCCGCCACTACGACGACGACATCGACCAGACGGCGACGACGTCGCCGCCGCCGCTCGTCACCTACGCGCCGGTGCGCGACGTTTCCGGGGCGGCCGCGCCGGGCGTGGCTGCGCTCGGGTTCTTCTAGGGTAGATTTCAGGGATGGGCGGCACACTGCGAGACGTGCTGATCGCCGACGCGGTGCGGACGCCGATCGGGCGCTTCCGCGGCGCGCTGGCCGAGGTGAGGCCCGACGACCTGGGGGCGATTGCGATCGCCGAGCTGGTCCGCCGCACCGGCGCGGATCCGGCTGGCATCGACGACGTCTACTTCGGGTGCGCCAATCAAGCCGGCGAGGACAACCGCAACGTGGCGCGCATGAGCCTCTTGCTCGCCGGGCTCCCGGTGACGGTGCCGGGCGCGACGCTCAATCGCCTGTGCGGGTCGGGGCTGGAGGCGGTCATCGACGGTGCCCGCGCGATAGCCGTCGGCGAGGCCGACCTGGTGATCGCGGGCGGCGTCGAATCGATGACGCGCGCGCCGCTGGTGATGCCGAAGGCGCGCGAGGCGTTCCCGCGCGGCGACGTGGTCGTTCACGACAGCACGCTCGGGTGGCGCTTCATCAACCCGCGCATGGAGGCGATTCACGGCACGCACGCTCTCGGCGAGACGGCCGAGCTGGTGGCGGAGAAGCACGGCGTCACGCGCGAGGAGCAGGACGAGTTCGCGTTGACCAGCCAGCGGCGCTGGGCGTCGGCGTACGCGGCCGGGCGTTTCCGCGACGAGCTGGTCGCGGTCTCGATCCCGCAGCGGAAGGGCGTGCGCACCGTCGACGTGGACGAGCACCCGCGCCCGGAGACCACCGCCGCCGATCTCGCCGCGCTGCCGCCCGCGTTCCGCAAGCAGGGCGGCACGGTCACCGCCGGCAACTCGTCGGGGATCAACGACGGCGCCGCCGCGGTTCTGCTCGCGTCGCCGGCCGGCCTGGCGCGCCTGTCGGGCGGGCGGCGGCCGCTCGCCCGCTTCGCCGCGTCCGGCGTCGCCGGCGTCGAGCCGAAGCTGATGGGCCTGGGACCGATCCCGGCCACCCGGAAGGCGCTCGCGCGCGCCGGCATCGACGCCGCCGATCTGGATCTGATCGAGCTCAACGAGGCGTTCGCCGCCCAGGCGATCCCGTGCGTGCGCGAGCTCGGCCTCGACCCCGCGCGCGTCAACGTCAACGGCGGCGCCATCGCCATCGGCCACCCGCTCGGCGCGTCGGGCGCGCGCCTCGTGACGACGCTCGCGCACGAGCTCGCCCGTCGCGGCGCGCGCTACGGCCTCGCCAGCATGTGCATCGGCGTCGGTCAGGGGATCTCCGCCGTCTTCGAGCGCCCATGAGCGAGCGTCGATGAGCCCGCCCGATCAGGAAGACGATCCGACCGCGCTGTTCGGCGCCGCCGCGCACGAGATCAAGAACGCGCTCGGCCCGCTCGCCATGACGCTGCAGCTGGCCGAGCGTTCGCTGCTCGCCGGCCTGGCTATCCCGCCCGCCGACATGGCGTTCGCGCGCGCGCAGGTGCGGCGCCTCTCGCGCCTGGTCGAGGACCTGATGGATCTGACCCGCGCCGATCTCGGGCAGCTGGCGATCCGCCCGCGCCACGTCGATCTGGTCGCGGTCGTCAGCGAGACGGTCGAGGTCTTTTGTCGCGGCCACGCCGCGCCCGTCGCGGTGGAGCTTCCGCCGGAGGGCACGCTGCCGATCTCGATCGACGAGACGCGCGTGCATCAGGTGCTGCTCAACCTGCTCGAGAACGCCGCCCGCTACTCGCCCGACGGCGCGCCGATCGGCGTCGCGGTGTCGGCGCCCGCGCCGGCGGTCGCGCGCGTGACCGTGCGCGACCGCGGCCCGGGCATCGATCCGGCCGAGCAGGCGCGCATCTTCGAGCGCTTCGTGCGCGGTGCCGCCGCCGAGGGCAAGGGCGGGCTCGGCATCGGGCTCTACCTCTGCCGCACGATCATGGAGCGCCACGGCGGCGCGATCGGCGTCGACAGCACCGTCGGTGACGGCGCCGCGTTCTGGATAGACCTCCCCCGCTGATCGCGTTATCCTCAATCCTTTCGAGGAGAAGGAGAGGACGAAGAGTGGCGCGCGATCCGAAAATCACGCCGATCACCCGGCACGAGCCGCGCACGTTCTACGCGACGCGTATGACCCGCACGCAGGCGGGCGAAGCCTGGGATCTCTGGTCGGTGGAGGACGGTCGGCGGGTCGGGTTCCTGTCGGTGGTCGACGACGGCCACGTCGTCTACGCGCTCGCGACCGTCAAGCGCGGCACCTCGCACGAGGAGGTCGCCGATCTGATCGAAGGTTTCTTCACCCCGTCCTCGACCGACGCGCACAATCGCGAGATCATCATTTCGGACTATGACGAAGAGCCCGAGATGCTCGAGTCGGACATCCGCCAGACCTGACCAACTTGCTTCGATGAGCGACCGGCGATGACCGCGAAGTCGCCCGGCAGTCAGTTCGGGACGTTCGTTTCGTACCAGGAGCGCAACCACGACTCGTTCTTCGGGCGCGCGGACGAGATCGCGCGCCTGGACCAGCTGGTCAGCGGCACGGCCCACCTGATCGTGGTGTCCGGCGTGTCGGGCATGGGCAAGACGTCGCTGCTGCGCGCGGGCCTGACCCACACGCTCGCCCGCCGCGAGATGACCGTGGTGACGCTGACCACCTACCGCGATCTGGAGCGCGAGCTGGTGCGCGCGACGAGCGTGGTCGGCCTCGCGCCGCCGGTGCCCGGACAGGACGCGGCCGATTACCTCGGCGGCGTGGCGCGCGACGCGCGCGGCGGCCTGACGCTGATCCTCGACAATCTGGAAGAGGTGTTCGGGGGCGTCCGCGGCCGGGCGGAGGGCGCCGCCGCCATCGCCGAGATGGCGCTGCGGGTCGTCGAGGAGGCGCCGCGCACGCGCATCGTGCTGTCGATCGACGACGCGGCGCTGGCGCGGCTGGACGTGATCACGGGCGCGCTGGGCGGCCCGTCGGGCAAGCTGGGAATGCCCGCGACGGTGGCGCTGCCGCCGCTCGGCGGGGCGGCCATCGCCGACATCCTCGAGCGCAGCGCCGTGCAGTCGGGGACGCCGTTCGAGACCGGCCTGGCCGGGGCGGTCGCCGCCGATCTGGTGCGTGACGGTCCGTGCCGCGCATTCGAGCTGCAGCTGGCGGTGCGCGCGATCGTCGACCTGCGGCTGGCGTCGCTGCGCCGCTATCGACGCAGCGGCGGTCCGGCCGTGCTGCCGGCGCTCTGGCTGGCCGACGTGTGCCGCGAGGCGGGCGGTGCGCTCGCCCGGCGGGCGCTGCTGGCCGCGGGCGAGCCCGACGGCGTCAGCGAGGCCGATCTCGGCACGTCCACGCGGCGCGGGCGCAACCGCGGCGCCGAGGCGCTGGCCACGCTGCAGGCGCACGGCCTGCTCGTCCCGCAGGCGCGCGGCCGCCGGGAGGTGTTCGTGCTGGCGCACCCGGCGCTGCGCGAGACGATCGAGGACTTCGCGATCACCGATCGCGCGCGCGCCACCGTGGCCCGGCGGGCCCTCACGCGCCGGATCGCGACGGGTGAGCGGCTGCGCCTGCCCGAGCTGGTCGCCGTCGAGCGGCATCTGCGCGGGACGCTGACCCCGCCCGAGCGCGCCGTGGTGCGCCGGGGCCTGGGGGCCGCGGCGATGCGCATCAGCCTCGGCGTCGCGCTGGTGTTCTTGCTGATCGCCGGACTCTACGCGGACTCGCGCCGCGCCTATTCGCTGGCCTTCGAGCCGCCCGGCGCCGCCTCGGCGTCGCGCGTGGTCGTGCGCCTCGGCCGGCCGCGCACCGCCTTCCTCAACTTTCTTCCCAGCACCCCGCAGCTCGGGTCGGTCGTCGCCGACACCGGATTCGCGGCGGGCGGTCTCGGCCACGACACCGTGGCGCGCATCGCGAGCGGGCGCGTGTCGGGGACGCTGGAGGCGACGCCGCCGGGACGCGTGCCCGGCTGGCTGCGCGAGGTGCTGAACGGCCTGCGGCCCGTTCCGCGCGGCATCGCCAAGGCGCTGCTCGGCGACCCGGACGGCGTCGCGGCGCTGAAGCTGGCGTTCAGCGATCCCGCCGCGCGCGGCGAGATCCTGTCGGCGCTCGCGATCATCGGACGGGGCGGGGCCGGCGAGGACGAGATCCTGGCCGGCGCGCTGGCCGACGTCGCGCC
>DATBHU010000024.1:0-16112 GCA_036557265.1 Polyangia bacterium
CCCGAGCGTGAAGAGGACAGGTTGGACATCACCGTCCACCGCCTGGTGACCGACGAGATCCCGCTGTTGCTGACGACGCGCATCGGGCTCAACGTCGCCGGCAAGACGCGCGAGGTCGTGCTGGGGAAGAGCCTGCCGGCGGGCTTCGTGCCGCAGGCGCTGGAGTCCGGGCTGCCGGTCCGCATCGAGGACGACGGGCGGCTTCGCGTCCAGCTGCGACCCGGGCAGTGGACCATCACCCTGGCGGCGCGCAGCGCGACGCCGCTGACGCGCATCGCGCGGCCGCGTCCGGACGGTCCGTGGAAGGAGGGCGAGGAGGTCTGGGTGTTTCAGTCGCGCCCACCGCTGCGCGTCGTGACGGTCGAGGGCGTCCCGGGCGTCGACCCGCAGCAGACGACGCTGCCGGACGGCTGGAAGGTGCTGCCCGCGTACGTGATGGCGCCCGGCGCGACGATGGCGCTGGTGGAGCACCGGCGCGGCGACGCCGAGCCGGCGGCCGACGATCTGTCGCTGCAGCGCTCGCTGTGGCTGGACTTCGACGGCGGCGGGCTGACCGCGCGCGACGAGATCCGGGCGACCTTCCGGCGCGCCTGGCGTCTGGCGATGGGCCCGGAGTCGCAGCTGGGACGCGCGGCCATCGGCGGCCAGGATCAGTTCATCACGCGGCTCGCGGGGGAGGGCGCGGGCGCGGGCGGCGACGGCGTCGAGATCCGCCAGGGCGACGCCGTCATCGTCGCCGAGAGCCGCGTCGCGCGCGACGGCGCGGGCATCCCGGCGGTCGGGTGGGACCACGACTTCCAGTCGGTGTCGGCGCGGCTGTCGCTGCCGCCCGGGTGGCGGCTGTTCCACGCGTCGGGCGCCGACGGCGTCAGCGCCAGCTGGCTGCGCAACTGGACGCTGCTCGATCTGTTCCTGGTGCTGATCACGGGGATCGGGATCGGCAAGCTGTTCGGGCCGCGCGCCGGCGCGCTGGCGCTGGTGACGCTGGCGCTGGTGTTCCCGGAGAGCGGCGCGCCCAAGTGGGCGTGGCTGGCCGTCCTGATCGCCGAGGCGCTGGTGCGGGCGCTGCCGGCCGGGGCGATCCGGCGCGCGGCCGCCCTCTGCCGCCTGACCGCCTGGGTCGTGCTGGTGCTGGTCGCGATCCCGTTCGCGGTCCAGCACGTGCGCGTCGGCCTGCATCCGGCGCTCGCGCCCGAGCAGGGCAGCGCCGGCGAGATCAGCTGGATCGAGGAGGCGCTGGCGCCGAAGCGGCCGTACGCGGCACACGGCGGCGGCGAGGCGACGACGGCGACGGCCGAGAACCTCCCCGCGGCGCCGCCCGCGCAAGGGGTCGGCAAGGACAAGGCCGGCGAGGAGGCGGCCGTCAGGCGGCAGGCGCTGCGGCTCGAGGTCCAGAAGGCGGAGGTGACCCTGGACGTCGCCGCCGCCAAGGTGAGTCGAGACAGAGTGGTCGACACGCTGATCGCGGGGGAGCCCACGGGCAGGGGTTACGGCCGGGGCGCGAGCGCCGACGAGAAGCCGTCGCGCGCCTCGACGCAGAACCAGAACATGGAGAGCTACGATCCCAACGTGCTCGTGCAGACGGGCCCCGGCGTGCCGCGCTGGACGGGGGCGGTCGTCGACCTCGCCTGGAACGGTCCGGTCGAACGGACGCAGCGGCTGAAGCTGTGGCTGATGCCGCCCTGGCTGAACGGCGCGCTGGCGTTCGCGCGCGTCGGGCTGGTGGCAGGGTTGATCTGGCTGCTGCTCGGCGGCTGGCGCGGCTTCGCCGACAAGTGGCGGCTGGGCGCGGCGGCGGCGCTGCCGCTGATCGTCGTCGTCGCGGGGCTGGCCGGCGCGCTGGCCTTGCTCTCGCCGGCGACGGCGCGCGCGGCCGAGAGCCCGTCAGGCCCGTACCCGTCCGAGGAGCTGCTGGAGAAGCTGCACCAGCGCCTGGTCGAGCCCGCCAAGTGCGAGCCGCACTGCGCGTCGATCGGGCGCCTGGCGGTGGAGGCGTCGCCGGATCGGCTGCGCCTCAGGTTCGACGTCGGCGCCGAGGCGGCAACGGTCGTGGCCTTGCCGGGCCACGCCAAGCACTGGCTGCCCGCGCAGGTGCTGCTCGACGGCAAGCCGGCGGGGACGCTGGTGCGTGACGAGGACGGCGCGCCGTTCATCCGGCTGCCCGCCGGCGGCCACCAGATCGTCATGGAGGGGCCGCTGCCGGCGCGCGACGTCGTGCAGATCCCGTTTCCGCTCGCGCCGCACGCGCTGACGACCGCGGTTCACGGCTGGCGGGTCGAGGGGCTCGACGAGGACGGGCAGGTGAGCGAGAGCCTGCAGCTGGCGCGCGAGCAGCGCGCGCCCAAGCCGGGTGGCGACAAGGGGAGCGCGGGCGGGCTCGCGCCCACCAGCCTGCCGCCGTTCGTCACCGTCGACCGCACGCTGGAGCTGGGCCTCAAGTGGGTGGCGCGCACCACCGTCACGCGGCAGTCGCCGACCGGCGCCGCCATCGTCCTCGAGATCCCGCTCCTGGCCGGGGAGTCGGTGATCACCGAGGGCGTGCGCGTCAGCAAGGACAAGGTGCAGGTGAACCTGGGCGCCGAGGAGCGGGAGCTCAGCTGGGAGTCGACGCTGAAACAGGCGCCGTCGATCGCCCTCCAGGCGCCGCCGCCGGCGGCGGACGGGGCGGGCGGCTGGGCGGAGATCTGGATCGTCAACCCGGGGCCGCTCTGGCACGTCGTCTATTCGGGCATCCCGCCGGTGCAGCCGGCGGCGGGCGTGGCGCGCATCCCGACCTTCCGGCCGTGGCCCGGCGAGAAGGTCGCCATCGCGATCACCCGCCCCGCCGGGACGGGCGGCCAGACCTCGACCGTCGACGGCGCCCAGCTGGCGCTGGCGCCCGGCATCCGTTCGACGGCGGCGACGCTGACGGTGTCGCTGCGATCCAGCCGCGGCGGCGAACACGCCTTCGCGCTGCCGCCGGGCGCGACGCTGGAACGCGTGCGCATCAACGGCGCCGTGCAGCCGCTGCGGCAGGACGGCGCCATGGTCACCGTCCCGGTCACGCCGGGGACCAGCACCGTCGAGCTCGGGTGGCGCGAGGCGGAGGGCCTGGCGCCCGGCTTCCGCGCGTCGGAGGTCGACCTGCGCGGGGCGGCGGTCAACGCGGCGGTGCAGATCAACCTGCCCGCCGATCGCTGGGTGCTGATGGTGGGCGGCCCGCGCCTCGGCCCGGCGGTGCTGTTCTGGAGCGCGCTCATCGTGCTGGTGCTGGCCGGCGTCGCGCTGGCGCGCTCGCCGTGGACGCCGCTGCGCGCGCGTCACTGGATCCTGCTCGGCATCGGGCTGGTGCAGATGTCGGCCGCGGCGGCGGCGGTGGTGGCGGGGCTGTTCCTGGCGTTCGGCTGGCGGCGCGCGCGCGCGCCGATGACGCGCGCCTGGCGGTACGATCTGTCGCAGCTGGTGCTGGCGGTGTGGACCGTCGCGGCCATCACCGTGCTGGCGACCAGCGTCGGCCAGGGCCTGCTCGGCCACCCGGACATGATGATCGCGGGCAACGGCTCGTCGAGCTCGTCGGCGGGCACGACGCTGGCGTGGTTCGCGGACCGCGTGGCGGGCCAGATGCCGCGGCCGTGGGTCGTGTCGGTGCCGCTGCTCGCCTATCGGCTGGCGATGCTCGCCTGGTCGCTCTGGCTCGCGCTCGCCGTCATCCGCTGGGCGCGCTGGATCTGGGCCTGCTTCTCCGAGCGCGGCATCTGGCGGGCGCTGTTCGCCAGGGAGGCGCCGGCGACGCCTCCGCCCGCAGCACCGCCTCCGCCGGCCGGGCCGGCGACCTGATCGCCGGCGCGCAACGTTTTCGCCGCGCCGCCGACACCTCCGGCGGCGCATGGGCCGCTACACGGTTACTTGGTCGGAACAGGCGATGGCCGAGCGCCGGGCGCTTCGCTCGTTCGTACGACCGGTCATTGAGAAAGCCGTGAGCAGGTTGGAGGAGGAAGCGGAGCATGAGACGCTGCACCGGAAGCGGTTGAGTCGCCAGGAAGGGCTGCCCGCTGAATACCCAGAGCCCACGTGGAGGCTGCGGGTCGGTCAACATCGCGTTCTCTATTCGGTCGAGGGGCAGACGGTCCGTGTGCTCCGGGTTATCCTCAAGCGTAGAAGGACTTTGGGGGAGAGCCTATGAGCCGGTACACCGCCGCCGAAGGACGAGAGCTGACGCGTCGACTCGCGAAGGTGCGCGCGACCGGTGGAGTACCCCACGCCGAGGTTGTCCGGGAGACTCAGAAAGACATGGAGCGAGATCTCCGGAAGATGGTCCGTGACTACAAGGGTTCGCCACGGCAAGCCAAGGAGCTTTTGGAGGCGCTGGTCATCGCGCGTGCTTACGGCGTTGCCGCCTGCGACGATATCGAGCGCGAGCTGGCAGAGCGCCTGCGCAAGCGGGCGGCGTAGCGGCCGCCGGCGGGCGGCGAAGCGCGCCGCTAGTGGCGCCGGAACCAGTGATCCAGCACCAGCAAGGCCCACAGCGGCTTGCTGTGATCGGCGCGCTTTTCCTGGTGCTCCCGGTTCCAGGTCCGGAAGACGTCGCCGTTCAGGATGCCGCGATCCAGCGCGGGCGAGCGCGCCACCACCTCGCTGATGCGCTCCTTGAGCGGACCGCGCAGCCAGGCCGCCAGCGGGATCCCGAACCCCTTCTTGGGGCGGTCGATGATCTCGTCGGGGATCTTGCCGCGCGCCGCCAGCTTGAGCAGGTACTTGCCCGACCCGCGCCGCAGCTTGTAGCGCGACGGCAGCGAGAAGGCGTGCTCGACCAGCCCGTCGTCGAGCAGCGGCGGGCGGACCTCCAGCCCGTGCGCCATCGACGCGCGATCCACCTTGGTCAGCACCGAGCCGGGCATGTAGGTCGAGAAGTCGAGCGCCAGGATGCGCTGCAGCTGGTCGTCGGTCTCGGGCAGCGGCGCCGCCATCGTCGCGGGCCGCATCCCCCTGGCCGCCGGGATGGCGCGCTCGAGATCGGGGACGTCGACGCTGGACATCCAGCGCAGGTGGCGCGTCACCACGTCGTCGTCCCAGCGCTTGGTGAAGCGGCGCAGCTTCCACTCCAGGCTCTGGTAGCGATCGTCGACCGGCAGCCAGCCGACCGCCCGCCCGATCACCTGGTTGCGGATCACCGCGGGGACGCGCCGGTAGATCTCGGCGTAGCGGTGGGCGCGGTAGGTCGGGTAGCCGCCCCAGGTCTCGTCGCCGCCGTCGCCGCCCACCACCACCTTGACGTGGCGGGCCGCCAGGCGCGACAGCAGGAACGTGGGGAGGAACGACGGATCGGCGAGCGGCTCGTCGATGTGGTCGAGCGCGGCGTCCATGACGTCCAGGAGGTTGCGCTCGTGCAGCGTCTCGGTGATCCACTCGACGTCGATCCGCTCGGCCAGCATGCGCGCGTAGCGGGTCTCGTCGAAGGTGGCGTTCTCGAACCCGATCGAGAAGGCCTTCATGCGCCCGCCGGCGGCCGCCGCCGCGGTCGCGACGCACGATGAATCGATGCCGCCGGACAGGAAGATCCCGACCGGCACGTCGGCGACCAGCTGAGCCTTCACGGCGCGGCTGACGTCGGACCACAGCTCGGCCGCCAGCTCGCCCTCGGGCTTGGTGGGGGCGGGGCCGGGCGGCGGCACCTGCCAGTAGGCGTGCGGCAGCCCCCAGTTGCCGTCCTGCCAGATGATGGTGTGGCCGGGGGGCAGCTTGCGCACCTTGCGCACGATGGTGGCGGGCGGGTGGACGTAGTCCGAGAAGAAGTACGACGCCAGGCCCTCGATGGAGGGCTCGCGGTCGACGCCGCCGTGGGCCAGCAGCGCGGACAGCTCGGAGGCGAACACCACGCCGCCGTCCCCCAGCTCGGCGTAGTAGAGCGGCTTGATGCCGGTCCGGTCGCGCGCCAGCGTCAGCCGCCGCTCGCGCGCCTCGAAGATCGCGAACGCGAACATGCCGTCGAGCGCGGGGATGCCGCCCACGCCGTGGCGCTGGAAGTGCTGCAGGATCACCTCCGTGTCGCTGCGCGTCCGGAACTGGTGGCCCTTCTGCTCCAGCGCCGCGCGCAGGCGCATGAAGTTGTAGACCTCGCCGTTGTAGCTGATGACGTCGGCGCCGTCGGCGCTCTCCATCGGCTGCACGCCGCCCTCGACGTCGATGATCGACAGCCGGCGGTGCCCCAGCGCAACCTGCCAGCCGCCCAGCTGCCGGTCCCAGATCCCCTCGCCGTCAGGGCCCCGGTGGACGATGCGGGCCAGCATCCGCGGAAGCGCCTCGGGATTCGGCTGTCTCTGTATGAATCCCGCGATGCCGCACATGAGCTGCGCTGCCGCGTCCTATCACGGCCGCTGGGCAATGTCCCGCGCCGCAGGTATAAAAGGGCCGTGTCGGAACGCGCCGCTCCCCAGGTGTCGATCGTCGTCCCCCTTTTCGACGAAGAGATGACGATCCCGCGGCTGACGGCCGCGCTGGACGACGTCGTCGGGAAGCTCGAGGGTGCCGGCCGGTCCACCGAGGTGCTGATCGTCGACGACGGGTCGCGCGACAACGGCTTCGCGCGCCTCAGGGAGGCGGCGGCGAGCCGGCCCTGGATGCGGCTGGTGCGCTTCCGGCGCAACTTCGGGCAGACCGCGGCCATGGCGGCGGGCTTCGAACGGGCGCGCGGGGCGTACATCGTGCCGATGGACGCCGATCTTCAAAACGATCCCGACGACATCCCGATGCTCCTGGCCCGCCTCGAGGAGGGCGACGGGTACGACATCGTTTCCGGCTGGCGCAAGAACCGGCAAGACAAGGCGCTGTCGCGCAAGCTGCCGTCGAAGATCGCCAACTCGCTGATCGGCCGGGTGACCGGCGTCCGCCTGCACGACTACGGCTGCACGCTGAAGGCCTACCGGCGCGAGGTGCTCGAGCCGGTGCGCCTCTACGGCGAGATGCACCGCTTCATCCCGGTCTACGCCAAGTGGTCGGGCGCGCGCATCACCGAGCAGGTGGTTCGCCACCACGCGCGCAAGGAGGGCAAGTCGAAGTACGGGCTGGCGCGCACGCTGAAGGTGCTGCTCGACCTGACCACCGTGAAGTTCCTGGGCGACTACTCGACCAAGCCGCTCTATCTCTTCGGGCTCTGGGGCTTCACCTTCATCGGCGGCGGCTTCCTGTCAGGCCTGGTGACGCTGATCGAGAAGTTCCGGGGCGGGGTGTACGCCCACCGCAATCCGCTGCTGCTGCTGGCGGTGATGCTGTTCGTCGTCGGCATCCAGCTGATCGGCATGGGTCTGCTGGCCGAGCTGCTGGTGCGGACCTACCACGAGTCGCAGTCGAAGCCGGTCTACCTGATCGCCGAAGAGATCAATGCGCCGCTGGAAGCGGCGGCGGCGCCGGCGCCACGCGCATTCCTGCCGGTCCCGCGGCGGGGTTAGCGGCGGGGGCGGGCGCCGCGGGCGCGGCCGGTGGTTGAAGCGCGGGGTGCGGCGGCGGCGGCGCGGGCTGGCGCGGCTCGCCCGGCGGCATGATGGGCGGCAGCACGCCCGCCGACTTGCGCTTGAGCAGCTGCAGGCCGCCCGGGCGTTCGGCGATCTTCTCGAATTCGCCCGACACCAGGGCGCGATCGCCGCCCGACCCGATCGAGAACAGGATGTAGTCGGTGTCCATCGAGTCGCGCAGACCCTTGACCTTCAGATGCGAGATGTGGGTCATCTCCGACTCGCCGATGGCGAGCGACGCCTTCTGCGGCACCATCGCGTGCAGCTCCCTGATGTACCTGTCCTTCAGCACGTCGGCCGCGGACGGCCCGCGCATCGTCATCATCGAGAAGCCGCCGTGCACCTGATCGCGCGGCGGGATGGCGCCCCAGAACACGCCCGTCAGCGCGGTGCCGGCGACCAGCACGCACAGCGCCGCGCGCCGGTTGATGAGGCCCCGTCCCTCGGGCCGGTAGCTGGCGATCGCCAGCGTCGTGGCCGAGAACACGTAGGGGAAGAAGTGAGCGGAGTACTGGAAGCCGATGTCGATCGTCGGCGCGTACTTCGTCGTCAGCACCGTGAAGATCGATCCCGCCGCCAGCGACGTCGCCAGGTAGGACCGCCGCAAGGGGAGGAAGCCGAGGGGCAGCAGGATCTGCAGCACGTAGCGCAGCTTGTCGACGGTGAGCAAGGAGATGAACGTGAAGATCGGGTTGCTGAGCAGGGTCGAGATCACGCCGCCGAAGTTGGGCGCGCCGGCCGGGAAGAGGTCCTTGTAGATGTCCTGGAACCCCCAGCTGCCGAAGCTCGGCATGATCACGAACCGCATCAGCACGAAGTAGATGGTCGCGACGATCGCGATGACCAGCCCGGGCAGCAGCCGGTAGCCTGACAGCATCAGGAACGCGCCCAGGACCGCCAGGCCGACCGAGATGTCCTCGCGGCAGGTGATCGCGACGGCGAACGCGATCGCGCACAGCACGTAGCGCCTGCAATCGACGAAGTCGATCACGAACATCACGAACGTGGCCGCCATCGGCTGCATGTGGAAGTCGTAGAACTGCATGCCGTGCATGGGCGGGTACATCAGGTAGGCGAACGCGATCACCACCGCGTACCCGCGCGGCAGCCGGCGGGCCGCGAAGCGGTAGATCGGGATCGCGCCCAGGCCGAGCGCGAACGACTGCATCACCAGCAGGGTCGAGGCGCCCGGCTTGATGGCGTAGAACGGGATGAAGAAGAAGACCGACAGGTCGGCGTGGTTGCGCAGATCGGTCCAGTTGGCGTCCAGCCCCAGCGGCGACATGCGCAGCGGGTGTCCGTGGAGGAGGTTCCAGAACAGGTTGTCGTACTGGCCGAGGTCGAAGTTGTACGTCTGGAAGCGCCCGTGCATGCGCAGCGTGAACACGGACATGTAGAGGCCGTAGGCGAGCACGCCCGCCACCACCAGCAGGGGCGGCAGCCAGCGCCGCAGGCGGCGGGGGAGGATCTGCTTCCACCAGGGCGGATAGCCGTCCGGCGCCGGCGTGGCGAGCTCCGCGGCGGCGGCGAACGCCATGCGGAACAGGCGCTCGGCCAGCAGCAGCACCAGGCCGATGACGATCGCGGCGTTGACCACGGTCGGCCAGGCGGAGGTCTGGCAGAGCTGCGGGATCAGGCCGAGCAGGACGGCGGGCGCGCCGATGTGGGCCGCCCGCGAGACGCTGCGGCCGCCGCGCCGCCACAGCAGCAGCAACCCCGCCACCACGGCCACCGCCGCGCCGATCACCATGCCGATGATCAGGCGCTGCCGGTTGGCCATCGTCAGCGTGTTCGCTGAAACGAACGCGCCGAGCCAGTCGCCGGACAGCTCCTGGATGAAGAGCGCGGCCGACGCGCCGATCAATCCAAGCAGCGTCAGGGCCCGCAGGACGAGGGCGATCATCAGCGGAGTGCGACGTCTTTGAGGTGGAAGGTGCTGTGCCGCGCGACGCGCAACCGCAGATAGCGGGCGGTGCGGGGCGCGAACTTCACGGTCCAGGTCGAGAATTCGGTGTCGCGGCGGGAGATCTCCTTCCAGTTGACCCGATCGTCGCTGGTCTCCGCGACCAGCGGGATCGTCCGGTCGGCGCAGCAGTCAGTGCGGTTGGTGACCTCCAGGCGGCGGAAGGTCTTGGGCGCGCCGAGGTCGAACTCGACCCAGGGGTTGAACTCGGGATCGGTGTGAAACAGCAGCGCCTGGCAGCCGGGGTCGCTCGAGCAGCCCGACCAGCTCGAGCTGGTGCGAAACGGCTTGCCCGCGAGCAGGTTCGGACCGAGGGAGAGCCGGTAGCCGCCCCACACGACCAGCAGCAACGCCAGCGTCAGCGCGCCGAGGCGCAGGAAGCGGGTGGCCCGGATGACCGCCACCCGGCGGCGGGGCGCGTCCATCTCCCCGATCAGCGCCTCCACGAACAGGCGCGCGCGGTCCGCCTCCGCGGTGGTGACGTCCAGGGGATCGGGCTGCGACCCCTCGACCAGCGCGCGCTTGAGGTGATCGAGCGTCGCCTCGTCGGGGGCGGCGCGCCGCAGGCGCTCGGGATCGGCGTCCGCCCACGCGCCCGCGAGATCGGCCGCCGCCTCGCCGTCGCGCGCGCGGGTCGCGGCCAGGGCCCAGAACGCCGCCTCGCGATAGAGGCCGAGGCGGACGGGCGGACGCGCCCCGGGTGGAAAGCGCTCGACCGGCTCTTCCACGCGGCGGGCCACCTCGAGCAGCAGGCGCGCCTGGCAGAGCGCGAGGTCGCGCCGGGCCCCGCGCGGAACCACCGCGGCGCGTGCTTCACGGAGCGCGTTCTTGCGAAGAACCCACTCGGAGACGCGGGTGAAGGTCAGGGAGGCGTTCACGGCAGGCGGCAGCGTACTACGGACGCCTGCAAGTTCAACGAGGCATCGGCAGTGAGCGGCCGTCCCTGGACCAAAACGGCTGTCGCCTGCTCAGCCGCGGCGGGCCGCGACCGTGATGCTGCTGCCCCACTTCAGCGCGAGCGGCAGCGTGGCGGCCGAGACGGCGGCGCCGCAGACCATCGCCGCCGTCCAGCGCGCGCCGAACGGGATGCGGCCCGTCACCGCGTCGAAGAACGCGCCCGGCATGCCGGCCTTGGCGAGGGCGCTCTGCGACCAGCCCATCAGGTCGTATTCGATCTCGTGGTTCCACCAGCGGAAGGGAGAGAGCGACGCCAGCGACAGCAGCCGCTCCAGCGACGCGCGGCCGAAGTGGTAGAGGTGGCGCGGAACGTCGAGGTGCATCCAGTCGGCGCCGAGCGTCCGGGCCTGCACCCCGCCCGCGTCCGGCACGCCGATGACCAGGACGCCGCCGGGCGCCAGCAGACCGGCGAGCTCGCGGATCACCGCCAGCGGATCGGTCAGGTGCTCGAGCACGTGCCAGAGCGTGATGGCGTCGAAGGGGCCGCGGCCGCGGATCGCGTCGAGGCTGTTGAACACCTCGTAGCCTTCGGTCGCCTGTTCAGGCCGGAACGACGCCTCGACCCCGAACGAGGCCCAGCCCGCCTTCGAGGTGTGGCGCAGGAACGTCCCGTCACCGCAGCCGAAGTCGAGCACCCGGCCGCCCGCCGGCAGCGTGGCGGCCCCGCCCAGCATCCTCATGCGGCGGCGCGCGCAGTACTCGGCCGTGAACGAATGCCGGCCTCCCCAGTACTGCGTTCCGTAGTAGCGGGCCAGGTCGGTGACGCGCGGCGCGGTCACGCCCAGCGCGCACTGCGGGCAAGCGATGATCGAGAAATTCTCGCCCGTCACCAGGTCGCGGATGCCGTCGAAGCGACCCGCGAGCGGAACGTTGCACAGGGGGCAGATCCCCTCGCCGGCGCCGTATCCGTCGACGGATGGGGCTGGCTTGTCGGAGGTGGGGGAGGGGCCTGCTGTCGTCTGCACGCGGCCACCCTAGCGTCCCGGCGGGATCGCAGCAAGCGCCGCGCGGGCCAGTCTGGACCGGGCGCGCGCTCGCGGCTATCCTTCGCGCCGCCATGATTGGTGGGAAGAAAGCCATCGTCGTCATGCCGGCCTACAACGCCGAGCTGACGCTGGAGAAGACGGTCGCCGAGGTCCCGTCCTCGATCGACGAGATCATCCTGGTGGACGATCGGTCCACCGACCGGACCGCCGAGGTGGCGCGCCGGCTGGGGCTGAACACCATCGTGCACGAACAGAACCGCGGGTACGGCGGGAACCAGAAGACGTGCTACGGCGAGGCGCTGCGGCGCGGGGCCGACATCGTCATCATGGTGCACCCGGACTACCAGTACACGCCCAAGCTGATCCCGGCGCTGGCCGAGTGCATCGCGAGCGGCCTCTACGACGTCGCCCTCGGTTCGCGCATCCTGGGCGGCCGCAGCCTGCAGGGCGGGATGCCGCTCTACAAGTACGTCGCCAACCGGTTCCTGACCACGACCGAGAACCTGCTGATCGGCGAGAAGCTGTCCGAGTACCACACCGGCTACCGGGCGTTCTCGCGGCGGGTGCTGCTGACGCTGCCGCTCAACGAGAACGACGACGACTTCGTGTTCGACAACCAGATGCTGGTGCAGGCCGCGTACTTCGGCTTCAAGATGGCCGAGATCACCTGCCCGACGCTGTACTTCGACGACGCCTCGTCGATCAACTTCAAGCGCAGCGTGAAGTACGGCTTCGGCGTGCTCGGGACGGCGCTGCAGTTCCGGCTGTCGAAGCTGGGGCTGCACGTGCCCGGCTTCCTGCGCGAGAACGGACGCCGCCTGGACGACCCGCGCAGCGGCAAGCCCGCCGAGGGGCCTGGCGTCCCCCGCCGCCGCCGCGACGATCACGCGCGCGAGCGCGGCGCGCCGGGCGGCCCGGACCCGCGCCTCGGCATCGCCCGCTGAGCGGGCGCGCCTGCCTACCTGATCTGCACGTCCTTGAAGCCGAAGAAGGTGTGCCGCGGCACGCGCAGCCGCACGAAGCGCGCCGTCGTGTTGGGCGGGAGCTTCGCGGTCCAGCTCGAAAATTCCTGATCGTTGCGGGCGATCTGCCGCCAGTGGGCGGCGTCGGCGCTGATCTCGACGATGGTGGGCACGTTGCGGTCCTGGCAGCAGTCGCCCCGGTTGCTGATCTCGACCTTGTGGATCGGTTTGGGCGCGCCGAGATCGAACTCGACCCACGGGTCGTTCTGCATGTCCGTGTGGAACATCAGCGCCGCGCAGCTCGGGTCCGGGGCGCAGCTCGCCAGCCACGAGCTGGCGCGGATGGTCGCGTGCAGGCTCGGGCCTCGCACCAGCGCCCGCACGCCCAGCACAGCCGCCGCGACCAGGGCGGCGGCGCCCGCGATGCGGAGCACGCGCTCGGCGCCGAGGCGGACCACGCGCCGTCGCGGCGCGGCCAGGTCCTCGTAGAGGGCGTCGGCGAACGCCCGCACCAGCGCCGCGTCCTCATCCTTCGTCTCCAGCGGGGCCGGCTGTGACATGCCGACCAGCAGGCGCTCGACGGCCTCCAGGTTCGCCGCGCTCCCCGCGGCGCGCTGCAAGCGTTCGGGCGGCGTTCGCTGCCAGAGCGCGGCGAAGTCCGGAAGCGCGCCGCCGTCGCTGCGCTCGCGGGCGACCAGCGTCCAGTAGACCAGGTCGCGGTGAAGCGAGAGCAGCACCGCGGCCGGGCGGCCGGCGGTCGGCAGCTCGACCGGCTCCGCCACCTGCCGCGCCACCTCGCGCAGCAGCCGGACCTGCTCGAACGCGCGCCCCGCCGGCTCGTCCGGGCGGGGTACCCGCGCGCGCGCCTCCGCGAGCGTCTTTCGGCGCACGAACCATTCGGCCAGTCTGGCGGAAGTCACGGGCCCTATAGATAACACGAGGCGCAATCCGGACCGTGGCTAGTAGAACGTCACGTCGTCGATCGTGATGTCGTAGTCGCAGGAGTCCAAACTTCCGTTGAAGGACCATTGCAGCCCGATGAGATGGGCTGGATCGAGCGGCGTCTGCGGATTCGTCCCCGTAGAGCCGTCGAACGGAACTTTCACGGTCACGGGCGCCGTCGGGTCGGTCGGGTCCGTCCCCAGCGGGATGAAGGTGTCCACGGCAGGCGCGGCGTCGGATGCGCCGGACGCATTCAGGAACTTGCCGCCGGCTGGCGCGTGGGCGCTGTCCACGATCGAGAAGCGGTTCGTGCACACAAAGGCCACCCCTGTATAGGTGAAGCTGATGCCGGTGTAGGCGCGGGCGTCGACGCAAGAGGAGAAAAAGATGCCCGCGCCCACGGTCACGGGCGGGGTGTGACCGCTGAGGTGCCAGGCCCCGTTCTCGACGGTCGCCAGGGGCGGGTACCCTCCGAAAAGGATCGGTCCCCCGATCGGGATGAGCGGATCGCCGCGGTAGTCCATCGAGAAATCCGCGATCAGCGCGGTGGTTGGCGGCATGCTCGTGGAGCAACCGCTGCCGCCGCCGCTGCCCGCGGCGCCGCCGCTGCCCGCGGCGCCGCCGCTGCCCGTCGAGCCCGCGCCGCCGCTGCCGCTGGTCCCTCCCGTGCCGGCCGCTGCGTGCAGGGCCACGCCGGTGATCGTGACGTCGGCGGAGCACGCGACGGTGGGATCGAATTGCCATTGCAGCCCGCCCAGCTGCGTCCGATCGGTCGGCGTCGCCGGATCCCCCCCGGTCGGAGCGCCCGGGCCCGAAAAGGGAATGGTCAGGGTCGTCGGCGTCCCCGAATAGGTGATGGCGACCGACGCGGGCGAGGTCCCCGAAGGAGCGATCGCGACCGGTATGTTGTTCCTGGCCGGGTCGGCGTGCGCTTTGTCGACGAACGCGAATGACATGGCGCAGGTCCCGGTACCGCTGATCGTGAAGCTGACGCCGTCGTACATCCGATCGTCGAAGCAGCCCTGTCCGAACGCCACGCCCGATGGACCGCGGGCCGGCCCACCGGACGCAACGAACACGACCTCCACGCCTGACGCCATATTCACCAGCCGAGGAGATGGCGTTCCGAACGCGACGAAGTAAGGCCACACTTGCAGTCCGACAACCGCCGGGCACCGGCTGCCGTCCGTGCCGGCCGCTCCGCTCGCGCCTCCGTTGCCCCCGCCGCCTCCTGTCCCCGCCGTCGCCGCGCTCCCGCCCGTCCCTGCGGCGCTGCCGCCCGTCCCTGCCGCGCTGCCGCCCGTCCCTGCGGCGCTGCCGCCCGTCCCTGCGGCGCTGCCGCCCGTCCCTGCGGCGCTCGCTCCTCCGACTCCGGTCAGTACACCCGCGCCCGCGGTGGAGCCGCCCGTGGTGCCGGCCGCGCCCGTGAGGTTGCGCGAACCGCCACAATGAATCGATGCGGCGCCGGCAATCGCGACCGCAACGATGCGCAAACGACGCGCCCCGACGACTAAGAGATGCGAAGGCATATCAACCTCCCGACACGAACCAACGAAAATGCTCCGCCCGCGCACGCTGCCTGTCAAGCCGCGCGGTGAGGCTGGAGCGACGCGGCGGCGTCGCTACTTGGTCAGCAGGTCGTTCGCGTGGGCCAGCGACTCGAACGTGCCGGCGTCGGTCCACCAGCCCGGCAGCACGTCGAAGGTCAGGTCGCCGCGCGCGATGTAGGCGTTGTTGACGTCGGTGATCTCCAGCTCGCCGCGCGCCGACGGCTTGAGGTCCGCGATCACCTCGTGGACGCTCTCGTCGTAGAAGTAGATCCCGGTGACGGCGAGGCGACTCTTCGGCTGCTTCGGCTTCTCGACGATGCGCACGACGCGGTCGCCGTCGATCTCCGCGACGCCGTAGCGCCCGGGATCGTCGACCTCCTGCACCAGCACCTTGGCGCCGCTGGGCTGGTTGCGGTACGCCTCCGCGAACCCCGCGATCGACTTCTCGAAGATGTTGTCGCCCAGGATGACGGCCAGCCGCCCGCCGCGGCCGAAGCGGCGCGCCAGCCCGAGCGCCTGCGCGATCCCGCCCGCCTCGTCCTGCACGCGGTAGGTGAACTCGC
Source organism: Polyangia bacterium (assembly GCA_036557265.1). Taxonomy (GTDB): domain Bacteria; phylum Myxococcota_A; class Polyangia; order Fen-1088; family Fen-1088; genus JADGRB01. Next base: position 15,411 of record DATBHU010000024.1, read on the forward strand.
AGCCGAAGTCCTTGCCGCTGCCCAGCAGGCCGACGACGTCGCCCATGTGCTCGGTGCCGGTGACGATCAGGATCTCGTGGATCCCCGCCTCGACCAGCTTCTTGACCGGGTGGAAGATCATCGGCTCGCGGCCGACAGGCAGCAGGTGTTTGTTCGTCACCTTGGTGAGCGGAAACAGGCGCGAGCCCGTTCCCCCGGCCAGGACCACCCCGCGCAGCTCGTGTTTGCTCATGGTTTCTTCCCCGTCGCCAGCCGCACCGCGTACTGGCGATCGTAATAGTCACGGTAGGTGCCGCTGCGCACCCGCTCGGTCCAGGCGCCGTTGGCGCGGTACCAGGCCACGGTCTCGTGCAGGCCCTGCTCGAACACGTGCCGCGGCCGCCAGCCCAGGCTGTTCTGGATCTTGGTCGAGTCCATCGCGTAGCGGCGATCGTGTCCCGGGCGGTCCGGCACGTAGCGGATCAGGGTCTCGTCCTTGCCGCACAGCCGCAGGATGGCGCGCACGACGTCGAGGTTGGGCCGCTCGTTGCTGGCGCCGACGTTGTAGACCTCGCCCGACTGCCCGCCGCGCAGCACCAGGTCGATCGCCTCGCAGTGATCGTCGACGTGGATCCAGTCGCGCACTTGCATGCCGTCGCCGTAGACCGGCAGCGGTTTGCCGTCGAACGCGTTCAGGATCATGAGCGGGATCAGCTTCTCCGG
>DATBHU010000025.1:0-16560 GCA_036557265.1 Polyangia bacterium
CCCACATCGCGGGCGTGATCCGGCTGGCGGGGCACCGCGCCGCCGAGGCCGGGCACGCGGTCCTCTACCTGCACCTCGGCCTCGATGAAGAGTATGTCGGCGTCGGCTGCTACCGCTTCGACGAGGCGAAGGTCGCGCGCTGGCGGCGGGCGGTGGTCGGCGCGCCGGGACGCGCGCTGCTCGGGATCATCGCCGGGCTGCGTCGCAAGGGCTACCAGCCCGAGGGCTACGAGGACTACGCCCGCGTCCCCAAGGGTTTCGCGCCCGATCACCCGCGCGCGGAGCTGCTCAAGCACCGCGGGCTGATCTGTGCGTTCCCCGCCATTCCCCGCGGGCTGCTGAACAAGCCGGCGCTCGCGCGCTGGTTGATCCGCCACGCCACGGCGACGGCGCCGCTCGTGATCTGGCTGCGCCGCCACCTCGGCTAGGCTGCTCGGATGGCGACACAAAGAACCCGCAAGGTCACGCTTCGCAAGGGCCGCAAGCAGATCGAGATCGCGCTCGGCAAGGGCCACGTCTGGGAGATTCACGATGGCGGCTCGATGGGGCATCCGCTCTACAACGCCAGGGAGGAGCTCGCGTTGTTCGACAAGCTGCTCCGGGCGCGACGGCGGGAGGGATACCGCCTGATCGACGACACGGGGCTCGTCACGAAGGCGGGACCGAAGAAGCCAGCTGGAATGAACGCCCGCACGTGGCGCTGGGTACAGGACGCGGATCAGATCCTGCAGATGTTCCGCGACGACGACTACGACAACCACAAGGACATCATCCTGGACGCGCGCTCGACGCTGAAGTCGCCGCCGGCCGGGCAGGCCGCCCGGGTCGAGAAGCTCGAGAAGATGCTCGCCACGGCCACGCGCGAGCTGCGCGAGCTCGCCGCGGCCGATCCCGCCGTCGCCGACTACGCGAAGGGCCTGATCGAGCCGCTTCGAAAGAAGACGGTCGCTCGCGAGCGGCGACGCCCAGGCCGCTCTGCCGTCTGAACCCGCGACCGGCCCGGCGCCGAGACGCCGGCGGCCGTGGTCGTTCACGGAAGTTCAGATTGCACGCCCGCGTTTCAAGACTTTTTCAGAAGCGTCATCAATCGGCAGGCCCAGTTGGGAGTAGTTGACGACTGCGGGAGCGCCGTATGGCCCCGGCGTCGTTCGACCCTACGACCCAAAAGGAGAAGGCATGCCGCGTACCATCGCATCCAGTGCGCCCTTGGCGAAGAAGCTGGTCCCATTGGCGATGTCGGTTTTCGTTTCCGTCTCGTGCGCGCCGGATGACGGCGACAGCATCGAAGAGCAGACGTCGGCGCTCACCACCACCATCGGGATGGCGGCCGACTCCTACGTGCGCTCCGGAGCGCCGGGCAGCAACTTCGGCACGGCGACGACGATTCTGTCGGACGGCGACGACGGTGGCTCGATCCTGAACGCCTACCTGCGCTTCACGATCGGGAACGTCGGCACGATCTCGAGCGCGAAGCTGCGCCTGCACGTCGCCAACACGACGGCCGGCCGTTACGACCTGCTGAGCGTCGCCTCGACGACGTGGGGCGAGACGTCGATCACCTGGAACAACAAGCCTGCCACCGGCGCGCTCGTCACCTCGTTCACCGGCGCGACCTCGGGCACCTGGCTCGAGCTCGACATCACCAGCGTGGCGCGGCCGAACACGGCCCTTTCCTTCGCCATCGTCCCCCACAACACGACCGACGGCGTCGACTTTCACTCGAAGGAAGCGTCGGCGAGCATCCGGCCTCAGGTGGTCATCACGTCCGCTGGCGCGGGCGGAACGGGCGGAACGCGCGGCGCGGGCGGAACGGGCGGAGCGGGCGGAAGGGGCGGAGCGGGCGCGACCTCGGGTTCAGGAGGAGCGGCCGGCGCCGCTGGCGGCGGCAGCGGCGCGGGCGTCTGTGGCTCCACCTCGACCCCGCCCGCGCACTACCAGCACGTCGTGATCTTCTCGTTCGAGAACCGCACCTGGTCCAACGTCGGCCTCGGCTTCTCGGCGACGACGATGCCTTACATGCATTCGCTCGCGGCGCAGTGCTCGTACTTCGGCGACTGGACGGAGACCAACACGTCGCAGAACAGCCTCACGCAGTACATCGGCGAAACCAGCGGCATCAACAATCCGAACACCGTGAACGACTGCAGCCCATCGGCGTCCTGCCGATCGACCGACGACAACATCTTCCGGCAGGTGCGCACGGCGGGCAAAACCACCGTCAGCTACGTCGAAGGCGCGACCGCCGGCTGCTCGGCCAGCGGCAACGCGGTCAGGCACATCCCGGCCCTCTACTACTTCGGTACGTACACTGACGCCACCGGCACGCACAGCGACCACGACTTCTGCAACACCGAGGTCAGGCCCTACAGCGAGCTCGACGTCAACAACCTCCCGACCTTCGCCTTCGTCACGCCGACGCTGTGCAACGACGGCCACGATTGCGGCGACGCGACCGTCGACGCGTGGGCGAGCACCAACGTGCAGCGCGTCCTCGACAGCGCGGCGTACAAGGCGGGGACGACCGCGGTGTTCTTCTGGTGGGACGAGGACCATCCGACGCCGAACCTCACGATCGTGCCGACCTCCCACAAGGGCAACATCACCCAGGTCGGCGTCGCCTCGCACGCGGCGCTGCTGAAGACCATCGAGGACATGCTCGGACTTCCTCTGATGACCCAGGGACAGCTGTCGGGCGCGGCGGATCTGCGGAGTGCGCTCGGAATCTGAACGATCCATGGATTGGAACGGCCGGTCCGCGATGGGGCGGGCCGGCTGTTTCGGCTGTTTCATCCTCGCCGCCACGGCGGCTCTCTCGTGTCGGCCGGCGCCGCGCGCCGGCGGTCCGCTCGCGCACGCAGCGAGCGAAACGATCGAGCCCCCCGCCAATCCTTACGGACCTCCCGGGGCCATCTCCAACCCCTTCGCCTACATTCCGCCCCAGTGCTACGCGAAGCAGAAGGTCGCCGGCAAGCGGGTGCGCAATCCCTGCTACACGTGCCACACGGATTCGGCGCCACCCAACTACGTCGCGGACGGCGACCTTCAGGTCACGAGAAAACTCCCGCGCGGCGCGCTGCGCAACCCCTGGAGCAACCTGTTCGCCCCCGCGTCCGGCCGCGCGGCGAACGCCAGCACCGAAGAGGTCGAGCGTCACGTGCGCGCGAGCAACTATCTCGTCGGCGGCCGGCTCGTGCTCGCGGAGGCGCTGCGCGCGCTGCCTTCAACCTGGGACGGCCAGGGCGACGGCAAGTGGGACGGCTTCATCCCCGATGTCTGGTATCGCTTCGACGATCACGGCTTCGATCTGCAACCCGACGGGACGCCGAGCGGCTGGCGCGCGTTCGCCAGCTATCCGTTGCCCGGGGCGTTCTTTCCGACCAACGGCGCCGCCGGCGACGTCCTGATCCGGCTCGATCCCGCGCTCCGGCAGAGCGCGAAAGGAACGCCGGACGCGCGCGTGTACGCCGCGAATCTCGCGATCGTGGAGGCCCTCATCACCCGCGCCGACGTCCCGATCGACCCGCTCGACGAGCGTGAGCTCGGCGCGGATCTGGATCTCGACGGCCGGCTCGCCGTCGCGCGCCGGGTCGTCTTCCGCGCAAGCCGCCGGGGGGCAGCGGTCATGCACTACGCGGGCAAGGCGCGGGTCCTCGAGGACGCAGGCCAGTTCCCGATCGCGCCGGGGCTGTTCCCCATCGGGACGGAGTTCTTTCACACCGTGCGGTACCTCGACGTCACCGACGCCGGCGACGTCGTGCCGGCCGCGCATCTGAAAGAGCTCAGGTACGCCAGGAAGATGCGCTGGTACGATCCCGCCGACCTGAAAGCCGTCGTCGAGGGCGAGGCGCGGGAACAGTCGAAGACGGCCGACGGATCTCACCCGGTCCTGTGGGCGTTCGACCATGGGATCGACAACGGCCAGGGCTGGTATTTTCAGGGCTTCATCGAAGCCGCCGACGGTTCGCTGCGCCCGCAGACGTTCGAAGAGACGGCGTACTGCGCCGGCTGCCACGGCGGCGTGGGACGGACCGCCGACAGCATCTTTTCATTCTCGCGGAAGCTGCCGGCGAACGCGCGGAGCGGCGGCTGGTTTCACTTCACGCAGGAAGGCTTGCGCGGCGTCGCCGAGCCGCGCTCCAGCGCCGGCGTCTACGAGTACACGCAGTATTTGCAGGAAGCCCAGGGCGACGACTACGCAGAGAACCTCGAGGTGCTCCAGCGCTTCTTCGACGGAAAGGGCGCCCTGCGCCCGGACGCGATCTCACGCCTCCATCGCGACGTGACGGTGCTCTTGCTCCCCAGCCCCCAACGCGCGCTGGAGCTCGATCGCGCCTACCTGGCGATCGTCCGCGAGCAGAGCTTCGTCCGCGGACGCGACACCTTGACCTACGCGCTCCGCAACGTCATCGACCGCGCCCCGCCCGACGAACAGACCGGCGTCCGCCAGCCGATTCGCTATCAGTGACGGCGCCATGAGCCGGCCCGGCCTCGACGGCGACAGCTCGGCCTTCAAGCGGCCGAGCTGAAAATTGTCGTCGCCGAGCCGAGCCTTCGACCTACCGTCGACAACTTCGAGCGCACATTTTTCGATGGTGGCGCCTGTCAGGCAGGGCGAAGGAGGATCGTAATGACTCATGATCCGAAGACGGTTGCGCTCAGCTACATCGAGGCCTGCGCGCGCAAGGACTGGAATGCCACATCCCGGCTGCTGGCGCCCGACGTCGAGTTCATCGGACCCGGACGGAGCGTGAAGGGCGCCGAGCCCTACCTCGCCGTCCTGCGCCGGATCGGTTCGGTCTGGGTTCGCAGCGACGTGAAGAAGGTGTTCGTGGATGGGCCGGACGTCTGTGTCGTCTATGACTTCGTGACAGACACGGCCGCAGGCGCCGTGCCGACCGTCGAATGGTTGCGCGTCGACGGCGACCGCATCGCGCGCGTCGCCCTGTTCTTCGACCGACTGACGTTCCAGCCGGCGAGCGAGGAGGTCACCCGGCGCGCGGCCGGGTGAGCCCTGTCAGAACTGCGAGAAGAACGACCACAGCGTCGGGCCCGAGTTGGGCGCGGCCTGGTGGTCGGCGTTGTACTCGCACCAGGTGACCGGGTAGCCGGGCATGCAACCCTGGTAGTCGACGCACGTGCAGGGCTGGTAGTTCGAGGCGATGCCGTCGCACCAGCTGGGCGACGACGGCACCGTCTGCGAGCTGCAGCCGTTGCGCTTGACGAAGACGTCGCGCGCCGTGCGGCCGCCCGAGATGTCGACGACGGAGTCGTGCGTTCCGTGAAACCCCATGTACGCCACCGGCTGGGTGCCGGCCGTGCAGCCGCTCACCGTCGAGTTGCCGGCCATCGGCGCGATCGCGCGCGCCAGCGCCGCGCAGCCGACCGCGTTCGACATCATGCCGCCGAAGCTGAACCCGGCCGAGAAGATCCGATTCTGGTCGACGCATAGTTGCGACTTGAAGAGGGCGAGCATCGCCTGCAGGAAGGCGATGTCCTGGCCGTTCGTGTTTCCCCAGCCGAGGCCGTTGCCGCCGAAGTCGAGGCCCTCGGGCGCGACGAGGATCGCCTGGTTGTTCGAGCTGCCCTTGAGCCCGTAGTAGCCGCTGTTGCCGGTGCCCGCCACCTGCTGCGCGGAGCCGCCCCAGGGGTGCCACGCGAAGATCAGGCGGTAGGGCGTGTTCGGATTGTAGTTGCTCGGCACGGAGAGGATGTACTCGCGGGTCATGCCCGAGACGTCGATGCTGGTGCGCATGCTGGCGGGCGGCGTCTGGCCGCAGCCCGCGCTGGGCGACGCACCGCCGGTGCCCGTGATGCCGCCCATCGCGCCGCCGACGCCGGATGCTCCGCCGCGACCGGCGCCGCCGGCCGTTCCTCCGCCCGCGCTGCCGCCTCTGCCCCCGCCGCTGCCGCCGATCGTTCCTGCACCGCCGGCGCTGCCGCCGCTCCCCGCGGCGCTGCCGCCGGTTCCAATCGTGCCGCCGCTTCCGCTCGAACCGCCGGTTCCCGGCCCGCTGCCGCCGACGCCGGCACCGCCGCCGCCGCTCGAGCCGCCGGTGCCGGGCGTGCTCGACGATCCGGAGCCGCAGCCGGCGATCACCAGCGCGATCGTCGAGAGAACCGCCACCACGAAGGGGGCGCGTCGAATGAACGGTGTCATTTGATCCTCCATCACGGCAGCGTGAACTTCTTCAAGAACGGCCAGCCGACGTTGGCGTTGCCGGGCGCGTGCCCCGAATTCATCGTGCACAGGCCGACCTGCACGCCGGCGCCGCAGCTCGTGTAGTACTGGCAGTTGTTGCTGTCGGCGGCCGTCGCCGATCCCGTGCACATGTCGATCTGCGCCCACTTCTGGAACGTGCCCATCGCGCCGAGGAACGTGACGGGCATGCCCGACACGACCGACGAGGCGCCGCCCGCGTAGGGGACGATCGGATCGTTGCTGCTGCGGAACGAGATCTCCGCGATCGGTCGCGGCGGCGTGCACCCGCTGACGTTCTCCTGAAGAAGATCGAACGACGCGGGCGCGACCGCGGCGAACACGTCGGCCGCGTGGCACGCGAGGTAGTGCGACATGCCGCCGCCCATCGAGAACCCGACCGCGTAGACGCGCTTCGTGTCGATGCAGGCGACCTTCTCGACGTCGGCGACCAGCGCCCTGGCGAACGCGACGTCGTCGACGTTGGCGACGCAGCACGGCCCGACGTTCCAGGCGCCGCCCGACGGGCCGGACTTGCCGTTCGGATACGCCGAGATCACGCCCTCGGCGTCGGTCAGCGCCTTGTAGGGCGACGATCCTTCTTCTTGTGATCCCGAGCCACCGAGCGGGTGGAAGTCGACGACGAGCGGCACCGCCGCGCTGCCTGCGTACTTCGACGGAACGTGAAGGATGTACGTGCGGCTGTCGGAGCCGACCTGGATCGTCTTGTTCGTGTCGCCGGCCTTCAGCACCGGCGACGGGCAGGTGACGCTGCCGCTGCCCCCCGTCCCGGTCGCGCCGCTCGCGCCACCGGTTCCGCTCGCGCCGCCACGTCCGCCGCCGCTTCCGCCTGCGCCGCCGCGTCCACCGGCGCCCATGCTGCCTCCGCGTCCGCCGTTCGCGCCGCCACCACCGGCGCCGGCCGGGGTGCCCGCGCCGCCGCCGGTCCCGCCGGAGCTGCCGCCGGTACCGATATTTCCGCCGCGACCCGCGACGCCGTCGCCACCCGCGCCCGCGTTGTTGCTTCCACCCGTGCCCGTGCCCGTGCCCCCGCTGCCGATCGCTCCTCCGGCGGAGCCGCCGCTCCCGGCGATCGTCCCGGCCGCGCCGGTGGTTCCCGCCGTCGACGACGAACCAGCGGCGCCGCCGGCACCGCCGTGGCCGCTCCCGCCGCTGCCGGGCGTCGCCGATCCGCCGGTTCCTGTCGGCGTCGACTCGCCAGGAGCACAGGCGCCGAGCCCGGCGCTCGCGAGGCCGAGCAGGCCGATGGCGATGATGATTCTTCCGAGTTCGACGCGCATGAGCGATCACCTCCGCGTACAGAGACGCCGATCAGCTCGCAGTCGCGGCGGTCGCGAAAATCGGTCCAGGAAAATGCAGCCTGATGTCACCGACGAGGGCGTCGGTGTAGCTTCACCGCATGGTTCCGAAACTCGCCCGCTTGGCCGTCGGGCTCGTCTTGGGCGCCTGCATCAGCGGTTGTTCCGACAAGGTGGCCTGCTCGCCCTGTCCACCCGGCACGCGCGCGTCCGATCCAGCCGTATTCTGTAGCGCGTGCGTCCCGATCGACGGCGGCGCCGATGCCGCGGACGGCGGTTGAAATCGTCAGGGAAGCGGGTGCCGCTTCAGCACGGGCCAGGCGATGCTGGCGTCACCTTGAGCTTGGCCGCCGCCCTGTTTCGTGCACAGCACCACCTCGACGCCGCCCTGGCAGCTCGTGAACGTCGAGCATCCGTCGGCGTCGGGCGCCGACGGCGATCCGGTGCAGCCGTCGATGTCGGCCCACTTCTGGAAGGTGCCCATCGCGCCGAGGAACGTCACCGGCATGCCGGGGACCACGGATGAATATCCGCCCGCGTAGGGGACCAGCGTGTCCGCGCTGCCCCGGAACGAGATCTCGGTGATGGGGCGGGGCGGCTGGCAGTCGCCCACGTTGTCCTGCAGCAGATCGAAAGAAGCGGGTGCCACGGCGGCGAATACGTCGGCCGCGTGACACGCAAGGTAGTGGGCCATGCCGCCGCCCATGGAGAACCCGGCGGCGTAGACGCGCTTCGGGTCGATGCACGTCGTCACGCCGATCTGCTTGGCCACTGCCTTTGCGAAGGCGACGTCGTCGACGTTCGATACACAGCACGGGCCGACGTTCCACGCGTTTCCCGAGGGGCCAGGGAGGCCGGTCGGGAAAGCCATGACGACGCCCTCGGGATCCGTCACGTCGGGGAAGGTCGAAAGGTTTCGCTGCTGCATACCCGACAAGGTCAGACTGTGGAAGTCGAGGATCAGCGGCACGGGCTTGCTTCCGTCGTAAGCCGCCGGGATGTGCAGGAGGTAGCTGCGGGTGACGGCGCCCACCTCGACGGTCTGCATGCTGTCGCCCGGCAGCAGCGCCGGCGACGGACAGACGACGGGCGGCGCGCCATCGGTGCCGCCGTCCGGCGCGCGCGTGATCGCGTCGAAATCGGCGCGTGAGCACGCGATCGCCGCCGGCCAGAGTCCCGCCAGGGCGACCGACAGAAGGTTCAGCCGTCGCGTCACAGCCACGCTCCGACGGTGAGAGTGAGCAGCAGGTTGGGACGCGCCGACGTCGCGACCTCGCTGTCCAGGAAGCGAACGGCCACGTACGGCTCGGCGAGCTGGGCGTGAACCGCCAGCGAGATCGTGAACCGATCGGGCAAGTGCAACACCGCACCGGCGCTCGCATCGACCAGAAACGACCACCGCGCGACGACGTGGCTCTGGTTCGGCGCGTCGGCGCGTCCCTCGACCGACGTGTGCAGCACGCCGGCGGCCAGCGCCGCGACGGGACGCAGGCGCGCCCCCGCGCGAAAACGAACGCTGCCGCCGAGCAGGCCGTAGGTCTGCGCGACCTGCGCGCTCCCGGCTTGCCCCTCCACCGTCGCGCGCGTGCCGAGGCCGGCCGCCGTCGCCTGCGCGACGAACCACGGGCGCGGCGACCAGTCGAAGCGAACGAGCGGCAGCACCGCGGGCCCGACGCCGTCCAGGCTCATGACCGCGGCGCCGCCGACCTCGACGCCGAACCGCTCCGGGTGGCGCGCCAGCCGCTCCGCCTCCACGAAGTGAACCACAGCGGGCGGCGGCGCCGTCGCGCCGGCCGCGCTCTGGCGATCGCGCGCGGCCAGGTCGATCTCGAGGAAGCTCGATCGCAGGAGCTCGATGGCGCGGATCGCCAGCGTCTTCGACGCGGCCGCCGCCGCGGGTTCGAACGGCACGCGGCGGACCACCGACTTGCCCGTCACCTTGTCGACCACCCAGACCTCGACGGAGTCGGGGGCGAGATCGCCGACGATCGCGACCACGGCGTCGGCGCCTCGACGAGCGGCCAGCTGCTCGAGGCCGGTCCGCGAATCGCCGGCGGCGCCGCCGGCGGGCGCGGTGCCGTCGACGATCTCCGTGTCGAACCCGGCCGAGATCAGCTCGCCCCGGAGGCGCACCAGGGTCTCGACCATGACCGGCGGCGAGTTCGCCGGCCTCACGATGATCACGCTGGCCGCGCGCGCGGGCGCCGCGCTCAACAGCCCGATCGAGACGAAAGCGGCAAGCGCGAGCCGGCGCACGCCCCACGCCGTCGAGGGGGCCCGCACGAACGCCCGCGCCGGTCCGGCATAGGTGCCGCCCGGAAATCGCCGGAGGTATTCCTCCGCGATCGGACGCGCCCGCGCAGGTCCATCGAGCTTGCTCGTCAACGTCATCTTGCGTCCCAGCGCCTCGGACGCGTACGTGCCCGCCGGCGCCCGCGTCAGGTAGGCATCGTACCATTCGAGCGCGCGCCGGACGCCGCTGTCGCGCGCCTCCTCGACGCGGCCGAGCAGGAAGGCGGCGTCGAGCGAGCGCGGCGAATCGGGAAATCGCCGGCGCTCGGCCAGCAGCGCGTCGCGCGCCAGGTCCATGCGGCGGCGGTAGCGGGCCGCGTCCGCCAGCGCCAGCAGATCGTCGATCGAGGCATTCTCCAGCGTCACCTTCACGCCGGCGCGCTCGGCGTCGGCGAGGATGCGATCGAGGTGCCCGGCGGCGAGCGCCGCGGCCCACCGGTGATCGCTGTCGAGGTTGCGCGACGCCAGCGCCGCGACGGGCTTCTCGACGCGTCGTTCGGCCGGCTGCACCGCCGGCGCGTCGATCCACTCCTCGGGGTTCTGATCGCTGATCACCGTCTCGCCCCGCGGAAGATCGACGCGCAGGCGCTGGCCGGCCTGCACCTCGATCTCGCCGCCGGTCGTCTTTCCGTTCACCGGCCCGCTCACGGTGACGCGGCCGTGCCGCAGCCTGAGCTCGAACCTCTCCGTCGACGCGTCCCACGACACGGTGAACACCGTGCCCTTGACCGTCACCAGGAACGGGCCGACGTCGACGAGCCAGCGCCGGTCTTTCCCGGGGGCGGGCGTGACCTGGAACGAGGCGGTGCCGTGCTCGATCGCGATGCGCGCGCCCGAGGCGTCCACCGCCCGCAGCCGGCTGCGCGTGCCGGGCATCAGCGCGAATTCCGTCCCTTCGGTGAAGAGGAGCTTGATGCCCGCGCGACCGGACTCCCGCAGGTATCCGCCCTCGACGACGGCGCCGCCTTCGACCCGATAGGCCAGCGCGCGCGTTGGCGCGGCGGGTTCGGGCAGGCGCGCGCGATCCGACCGGACGACCGCGACAGCGACGGCGGCCGACGTCGCCGCGAGCGTGCCGACCAGAGACCAGTGGAGGAGCGCGCGCCGTCGTGAAGCCCGCGCCCGCTGCGTTTGCTCGGCGCCGACGCGGGCGTGCACGGCGCGGAGCCCGCTCTCCAGCTCCGCCGGCGAGGGCGGCCGCACGCTCTCGCGCGCCAGCTCGGTCAACTCCGCGAGCGCGCGCCGCCCCTTGCTCTCATCCGGAGCCGTCATCGCCGCCACTCCTTCTGGTCGATGAATCCGACCAGATCCGGGTTCGCCTCGATCCAGCGTGACAGCTTGTCCGTGGCGCGGGTGAGCAGGCGCTTCACCGTCGAGATCGAGAGCTCCATCTGCGCCGCGACCTCCTCCACCGTCATCGACTCGAGCTGCCGCAGCACGAACACCAGCCGATGCCGAGGCGCCAGGCGATCGAGCAGCTCATAGAAGCGGCGCAGCAGATCGCGGGCCACCACGTCCGTGTCTTCGGTTCCCACGTCCACGAGCGTCTCCGGTCGATGGAAGGAGAGCCAGGCCCGCGCCTTCCTCCGGCGAAGCTCGGTCTTGAGCACGCGCAGGGCGAACGAGTAGATGAAGCTGCGCAGCCGGTCGGGCTTGCGCAAGGTCTTCGCCCTGGCGAACACCCGCTGGAAGACCTCCTGCGCGATGTCCTCCGCCTCCGACTCAGACCCCAGCGTGCGGCGGCCCAGCATGATCACGCCCGGGGCGAAGCGGTGCCACGTCTCCGTGATCGCCCAGCCGCTCCCCGCGATCAGGGCGCGCGCCAGCGCCGCGTCGCTCGCGTCGCGCGGGTCGGGCGCGACGTAGAGCGATACGGGATTCTGGGTGCGCCGCGTCGACATGCGCTCGAGGACCACTCAGCAGCAGTCGCAGCGACCGGGCGGAACTGGCTCATCTTTCTTCCCGGGCCGCCGCCGGTCAGCGCGCGGCAGGGCACGTGAGCTCGACGATCGCGACGCGGCCGTCGGTCTCGATCAGGCGTCCCTCGGCCGTCCGCGCGCCCGAGTGCGGGCCGACGCCGGGCGCGTCGTGCACCGGGCCCGCGCAGCCGCCGCGCTGGACATCGCCGACCAGCGTGTCCCGTTCTTCGTCGATGTTGGGTGACGTGCGATGGGTCAGCTGCCCGTTCTCGCGCGCGATCGTCACGCCTTCGTCGAACGTCGCGGCCCCCAGCCAGAGCGGCTGCCCTTCGACGCGCTGGCCCTGTTCCCACAGGCGCACGTGGTGGCGGCGGCGCGGGCTCACGCCCACCTGGCGCTCGAACGCGAGGTCCTGACGTCGTCCGTCGAGGAAGAGGTTGCTCACCGGCGCGCGCGGATCCGAGCGGTCGAGAGCGACGGCCCCGAAGATCCCCAGCGCGCTGAACACGGTGATGGGACGGGCAGGCAGCCACCCGGCGCGCTGCATCGCGAGCTGCACCTCGGCGGCGTTTCCGATCAGACCGACGTTGACGGGATCGGCGGGATGTCCGGCGGCGTCGGTGGTCCGATCCGGCGCCGGCGCCGCGGCCGCCACGATGTGGCGATGGCGCTCGACGAGCGGAACCAGGCGATATGACGTGAGCAGCCAGACACCGACCGCGGCCAGCGCGGCGATCGCGGCGCCCTTCGCGAGACGACCGCGCCCGGGGCGAGCGTGCGGCTCGGGTCCGGGGCCGACCCGCCAGACCCAGGCGAGGATCGCCGCGTTCATCAGCAGCAGGACCAGGCGCGCCAGCGACGGCTGCCGCACCAGCCGGACCATCTCCCAGGGGAGCGGGAGGCCCGTGGAACCGAGGACCACCCAGCGCGCCCAGCGGCTTCGACGCCAGAGCAGGACGCCCTCGACGGCGCTGCTGACGGCGTCGCCGACGAGCGCAATGACGATCAAGCGCCCGTCACCCGCGCGGGTCAGGAGACGGATCAGCTCGACGATCAACGCCCCGACCCCATGCAGCCAGTGGCGCCCGATACGCGCCGAGAGCGCGCCCACATCCGTCCCCACGGCTGCGTGCAGGATCAGCACCGCGATGACGGCCAGGACCTCGATCGCGGCTTTGCCCAGCTTGTAAGCGGCGACTACGGAGAGGCCACGAGACGCTGTGGTCGTCACGCACCGAGGCTAGTGGTCGCACCGGTCACCGTCGAGAGCGGCGATTCGCGCTTTGCGAGCCGGGCTGGCGACGTTTCTCTGACAAATTCGGTCCGCGTCCGACAAGTCTCGTCACTGCGATGAGCTTGCCGGTGCGATTGCGTCCCCTGGTCGTCGCGCTTCCGTGTTGCTGTCTGCTGGCGCTCGCCCAGTCGTGCGGCTCCGGCACCGACGTCAATCCGACGGGAACCGGCGGCAAGGCTGGCGATACGGGAACGACAGGCACCGGCGGCGGCGCCGGTGCGACAGGCGGCACAGGCGCAGCGGGCACGAGCGGAACATCGGGTGCCGCGGGCGCCGCCGCGATCGGTGGGACGACCGCCGGCGCCGCGGGCGCGGCGGGAAGCGGCAGGGGCGGCGCGGCTGGAAGCGGCGGTACGGGCAACACCGGTGGTGGCGGCGCACAGGGCGGTGGCCCGCGAGGCGGTGAGGGCGGTCGGGGCGGCGCCGGCGGCGTGGGCGGAACGGCGGGCCAGGCCGGAGGGGGCGGCGCCGGCGGGGGAGGGAGCGGCGGGAGTGGCGGGAGCGCCGGCGGTTCAGGCGGCCGCGGCGGGAGCGGCGGCGTCGGGGGGCGCGGAGGCGCCGCCGGCAGCGGGCAGGACGCCTCGGTGTCCGACGGCGCGCCGGACGGAAGCAGCGACGGCGCCGTCGCCTACAATCCATGTCCCACGACCGCGGGCACGGCCTGCACGGTGCTGCCGCTCGGCGATTCGATCACCGAGGGCTATCTCCCGACGGGCGCCAACGGCGGCTATCGCGTCGAGCTCTTCAATCAGGCGGTGATGGCGGGCAAGAACATCACCTTCGCCGGCACGCAGATGAACGGGCCGAACACCGTCGCCAACCGAACCTTCCCGAAGCGCCACGAAGGGCACGGCGGCTACACGATCGCCGGTGGCGGTCAGGGGGCCATCGCGGGGACGATCACCGACACCGCCATGTCGATGTTTCACCCGAACATCGTGCTCCTCAGCATCGGCACCAACGACATCAACGGGAACATCAACGTCTCGACCGCGCCGACGCGGCTGGGGCAGCTGATCGACGAGATCGTCGCCGACGCTCCGAATGCGCTGGTCGTCGTCGCCAGCATCATTCCGATCAAGGGCGACAGCAGCCAGCGCATCCAGACGTACAACGCCGCCATACCGGGGCTGGTCGCCTCGCGCGCGGCGGGCGGCAAGCACGTCGTGTTCGTCGACAACTACGCCGCGTTCGTCAAGGACGCCAGCTGGGCGTCCTCACTGATGGTCGACAACCTGCACCCGAACGACACGGGGTACGCCGTCCTCGGGCGATCGTTCTACACCGCCGTGAGCGCAGTGCTGCCGCCCGGACCCTGACGCGACGCTACCGACAGGTCCCAGAGCTTCGCCGGGGTGATCTCACCCGAGGCCCACGGGGAATAGAAGGGTATGGCCCGCCCCCGCCTGTCTCTCATTGTCGTCGCCTTCGCATTTTCTGCCGCGCTGCTGCTGGCTGCCTGCGCCGGCGGCGGGGCGCCGGGTGACGAAAGCGGCGCTGGTGGGGCGTCCTCGACCGGCGCCGGCGGGACGGCCGGGACGGCAGGAAGCGGGAGCGCCGGCCAGGGCGCGGGCGGCGTGGCGGGAACCGCCGGAGCCGCCGGAACGGGGAGCGGCGCCGCGGGCAAGGGCGGCGTCGACGGCACGGCCGGAGCCGGAGCGGACGGCGGCAGCGCTGGCAAGGGCGGCGTCGACGGCACGGCCGCCGCCGGTGGAACGGGCGCGGTCTCGGGCGCGGGCGGCGTGGCCGGAACAGGCGGCCTCACGGGCCGCGGCGGCGTCACGGGCAACGCGGGCAACGGCGGCGCGGCGGGCACTGGCGGGCGCGGCGGCACGACCGGCTCCGGCGGCGGCGGCTCCTCGGGCCGGGGCGGCGCGAGCGGCGGGAGCACGGGCAGCGCCGGGACATCCGGAGCCTGCCCCACGACCATGGTTCCGAGCGGCGGCACCTCTCACTGCTCGTCGAACCAATCGGGAATGCTCGGCAGCCAGCAGTGGACCATCTGGTCGAGCGGCAGCGGGGGATGCCTCATCACCTACGGCTCCAGCGCCGCGTTCAGCGCGACCTGGAGCAACTCGGGCGATTTCTTGGCCCGCGTCGGCCTGAACCTGGGCTCCAGCAAGACGTACGACCAGTTCCCGGCGATCGCGGCGGACTTTGCCGAGACGAAATCCGGCACTGGTGGCGGCTATTCGTCGATCGGCGTCTACGGATGGTCGGTCAGCCCACTCGTCGAGTGGTACGTCGTCGAGGACTCGTACAACGGTCTCGGTAGCAGCGGCACCAAGAAGGGCACCTTCACCATCGACGGAGAGGGCACGTACAACGTCTACCAGCGCATGCAGAACAACCAGCCTTCGATCCAGGGAACCGCCAGCTTCCCTCAGTTCTTCAGCGTCCGGACATCAGCCCGCACGTGCGGGCACATCTCGCTGACCAAGCACTTCGACGCGTGGAAGGGCTTCGGCATGACGCTGGGAAAGATGGAGGAGGCCAAGGTCCTCGTGGAGGCCGGCGGCGGCAGCGGCCGGATCGATTTCCCGACCGCGAGCGTAACGGCCCAATAGCGTCGCCTCTTTGCCTTCGCGCGCGCGGTGATCTGCCCATGCAATCGCGGGAATCCATCCGGTCGTAAGAGAGAAGTCCAACCAGGCTCCAGCGGAGGCCGAAGTGGGTAGCAAAAGATTCGGCAGCATGATCTTGGCGAGTGCACTCTCCGCCTGGGGCTGCGGCTCCACCGGCGCCGGAGGGACCGCGGGGACGAGCGGAGGGACGGCCGGCGCGAGCGGCACCACGGGGAGCGGCGGCTCCAATCCGGCGGGCGTCGGCGGCACGACCGGCACGGGCGGCACCGCGACGCCGGGCGCTGGCGGCAGCGCGACGGCGGGCACCGGCGGCGGTGCGGCGCTGGGCACCGGCGGATCCACGCCGGGCACGGCAGGAGCAGGCACGCCCGGGACCGGCGGCAGCAGCGCTGGCAGCGGCGGCGCGACAGGCGGCAGCAGCGGCGCGACGGCGGGCAGCGGGGGCGCTGGTGCAAGCGGCGCGGCGGGCCGTGGCGGCACCACCGGCACCGGCGGTCGCGGCGGCAGTGGCACCGGCGGCGCCGCGGGAACCGGCGGCAGTGGCACAGGCGGCAGCGCGGGCACGGGCGGCAGCGGGTCCGGCGGCTCGGGCACGGGCGTGACGGTGAACCTCGGCGCGACGCGCCAGACGATCGAGGGCTTCGGCCTCAACACCGCCTTGAGCAGCGCGACCCCCAACTGGGACACGTTCTACGGCACCGGCACCAACGGGCTCGGCCTCTCCATCGTGCGCGTCGCCATGCAATCGAACGGCAGCTTGTCGGGAGCGGTCCCGCCGAGCAGCTACAACGCGAAGGTGATCGCGTCGCCCTGGACGGCGCCCGCCAATTGCAAGGACAACAACAGCACGCAGAAGGGCGGGCACCTGCTGACGAACTGCTACGACTCGTGGTCGACGTCGATCGCCAACTTCGCCAAGAACAACAAGGTCTACGCCATGGGCGCCGCGAACGAG
>DATBHU010000026.1:0-6131 GCA_036557265.1 Polyangia bacterium
CGGTGGCCGGCGCGTCGTCCGTCGTCAACCAGGTGCCGCTGACCATCACGCAGACGGGCAGCTCGCCGACGATCGTCTGGTTCGACGACGGCCCGAAGAGCGCGACCAGCCCCAACGGCGACAAGCTGTACGCGGACGGCAGCGGCGGCTGGACCGCGTTCGTCATCAACGGAAATCTGTTCCTGAAGAAGTTCACCGACATTCCCGCCAGCGCGCAGCCGACCGGCGAGGGCGAGGTCGACGTCTATCCCGGCGCCGGCTTCCTCGAGTTCGAGGTCGAGGGGCCATACACGATGATCGCGGCATCGGGGACTCTGAACTGGTCGATCCAGTGGAAGGTGGTGAAGGTTCCCAACACGGTCACCATCGCCGCCGGCAGCAGCTCGCTCGCCACCTTCGTCATGCAGCAGCTCGCGCAGTAGCGGCCCGCGCGCCGCGGACGTGACGCGTACGCCGCTGTAAGGAAGCCTGCGTCTTCTTCTTTTTCGCCGCCGCTGTGTCGATGAGGAGGCCATGCGCAAACTCCTCTCCTTCACGCTCCTGGCGGTCGGGTGCGGCGGCGTCAGCAGCCCGCCCGAGCCGCACCTGATCCCGGGCGGCGGCATCGCCGACGGCAAGATCAGCAGCAACCTGAACGTCTACGCCACCGACGACGAGAGCGGCGCCGTCATCTCCAGCGCGTCCGTGCGGGTGGGCGCCTCGTCGGATCCGGCGGCATGCGTGGCGCTGACCGACTCGACGGGCCTGGCGAAGTTCGACAGCAAGACCTGCCCGACCCTGAAGGGGCCGGCCACGGTGACCGTGTCCGCGACCGGGTACGCGCCCGTCACCTGGATCGGCGCCAACGGCGTCAACATGACGATCGCGCTCCGCAACCTGAACCCGCCGCCCGTCGACACGGCCACGGCCAGCGGCACCATCGCCGGCTGGGACAGCCTGCCTACGCCGCCCACCAACCACCAGACGCTGGCGCTGGTCGGCTACTCGCAGTCGGACACGCTGGGCGATCGCGCCAACGACATCGCGCAGGGGATGCGCACCGTCACCGTGTTGACCGTGCCGGTGATGATCCAGTCGAACGTCTGCGTGCTGAACGCGCTGGTGAGCGACTGCAACTGGTCGATGAAGACGCGCGTCGGGACCCAGGCGCACTACGCGCTGATCGTCGACCAGTACAACAACATGACACCCGACGACGACAGCGACGACACCTTCACGATCACCGGCTGGGCGATCAAGCGAGGCTTGAGCCCGGCGAAGGGCGACGCGCTGGCGGGCGAGACGCTGGAGATGATCGCCGACGCGGACGCGCAGAGCTTCACCGCGTCGTTCGCGTCGTTGCCCAGCGGCATGAACTTCATGGGGGCGTTCCCGGCGCTGGAGCTGGGCGACGAAGGGCGCGTCCCGCTGGTCGCGCCGGCGCTCGACCTGGCGCACACGACGACGCGCGTGCCGAAGACGACCGGCGCGCTGGCCGGCGCGCGCTACAGCCTGATCGCGCAGGCGCAGGACGCGAAGGATCAGGCGACGCCGTCGTCGCTGGCCTGGCTGCACGACGTCAACGTCGGCGCCACGGTGCAGCTCGCGAGCTGGCTGCCCCCGCCCAGCACCATCGCGACGACGGGCGGGACGTTCTCGTTCGCCGCCGTGCCCGGCGCGACCGTGCAGGGGGGCGAGATCCAGGACGCGAACGGCAACCGGCTCTGGTCGGTCACGCTGTTCGACGGCTCGACGTCGTTCACGCTGCCGGGGCTGTCGCCCGACCCGCTGCCGACGGGGACGCTGCGGTTCCAGGCGTCGGCGCTGCTGATCCCGGGCATCGACGTCGACAACTTCAAGCTCGACGACGCGCGCGACAAGATCGCCGGCATCGCCAACGACGTCGTCATGTTCACGCGGTGACGTCCATGGGGATGCCGATGCAGACGAGCAAGGTCGCCCTGGTCGCGTCGCTGCTGCTGGCCGGGGGCGCCTGCGGCGGCAGCAGCCACCCGCTCTCGCCGCCGGTCGCGCCACACCTGATCCCGGGCGGCGGCATCGCCGACGGCCCCATCCGCGGCGCGCTGAACGTCTACGTCACCGACGAGGACACGCGCGGCGTCGTGTCGAACGCGGCGGTGCGCGTCGGCGCCGCCGACGAGCTGGAGCCGTGCCAGGCGCTGACCGATTCGACCGGGTTGGCCCGCTTCTCGGCGAGCGGCGGCGAGGCCGACGGCGCCAGCGGCGGCGCCGGGTGCAAGCTGCTGACGAAGCCGGTGACGCTGACCGTGTCGGCGTCGGGCCACGCGCCCGCCACCTGGATCGGCGTGGACGGCGGCAACCTGACGATAGCGCTGCGGGCGATCTCCTCGCCCGCGCTGAGCCGCGCGACGGTCCAGGGAACGATCGCCGGCTGGGAGGCGCTGCCGGCGCCGGCGGCGGACCACCAGACGCTGGCGCTGATCGGCGCGTCGTCGAACCCGGGCTTGACCGACCGAGGCAACGACATCGACCAGGGGACGCGCATCGTCGACGCCGACATCGGCACCGGCACGCCTTACCCGGTCACCATCCCGGCGAACCTGTGCGTGCGCAACTCGAACCCGGCCGCGCGCGTCGACGACTGCAACTGGGTGCTGACCACCCACACGGGCGCGCAGGCGCACTTCGCGATCCTGATCGACAACGACACCAAGGGGACCGACGACCAGAGCGACGACGTCAACACGATCATCGGCTGGGCGATCAAGACCGGGCTGTCGTTCGGCGACGGCACCACCACCGGGGCGGAGATGCTGCCGATCATCGCGGACAGCGATATGCAGCCGTTCGCGGCGTCGTTCGCGACGACGCCGTCGGGCCTGGACTACGTCATCGCCTACCCGGTGCTGGACCTGGGCGTCGACGGGCGGATCACCATCGTCCTGCCGACGCTGGACAAGACCAGCATGATGACGCGCGTGCCGAAGCTGGTCGGGGCGCTGGCGGGCGGGCACTACGACCTGCTGGCGGCCGCCTACGACGACGCCAGCAAGGCGCTGCCGTCGACGCTCACCTGGCTGCGCGGCGTGGACGTTTCGGCGACGGTGGCGGTCGGCAGCTGGCTGGCGCCGCCGTCCACCATCGCGATGACGGCGGGGACGTTCTCGTTCACGCCCGTCGCGGGCGCGAGCGTGCACAGCGCCGAGCTGCAGACGATGGACGGCCAGCGGCGCTGGGCGATCACGATCTTCGACGGCACGACGTCGTTCTCGCTGCCCGGCCTGGCGCCCGATCCGCTGCCGCTCGGGACGCTGCGCTTCGCGGTCTCGGCGCTGCGCGTCCCCGGCGTCGATCTCTCGGACATCCGGTTCGACGATCTCGCCGACATCGTCACCGATATCTCGGCCGACGCGATCACCTACTCGCGCTGAACGCCGGCGCGTCAGCGGGAGCCGAGCAGGTCGTCGAACAGCGCCAGCGTGACGCCGTTGGTCCAGCCGAAGCCGACCTCGTTGCTCTTGTAGCCGTAGGCGAGGCGGCCCGCGACGTCGGAGGTGCGCCGCTCGACGTCGTACTTCTCCACCAGCGTGCCGCGGCGCTCGAAGTCCTGGACGACCATCGTCAGCCAGGCGGCCGCGATCCGATCGGCGTCGTCGCCGAAGTCGTATTCCCGGAGGCCCCGGACGGCGAACAGCTGCAGCGGCGCCCAGCCGAACGGGGCGTCCCACTGCGCGCCCGTCACCTTCGTGCTGGTGACGATGCCGCCCGGCCGCTCGAACAGGCGCAGGTTGTCGCGGACGCGCCGCGCGTGCGCCGGCGACGCCAGCCCGGCCCACAGCGGCCAGAACGTCGTCGCGAACGGGTAGGGGTTGCGGTGGTGGCTCTCGAAGTCGGAATCGAAGTAGAGGCCGGCGTCGTCGTCCCACAGCAGCGCCTCGATGCGCGCCGCGCGCTCGTCGGCGAGGGCGCGCCAGCGGGCGGCGTCGGCGTCGCGCCGGAGCTCGCCGTCGATGGCGGCCAGGTCGCGCTCCATCTGATAGAGGAGGGTGTTCAGGCAGACCGGCGCGTAGTGGATGACGTCGGCGCCGAACGGGCCGAAGCGTCCGGTCGGATCGAAGCCGGATTCGCGCATCGAGCGGTCGCCCTTGTAGAAGAGCGGCGTCAGCTCGTCGGCCTCGCGCCGGTAGAAGCCGTTGGCGGCGTCGGGGTGGGCGCGGAACCAGGCGCGCACGCGGTCGTAGTGGTTGCGTCCCTGGGCGTCGCGCTCGCCGGTCACGACCTCGGGGGCGGGGCCGTCGCCGTGATCGAAGTAGCGCGACAGGCCGATCGACGGGATCAGGTGGGGCGGCGCCACCCAGTGATCGTGGACGGCGACCAGCGCGTCGCGCGCGCCCGCCAGCCACTCCTTGTCGACGTGGCGCGGGTAGAGCGCCAGCACCATCTCGGACAGCAGCGGCGGCTGCGACCGGGTCAGGTAGTAGGTGCGGTTCGCGTTCAGGACGCCGCCGTAGTGGCGTACCTCGTAGAGGAAGTCCTCGACGATGTCGCGGGCCAGCGCGGTGTCGTTCGGATCGTTCTCTTGCAGCAGCCCGAGCACGATGAAGTAGCTGTCCCAGCCGTAGAGCTCGTTGAAGCGGCCGCCCGGAACGACGTAGGGGCGCGGCAGGTAGAGGAGACCGTGCTCGCGGATGGAGGTCGTGTCGCGCGGCAGCGGACGGAGCTCGATGCGCGCGAGATCCCGGGGCGGCAGCTCGCCTGCCAGCTCGGTCACGATGCGGCGCGCGTCGTCGGGCGGGATGTAGACCGGCCACGGCGCGCCGGCCGCGTGCGGGACCTTGTCGTCCTCCGCCGCGCGCGGGAGATCGACCACCGTGCGTGTCAGCCGCTGCCACGCCGCGCGGATGTACGCGCGCACCGGCGCAACGCGTTCGGGACGGAGCGCATCCGCGTCCGGTCGGGGGGCGGCGACCGGCGCGCTCGCGGGCCGCGCGGCCGGCACGGGCGCCGCGCAGGCCGACACCAGGTACGCCGCGAGCGCGATCGCGCAGTGCGATCCATGGAAGCCGTTTGCCCTCGCCCCGCGAAGCGGGGAGAGGGTTAGGGAGAGGGGCCCGTCTTCACCGCGGGCCCTCTCTCCCGCCGAGCCTACGGCTCGGCGGCCTCTCCCCCTGTCGGGGGCGAGGCGAAGATCTCCGTCGCCTTCAACCCGCCGGCCAGCGCCGAGCGGGCGGTTCATGCGCGGCGCGCCCCGGCCAGCCAGCCGGCGCGGACGGCGGAGGCGCGCGCGCCCGCGTGCGGATCGGTGGCGACCGTCCAGGTGCGGGCGGGGCTCTCCGCCAGCGTCACCGTGGCTTCGCGCAGGAGGTCCCGGCGGAAGAACGCGATCGGCACGCGCGCGCCCGGATCGGCGTCGCCGACGCGCTTCGCGAAGGTCGCGGCGTTCACGCGCGCGCCGTCTACGGCGACGATGTCGTCGCCGAAGGTGATGCCGGCGCGCCAGGCGGGCGAGCCGGGCACGACGTTGCGCACCAGCGTCCGGTCGGGGTGGAGGTCGATGCCGGTCCAGGCGCGCGCGCGCCGGGCCCGCACGGCGTCGCGGTCCGCCGGCGGTTTGCCGCCGAGGTCCCAGTCCGGGCGTGCGGCCGCGGTCAGGCCGGCGCGCCGCCAGAGCGCGGGCAGATCCAGCTCGTCGGTGCCGTGCACGTAGCGCTCGAAGAAGCGATCCAGCCGCTTGCCGGCGATCGCCGCCGCGGCCTCGCGCACGTCGGTCTCGGTGATCGCCCAGCCCGCCTTCGCCAGCCGCTCCCACATGCGGCGGAACATCTCGGGCAGGCCGCGGCGGCCGCGCGTGGCGAGACGCAGCTCGATGTCCAGCGCCATTCCGGTCCACAGGCCGCGCTCGTAGTAGCTGACCGCGCGGTTGACGTAGTTCTCCGACGGCTTGTACTGCTTGATCCAGGCCTCGAAAGACAGCTCGTCGAGCGGCGTCTCGTTGCGGCCCGGTCGCATCGCGTACTTCGGCCAGTCCTCGGCCAGCATGCGGTGGAAGTCGCGCTCGCCCGTGACGCCGGCGCGCAGCATGATGACGTGCGCCATGTAATCGGTGAACCCCTCGAAGAACCAGAGCAGGCGGGTGTAGTTCTCGCGGGTGTAGTCGAAGGGGCCCAGCA
>DATBHU010000027.1:0-3883 GCA_036557265.1 Polyangia bacterium
AGCTGCTCCGAGGTACAGTCTGTCGTCGCCACGTCGATCTCCTTCTGCTGTGGAAAGCCCTAGACAAGCTCCACATAACAGCAGCGGATCGCGTGGCGATAACTTTATTGGTGAGAAATGCGGGCTAAGGCCTCCCGTTATCCGGGCGGCAGCGTTCGCCGGCCGGGTAGTCCGGGTGGTAGTGGTGCTTCTTCGGGCGCGTCACGCAGCGCAGGCACTGCGCGCGTTCGCCTTGCTCCTGCGTTCCCGGCAGCCGCTCGCACTCGGCGACGGTGCGTGACTCGTGGCCGGTCGAATGCGCGACCGCGAGCACAGGGAACGACACGATTCCGACCAGCGCGAGCCGGCGAAGCAGCTTTGCCATCGGACCACTGTCCTATGGATGAAGACCGCCGGACAGTGCCCGCGGTCACTCCGACAGCGGCGCCAGCGTGCGGCGCGCGACCATCAGCGCGAAGCCGTCGCGTAGCGGACGCCGTCGACGATGAACGGCGCCGGCCACCACTGCGACAGGCACTCGGCCCCGAGCCGGCCGCTCGACGATGCGTGATGCCCCCAGAAGAACAGGAAGCGCGGCTTCGTCCCGCCGCGCATGGCGGCGATCAGCGATTCGCGATCGACGATCGACGGCTCGGGCGTGACTACTTCTTCCCCTTCGCCTTGCCGGCGCCCCTGCCGCTGCCGTGCTCGTCGAGGTACGCCGCCACCCAGGCGAGCGGCGCGTTCCAGTTGATCGCCATCTCGTTGGCCGACCACGCCTCGATGTTGTCGACGAAGCACTTCTGCGGCGCGCAGCCGGCCAGCCCGGCCGCCTGCACGTAGGGGTCCTGCAGCCCGGAGTTCGGCCCGCCCGACACCACGCCCGGAGGCGCCGACGGGAACTTCGCGTTCGCCTGGTGCGCCCAGAAGCGATGGTGCGGGTTCTCGAGCGGCCGCTCGCCGTAGCCCGTGACGTACGACTTGTCGAGCGGGTTGCGCCCGAGGATGTAGTTCATCCCCTCGGCCACCGCGTTCCTGTACTTCACGTCACCCGTGAAGTCGCCCGCCAGCCCCATCACCAGGGCGTTGTTCAGCACGAACGAGTTCGACCCCCACGGGAAGCCCTTCTTGCCCGGCTTGAACGGCACCCGGTAGCCCTGCGTGTCGACGATCGCGACGTAGCTGTCCGCCGCCGCCTTGATCGCCGCCTTGCAGTCGTCGATCTCCTTGGCCGCCAGCCCGTTCGGCACCACCGCCAGCGTGATCGTGCCGAGCGCGCTGACCGATCCCCACGTCATCGGCGTCGGCAACTGCTCGTCGCCGTCGACGGCCGGCACCTTCTTGTAGTGCGGCGACTTCTCGAGGAACGTCTTGTAGGCGTCCTTCTTCGTCGTCGCGTACAGCTCGGCCGCCGCCCAGTAGAACTCGTCGTCGACGTGCGTGTCGTCGTACGGCCCGCCGCCGATCGCCGCCGTGCCCGCGAAGACCGCCGGGTTGGCGACCGCGGCCGGCCACGCCTTCTCCGCCGCCGCCAGGCAGCGCGCCGAGAACTTCTTGTCCAGCTTGGCGAACACGCGCGCGCACTGGGCGGCGGTCGCGGCCAGGTTCAGCGTCGCCGCCGTCGACGGCGGCCACAGGAAGCGCGGCTGCGCGTCCTGATCCGGGCGCGTGCCGAGCGCGGTCCACTCCTTGTCGTGGATCTTGTGGTGGACCATGCCGGCCTTCGGCTTGCCGTCGGGCACCTGCATCGCCAGCATGAACTCCATCTCCCAGCGCGCCTCGTCGAGGATGTCGGGGACCTTGTTCTTCTTCTCCGGGATGTTCATCTTCCCGTCGCCGAAGTCGCCCGCCGTGCCGCGCTCCTGGGCGCGCTCGTACTGGTTCATCAGCGTCCACGCCGCGATGCCGCCGTTGACGACGTACTTGCCGTGGTCGCCGGCGTCGTACCACCCGCGCGTGACGTCCAGCGTGTAGTCGCAGCCCGAATCCTTCAGGCACGGGACGGCCTTGTCGCCGGTGTTGGGCGAATCCTTGACCGGGTCGAACGCCTTCACGTTGACGTGGCCGGCCGGACGCGTCCACTGCTTGCCGCCCGCGTACGGCATCGCGATCGGGATGCCGCTGCGCTGGTGATAGAAGATCGCCAGCGCGTCGTACTTCAGCTTCTTGTAGACGTCGGCGCCGATGTCGAACGGGTGGCTGGTGTCGTTGCCCACCTTCAGCGTGTAGTCCTTGCCGGGCGTCGTCACCGACGAGAAGTCGACGAGGTGGACGTCCTCGCCCGAGGCGGCGTCCTTGCCGAACGGCTTGCTCTCGCCCGACGCGACCACGCCGCCGCCGTGCTTGTGCAGCTCCCACTTGAGCGGCGCCGTCGACGCGCTCTTGACGGTGGCGAGCTTCGGCAGCCCGGGCAGGTAGCCGGTCTGGTTGACGGTGACGTTCGGGATCGGCGCCTCTTCCTTCGCCCCCGCCGCCTTCACGAACTTCGGATCGTCGAGGTGCATGTCGTCGAAGCAGACGGTGTAGGGCGGCTGCGTCTCGCCCGCGTTCGGGCCGCCGAAGTGGAACGCCAGCTCGGCGGTCGGGTCGTCGTCCTCCTCCATCGTGAAGACGCCGACGAACGTCTGCGGATGCGTCGTCAGGTCCACCGTGTCGGCCCAGTATTCCTTGTAGGGCGGCCCGGACATCCCGACCTTCGCCTTCATCTGGATCGGCTTGGTCGCGTGCGCGGTGTAGCGCAGCGAGTAGGTGTGGCCCTTCTGGATCACCATCTCGCGGTGGCGCATCTGCGCGTCCCACGGATCCTTGCCCTTGTTGGTGACCAGGACGCAGAACTGGCCGTCCTTGACGAAGCCGCTGCCCGCGCCGGGCGCCGTGAACGACGTCGTCCACGGGACGTACTTGCCGCCTTCGAAGGTGGTGTTCCCGAGCAGCTCGTGCCCCGACAGCTTCGGCGCGTCGACGCCGGGCGAGCCGTTGGTCGGCTGCGCGTTCCAGTCGGAGGCGGTGCCGACGGTGGCGGAGCCGGGCGGTGCCGCGGCCGGTTCGGCGGCGGCCGGCGTCGTCGGCGTCGTCGGCGTGGGGGCGCCGCCCGCGGGCGGCGGCGGCGACGCGCAGGCGGCGAGGCCGAGCAGCACGACGAGCGACGGGGCGGAACCGACACGCCGCGCGGGCGCGGGCGCGAGCGTAAGCGAACGGGTGGTCATGGGCATCCTCGGGCGTAGGGGACCGGCTTCGCGCCGGCGGCGAGGACCCTAACCCGAAAGCGCCGGACGGAAAAGACGGGCCCGCCCGCGCGGCCCGCGCGCTACTGCGCCGGTTCGCTGCCCCAGGCGAGCTGGCCCTGGTAGTAGCCGGGCATGGTCGTCCGGTCGGCGTAAGCCATGGTGTTCGTGACGCCCGCGCAAGACTTGTACGAGTAGTCGTCGTCCTGCGACGTGTTCCAGGTGGTCGTCGAGTAGTTGCCCAGGCGCAGCTGGATCTGGTCGGTTCCGATGAGGTTGTCGAAGGCGGCCAGCGAGCCGGTGCCGGGCGCGAACCCGAGCTCGACATAGGAAGTGGTCACCGTGCTCGTGACCATCTCCTTCGGGACCTTCTGTGCGAAGTCGATGTAGACGGTCGGCGGAAGCGGTGTCGTGAGGCTGAAGTAGTAGCGAACCTTGATGTCGCTCAGCTGCTTCGTCACCGAGCCCGGGTTCAGGATCTCGAACGTCACCTTGATCTCCTGCGCCGACATTTCGGGCTGGCAGCGCGCGGCGACCTGAATCTGATCGACGACGGTGCCACCGCCGGTGCCAGCCGTCCCCGTCGCGCCGCCGACGCCGGTGGCGCCGCCGGCTCCCGTCGTGCCGGCCGTGCTGGAGCTTCCGCCCGAGCCCGTCGTCGCGCCGCCGCGGCCGCCGGA
>DATBHU010000028.1:0-2179 GCA_036557265.1 Polyangia bacterium
GACGGCGCCGTCGACACGGTGACGCCCGCGGCGTCGATCGCGAGCAGCGGCGCCGGGCAGCTCGGCTCGCCGGCGCGCAGGGGGTCGACCGCGAGCGGTCCGCTCCCCGCCAGCAGCGCGGCGCGCCGCCGGCCGAGCTCGCCGCCCGGCGCGTCCTCGCGCGGCCCGCGCGATCGGCAGGCCAGCAGGGCCGCGGCCAGCGCCGCGATCAAGGGCCCTTTCCTTCGCAAAATCGTGGTATTCGGGTACGACAACGTGCTGTCGCGTACCGCGGCCTCGGAGTTCACCGCCAGATTCGGACGGCCGCCCCGCTGGGTGGTCGCAGCGCCCGGTCGCGTTAACATTATTGGCGAACATACCGACTACAGCGGCGGTCTGGTGCTCCCGATGGCGATCGACCGCCACACGGTGATCGCCGCGGCGCCGGCGGCGGCGGACGCCGGCCTGCGCCTGCGCCTGCACAGCGAGGCCATGGCCGAGACGGTCGACATCCCGCTGGCGGCGACCCCCGTGCCGGGCGAGCCCCACTGGGCCAACTACGCGCGCGGCGTGGTGGCCGGCTTCGCGGCGCGCGGCCTGGTGGCGCCGGCGCTGGACGCGCTGGTGATCTCCGACGTGCCGCTGGGCGGCGGGCTGTCGAGCAGCGCCGCGTTCGAGGTCGCGACGGCGACCCTGCTTGAGACCGCGCTCGGCACCCGGCTGGACCCGGCCGACAAGGCGCGCCTGTGCCGGCAGGCCGAGCACGACTACGCGCGCGTGCCGTGCGGGATCATGGACCAGCTGATCTCGGTGCTGGGCGAGGAAGCGGGGGCGCTGCTGATCGACTGCCGGTCGCAGCAGACGCACCTGGTGCCGTTCGCGGATCCATCGGTGTCGCTGCTGATCGCCAACAGCAACGTCCGCCATTCGCTGGGCGACGGGGCCTACGCGGCGCGCATGTCGGCCTGCGTGGAGGCGGCGCACAGGCTGGGCGTCGCCGAGCTGGGCCAGGCGACGCCCGCGACGGTGGCGGCCGCCGAGGCGACGCTGGGGCCGCTGCTCTACCGCCGCGCCCGCCACGTGGTGACCGAGAACGCGCGTACGCGCGCGGCGGCGGAGGCGCTGGCGGAGGGCGACTGGCGCGCGGCCGGCGCGCTGATGTACGAGAGCCACCGGTCGCTGCGCGACGACTTCGAGGTCAGCTCGCCGGAGCTCGACACGTTGGTCGGCCTGGCGCACGACGTCGGCGAGGCGGGCGGCGTCTTCGGCGCGCGCATGACCGGGGGCGGCTTCGGCGGCTGCACCGTGACGCTGGCGGCGTCCGACCGCGTCGCCGACATCGGCGAGCGGCTGGCGCGCGAATACCAGCGCCGGCACGAACGCGGCCTCACCTGGTTCGTCTCCCGCCCCGCCCGCGGCGCCCACATCGTCGAAACGTAGAGCCGGCCGCCGTGGCGGCTCCGTTCGCTTCTTCGTCGGGGGCCGTGGACGGTGTGTTTTCCCTCAACCCAACGACCGAACGGGGCCCGAGCCGGCCTACGCCGCGGACCAGTCGGCCGGCATCACGAAGCGGTGGATGCCGGCGATGACGAGGCCGCGCGCGACGCGCTTGGGCGCCAGCGTGACCGCGACGGCGTCGAAGCGGCTCCACATCGAGGCGCGCTGGATGACGCCGATCAGGTAGTCGGTGGCCGGCGCCGGCAGCTCGGCGATGCGCCCGACCATCACCACGCGCCGCACGCCGTACAGGTTCAGCGCCGCGCTGACGCAGGTCGCGATCGCGTCGAACGTCG
The DNA here is from genome assembly GCA_036557265.1 of Polyangia bacterium. Taxonomy (GTDB): domain Bacteria; phylum Myxococcota_A; class Polyangia; order Fen-1088; family Fen-1088; genus JADGRB01. The sequence continues at coordinate 1,773 of DATBHU010000028.1, forward strand.
CGCGCATCCACGGCGGTAGCTCGCGCTCCGCCGCCTTGACGACGTCGGCGAAGGTCAGCGCGTGCGTCGGCGCGTGGCCCTTGGCTTCACGCAGGCTCTGGATGAGACCGCGCGCCGAGGCGAGCGTCTCCAGACAGCCGCGCCCGCCGCACCCGCACAGGCGGTTGTTGCCGGGGATCGGGGTGTGGCCGATCTCGCCGCTCATCGGCAGCGCGCCCTGGTAGATCCGACCGCCCAGCATCAGCGCGCCGCCGACGCCGTCGGAGATGTCGATCATGATGAAGTCATCGCCGTCGGGGCGCGCGCCCAGCTCGCCCAGCGCGAGACACCGGACCTCTTGCACCAGCCCGACCGGCGCCGACCAGATCTGGCGCAGGATCCACGGCAGGTCGGCGTGCTCCGACCAG
>DATBHU010000029.1:0-12393 GCA_036557265.1 Polyangia bacterium
TCTCCATGTCGAGGGCCATCTGCTTCTCGGGCAGCCGGAGCGGAATCTGGCGGAACCGTTCGTGGGGGATCTCCCCGAGGTGGTAGCGCACCAGGCCGAGGTAGAAGTCGGTCTGGAGGCGCTCCTCCTTCTCGATGCTCCGGTAGTAGTAGAGCGCGGTCGAGAACGTCCGCTCGGCCGTGTCCAGGTCCTTGAGCTGGAACTGCGCGAACCCGCGGCGCGCGTAGGCCTCGATCTTGTCGTCGGCCGTCATGTCCTTGCGTTCCAGCAGCTGGGCGAAGATGGTCGCCGAGGTCGGCCAGTTGCCCATCTCGGCGTAGGTGGCGCCCAGCTGGAAGAGCGCGTCCTTCGTGTCGGACGAATTCGGCGCCAGGTCCGCCATCTTCTTGAAGGTGTCGGCGGCCTTCGCCCAGTCCTTCTTCCCCTGGTAGGCCAGCCCTTCGTTATAAAGGCTGGGCAGGCGGAACTTGTTGTCGCCCGGGAACTCGCGCAGCAGCTGCTCGTAGCCGGCGATCGCGTCGTCGAAGCGCTTCTCGGCCAGGGCCTTGCCCGCGTGCTCGAACACCTCGGCGACGTCGAAGGTCTCCAGGTGGACGCCGTCCGGTCCCTTGACCGCCGAGATCTTGATGGGATCCATCTCGATGTGCTCGACGGGCGGCGGGGCGACCGTGACGTCGTTCCTCGCCTTGCCGGCGCACGCGGACACCAGCGCCAGCGACAGCGGCACCACCCCGATTCGCTTCGTCATCTTGATGGGCATGGGCATTTTCATTGTTAGGGACAACGGCCGGAGCGGCCAGGTTCCCCCCTCCTCGGCGGGTTTACAGGCCGGCCGTAGTCGGGCACGGTGGGAGGATGTCGCCCCGTGAGGTCATCTCCGCAGCCGTCATCGCCCGCCGGGTGGCCGAGCTGGGGGCGGAGATCGACGCCCGCCTGCCGCCCGGGCCGCTGACCGTGGTCGGCGTGCTGCGCGGGGCCTTCATGTTCATGGCCGACCTGGTGCGGGCGATCCCGCGGGATCTGACCTGCGACTTCCTGGGCGTCCGCAGCTACGGCGACGCGACCGTGTCGTCGGGCGTCGTCGAGATCACCAGCGACCTCGGCGCGCCGATCGCGGGCCGTCGCGTGCTGCTCGTCGAGGACATCGTCGACACGGGGCTGACGCTGAAGTACCTGGTCGACCTGCTGCAGGCCCGCGGTCCGGCGGCGGTCCACGTCTGCGCGCTGCTGGCGAAGCCCAGCTACAGAGCGTCGGGCGTCCCGCCCCTCGACTTCGTCGGGTTCGACGCGCCCGACGCGTTCGTCGTCGGCTACGGCATGGACGCCGCGCAGATGTATCGCAACCTTCCCTCTGTCGCCGCGGTCGACCCCGACGAGAGCGGCGGCTGAAACCGATGCGCCGGCGTCATTCGGTGCCGCAGATGCTGAACGCGCAGTAGGGCGTCGAGAAGGATCCCGAAAGCGAGAAGCCGTCGTCGCTCAGCGCGAAGGTCCCGGCGATGCCCGGGCGCGTTCCCGCGTCGTAGTCGTAGTTGTAGGGGTTGTTTGCGGACGTGATCGTCAACGTCCCTGAGGTGGTCCAGTCTCCGGTGGACGGCGCGAGGGCGAACAGCTTCGCCTTCGCCGCGACCGCCTCCGTCTCGAGGTTGGCACCGCCGTCCGCCAGCTGCACGCGCGCCACGAGCTGGAGCGCGAAGGCGCTGCCGTCGTGGATCCAGAGGGTGATGTCGATGCCGCACGGGTAGTACTCGGCCCAGACCGTGGACGCCGTGAACGGGCCGGCGGGCGTCGTCCCGGTGGTCTCGACGGTGCCGCCGCACGGCGGTCTGTCGGGCGTGCTCACGGTGGAAGCAGCGGCGTCACCCGCTCCCCCGGCGCCGGAGCCGGAGGACGCGCCCGACCCCGTCGCGGGGGGTGGATCGAGCGACCGCACGCCGCAACCCGACGCCGCGAGCGACGCGACCGCCACCGGAACCGCCAGGACCACCCACCGGGTCATGCCGGATCAGTTGGCCACAGCGGCCGTGGCGGCTCAAGCCGCAGCGCGCCGCCCGGCCCGCCGCCCTACCGGAGCGTCTTCTTCTTGCGACGATCCAGCTCTTCTTTGAGCCGGGTCTTGATGCTGTTGTAGCGCTGCAGGAACTCGAAGTGGCGCTGGCGGAACGCCTGCAGGTAGCGCCGCTCCTTCGACTTCGCGCGCAGCGCCTCGCGGATCTCGCCGAGCGGCGCGGCCAGCTGCGCGGCGTCGGCGTAGCTGGCGATGGTGTTCATGGTCCCGCTCGTATCGACCAGCTTCACCTCGCCCGGCCGGCCGCTCTGGCCCGGCGGCGTGTAGAGCAGCACCACCGCCTCGGGCGCGCTCGACTTCACCGTGTGGACGACCATGCTGCCCGGCAGATCGGGCAGGTCCTCCTTGACCAGCACGATCTGGGGGCGCTCCTGGGTGACGATGTCCAGCGCCTCGCCGCCGGTCAGCGCGGCGCCGATCTGCCACCCGGCCGCCGCCGGCAGCACGCCCTGCAGCCGCTCGAGCGCCTTCGCGTCGTCGTCGACCAGCACGACGCTGACCGGGCCGAGGTCGTCCCCCGCCTCCTCCTGGCGTCCGGACAGGCGATCTTCCAGGTCCAGCCCCTCGCGCGCGGCGTCGCGCAGCCGGCGCAGGAACTCCTCGTGCGTCTCGGCGACCTCCTCGAGCAGGCTGTTGCGGTCCGCGGTCGCCTTGATGTCGGTGGCCGCCTCGACCACGCGCTCGCGCAGGTAGGGGACGACGTCCGGCTCCTTCAGCACGACGTCGGCGGCGCCCGCGCGGAACGCCTTCACCGCCGTCTCGTAGGACTTGCGGGCCGTCATGATCACGACCGACGTCAGCGGCGACTTGTCGCGCGCGAACTGCAGCAGCTCGATGCCGCCGCCCGGCGTGGGCGTGTCCGCGTCGACCAGCGCGACGGCGTAGAACTTGTTCAGCAGCTGATCGCGCGCGCGGATCGGATCGTGGGTTCCGGTGACGATCAAGCCGACCCGCGTCAGCAGCTTATCCAAACCCTTGACCACCTGGTCGTCGGCGTCGACGACCAGCACTTCCTGCCCGGCGGCGACGGGTGGATTCGACACTGTCGAGCCGTAAGGTTATCCGTTTCCCCTCCCCCGGTCTATTTAGTCGGGGGACGTCGCTCGGCTTCGCGCGCTTTGGGTCCCCCGCGCCCCCGCTCGCTCCGGACTGGCAAAGCCACCCTGCGCTCGCCTATCATGGCCGACCGCGTACTGTAGTCATTGAATGGCGATGGACTCCCTGTTCGATCGGGCGCTGGCGACGGCGCGGCAGCTGGGCGCCTCCGACATCCATCTGAAGCCGGGGCTGGAGCCGATCCTGCGCATCGACGGCGAGCTGCGCACGCTGCGCAACCCGGACGTGCCGCAGATGTCCCGCGATTTTCTCCACAACCTCGCGATGTCGCTGCTGAACGATCGGCGGCGCGACATCCTCGAGCGCCTGGGCGACGTCACGGTCGCGCTGGTGACGTCGAACGGGACGCGCCAGCGCGTGCAGATCTCGCAGCACCGGGGCGGCATGATGGTCTCGCTGCACCTGGTCCCGCCGGTGCCGCCGGCGCTCGACAGCCTGGGGCTGCCGGCGAATGCGCGTGATCTGGTCGCGCCGGGCGCCGGGCTGGTGCTGGTCGCGGGCGGTCCGGGCAGCGGCAAGACCACCACCCTGGCCGCGCTGGTCGACGATCTGACGACCCGCCACCCGGTCCGTGTCGTCACCGTGGAGGACCCGGTCGAGATCATCCTCAAGGATCAGCGCAGCGTCGTGGTGCAGCGCGAGGTCGGGCTGGACGTTCCGACCATCGCCGCCGGCCTGCGCGCCGCCGCCCGCCAGGACGCGGACGTGCTGTTGATCAGCGAGATCGGCGATCGCGAATCGGGCGAGCTGGCGCTGGCGGCGGCCGAGACCGGCCGCCTCGTCGTCGCCGGCATCACCGCCGCCAGCCCGGCCAACGCCGTCACGCGCCTGGTCGGGTTGTGGGAAACGGACGCGCGCGTGGCCGTGCGCGCCCGCCTGGCGGGCGGCCTGCGCGGCGTGCTGCACCAGCGCCTGGTCGCCGCCGCCAAGGGCAAGGGCCGCAAGGCCGAGGCCGAGATCGTCGCGGGCGGCGCGGCCGCGACCGCCGCGAGCTGAACGCCGATTCGTAGCAACAGCCGGGAGGCCCGAGCCGATGTCCTCGTGGACACGGCATGGCTCATCGATACGAGCTCAACTTCGCGCCTATCTTCGACGCCGACCTGGCGCAACTCGACGCCTTCGTTTATCCGCGCATCAGGGCCGCCCTTCTGATGCTCAGGGATCAGGCTGAAGCCCGCACGCGCAACCGCAGACCGCTTCGAAAACGCGTCTGGTGGTGCCCCACGGCTACGTGGCAAGCCCGAGTCGGCGATTTCCGAATCCTGTACCGAGTGGCGGGCCACAGCGTTCAGCTGCTTCGAGTAAAATGGAAGGGCACCAAGACCACGGAGGAGATGGGACCGTGACCCGCGCGAGGAAGTGGCTCAAACAGGCGGACATCGACGCCCGGGCGCGCAAGCGGATAGCGAGCAAGCTCTCGGCGTTGATTCGCTCTTACGACGGCTCACCTGCCGACGCGAAGGAGATTCTGCGAGGTCTCGTGGCCGCCCGGCAGATGGGCATGGACCTCCGTCCGTTCGAGGATCGCCTGGCCAGGAAGCGAAAGGCGTTCGCGAGCGCCGCCTGATCCGGCTCGCGGGACGGGCGGCGCCGGTGTAGTAGTCTTCCGTCCGCCCATGGCCTCGAACGACTCATCCGACTCATTCAACGTCCGCCGCACGTTCCTCGACTACTTCGGCAAGCAGGGCCACAAGGCCGTCGCGAGCGCGTCGCTGGTGCCGCACAACGACCCGACGCTGCTGTTCACCAACGCCGGGATGAACCAGTTCAAGGACTTCTTCACGGGCAAGGCGAAGCCGGGCACGCCGCGCGCGACCAGCTCGCAGAAGTGCGTGCGCGCCGGCGGCAAGCACAACGACCTCGACAACGTCGGGCGCACCGCGCGCCACCACACGTTCTTCGAGATGCTCGGGAACTTCTCGTTCGGCGACTACTTCAAGGCCGACGCGATCGCGTTCGCGTTCGAGCTGCTGACCAAGGTCTACGCCATCGACCCGAAGCGCCTCGTCTACACGGTGCACGAATCCGACGACGAGGCGCGCGCCCTCTGGAAGAAGGTGGCGGGCGTCGGCGACGACCGCATCACCTCGCTGGGCGACAAGGAGAACTTCTGGCAGATGGGCGACACGGGCCCGTGCGGCCCGTGCAGCGAGATCCACTTCCACCAGGGCGACGACATCCCGTGCGCCGAGGAGGCGGCCGGCAACAAGTGCCTGGGCGCCGCCTGCGACTGCGATCGCTGGGTCGAGATCTGGAACCTGGTGTTCATGCAGTTCGAGCAGCTCGCCCCCGGCAACCGCCGCCCGCTGCCCAAGCCGTCCGTCGACACCGGGATGGGCCTGGAGCGGCTGTGCGCCGTGCTGCAGGGCGTGCGCTCGAACTACGAGACCGACCTGCTGCGGCCGCTCATCGATCGCGCCGTCGCGCTGTCGGGGAAGACGTTCGCGCCCGCCGACTACGAGGGCGTCAGCGTCTCGCTGCGGGCCATCGCCGATCACGCGCGCGCGACCGCCTTCCTGGTCGCCGACGGCGTGCTGCCCGACAAGACCGAGCGCGAGTACGTCCTGCGCCGAATCATGCGGCGCGCGGTCTATCACGGCTGGCTGATCGGCATCCGGGATCCGTTCCTGCACACCGTCGCCGCCGACGTGATCGGCAAGATGTGCGACGTCTATCCCGAGCTGCGTGAGCGGACCTCGCTGATCGAGAAGACGTGCATCGACGAGGAGACGCGCTTCCGTGAGACGATCGATCGAGGCGTCAAGATGCTGAGCGCGGCGATCGCGCCCAAGACCGCGGGAGGACGCTGGTCTGACGTCAGCGGCAAGCTCGCGTTCGAGCTCTACGACACGTACGGATTCCCGCCCGACGTCACGGAGATGATCGCCCGCGAGAAGGGCGTCGCGTTCGACGACAAGGGCTACAAGGCGGAGATGGAGCAGCAGCGCAAGCGCGGGCGCTTCGTCAGCTCGGGTGACGTTGCGGTCGAAGGCGTGTTCCACGCCATCGCCGACCGCGTCGGCGCCACGAAGTTCCTCGGCTACGAGGCGACGGCCGGCAAGTCGAAGATCGTCGCGCTGATCGCCGACGGCAAGGAGGTCGACGTCGCCGGCCCGATGTCGAAGAACGTCGGCGTCGTCACCGCCGAGACACCGTTCTACGGCGAGCAGGGCGGACAGATGGGCGACACGGGCGTGCTGGCGTCCGGGTCCGCGAAGATGATCGTGCAGGACTGCGTCCGCCCCGTGTCGACGCTCTGGGTGCACGTCGGCGAGGTGCAGTCGGGCGAGCTGCGCGTCGGCGACGCCGTCGATCTGACCGTCGACGCCGAACGCCGCGACGACATCCGGCGCAACCACTCGGCGACGCACCTCCTGCACTGGGCGCTGCGCCACGTCCTGGGCGAGCACGTCACGCAGAAGGGCTCGCTGGTCGCGCCCGATCGCCTGCGCTTCGACTTCTCGCACGGCGCGCCGCTCAGCGACGACGAGAAACGGAAGGTCGAGGACCTGGTCAACGAGCGCGTGCGCCGCAACGCCGCCACCGACACCGCGGTGCTGGCGATCGCCGACGCCAAGAAGGCCGGCGCCATCGCCTTCTTCGGCGAGAAGTACGGCGACACAGTGCGCGTCGTGACCATGGGCGAATCGAAGGAGTTCTGCGGCGGCACCCATGTCGCGCGCACGGGCGACATCGCCTTCTTCCTGATCACCGAGGAGAGCGGCGTCGCCCAGGGCGTGCGGCGGCTGGAGGCGGTCACCGGCGCGGGCGCGCTCGGCTTCGTGCGCCGCCTGGAGGGCGAGCTGGGCGAGAGCGGCCGCCTGCTCAAGGCGGGCAGCTTCGAGGTCGCCGCGCGCGTCGGCAAGCTGCAGGCCGAGCAGCGCGACCAGCAGAAGGAGATCGAGGCGCTGCGCCGCAAGCTCGCCTCGGGCGGCGGGCGCGACCTCCTGTCCGAGGCGCGCGACGTCGGCGGCGTGCGCGTGCTCGCCACGCGCGCCGACGTGGCCGACGCGAAGGCGCTGCGCGAGGTCGCCGATCAGCTGCGCGACAAGCTGCGCTCGGGCGTGATCGTGCTGGCCGGCGTCGAGGGCGACAAGATCGCCCTCGTGTCGATGGTGACGCCCGACCTCGTGGGCAGGTTCAACGCCGGCAAGATCGTCGGCGAGGTGGCGAAGGCGGTCGGCGGCAAGGGGGGCGGCCGGCCGGACATGGCCCAGGGCGGCGGCTCGGAGCCGCAGCACCTCGACGCCGCGCTCGCCCGCGTGTTCGATCTCGTTCGTGGCTGATTCGCGCGCGACGTTCATGATCGGGGCCGCGGAGGAAGGCGTGACCATCGCCGCGGCGTTGCGCGCGCAGCTGCCAGGCGAAAGCTGGGAGCGCATCCGCAAGCTGTGCACGACCGGCAAGGTGTTCCTCGACGACGAGCGCGCCCTCGATCCGGCGCGCCGCGTGCGCGCGGGCCAGCGCGTCTCGCTCGATCGCGCGGCCCCCCGCCCCGACCAGACGCCGCCCGGCTTCCGCGTCGTGTTCGACGACGCCCACCTCGTCGTCGTCGACAAGCCGTCCGGGATCTCCAGCGTCCCTTACGATCGCAAGGAGACCGGCACCGCCATGGACCTGGTGCGCGCGGTCTGGCGCCGCAAGGGCAAGCGCGCCACCGCGACGCCGCTCTACATCGTCCACCGCATCGACAAGGACACGTCCGGCCTGCTCTGCTTCGCGAAGACGCGCCTCGCCGAGCGCGCGCTGCACGAGGTCTTCCAGCGCCACACCGCCGAGCGCGCCTACCTCGCCGTCGCCGAGGGCGACGTCCCCGCCGGCCGGATCGAGTCACACCTGGTCGCCGACCGCGGCGACGGCATCCGCGGTTCGACGCGCCACGCCGGCCAACGGGAGCACGCCCAGCGCGCGGTCACGCACGTCGAGCCGCTCCGTCGCTTACCTGACGCGACCCTGTGCCGCGTCCGGCTCGAGACCGGCCGCACGCATCAGATCCGGATTCACCTCGCCGAGCGCGGTCACCCCATCATCGGTGAAACGGTCTACATTCGCGACTTGCTTCGCGCCGGCCGCACCCCCATATCTGCCCCTCGCCTGATGCTGCACGCCGCGCTGCTCGGTCTCCGACATCCCGTCACGGGTGTGGCGTTGCGCTGGACCGCCGACCCGCCGCCGGACTTCACCGCGGTGTTCGAATCGCTGGGAGGCGCCCGTGGCGACCTCTGACGGCGGCATCCGCGCGGCGCTGGCGGCGATCGTCGAAGCGATCCGCTCCGGCTACGGCGCGCACGCAGAGCGCGCCCAGGAGCGCCCCGACTCCGGCTACGACCCGGCCTTCGTCGAGCGCACCGCGCCGCTGCTGGAGTTCCTCTGGTCGCGTTACTTCCGCGTCCGCCTGCTCGGCGTGGAACACATTCCTGACGACGGCGCGGCGCTGCTCGTCGGCAACCACTCCGGCGGCATCCCGTACGACGGCGCGATGTTGCTGCACGGTATCCACCGCGACCACCCGCACCACCGCCACGTGCGCCCGCTGGTCGCCAACTTCGCCTTTCGTTCGGGCTGGATGGCCAATGTCGTGGCGCGCGTCGGCTGCGTGCGCGCGTCGATGGAGACGGCGCTGCCGATGCTGGCGCGGGGCGAGCTGGTGGCGGTGTTCCCCGAAGGACTGCGCGGCGTTGGCAAGCTGTATCGCGAGCGCTACCGGCTGGCGCGCTTCGGCCGCGGCGGCTTCGTCCGCCTCGCGCGCGAGGCTCAGGTCCCGCTGCTTCCGGTCGCGATCGTCGGCGCGGAGGAGATTCACCCGGTGATCGGAAAGATTACGCGTTTCGCCGAACCGCTGGGCATCCCGTATATCCCGATAACTCCTACGTTTCCGTGGTTGGGCCCGCTGGGGTTGCTGCCCGTGCCGACGAAGTGGACCATCCAGATCGGCGCGCCCATCGCCCCACCGCCGCTGGGTGACGAGGGAGCCACGCCGCGCGTCGCCGAGACCGTGCGCAGCACGATCGACGGAATGATCGCCGATCTTTTGTCGCAGCGGCGATCGATTCTCTTCGGCTGAAACACTCGGGATAGCTTACGTTATATTCGTGCGCCGCTCGGTAATTCGGCTATAAAGTGGTTCCGACGGCGGCCCATCTATGATCGATATCGGCCACACGATCGGCAATTACAAGATCACCGCCAAGTTGGGAGAGGGGGGAATGGGCGTGGTGTATCTCGCCGAGCACCCCGTGATCGGCAAGAAGGTCGCCATGAAGGCGATCCACCCGGAGCTTTCCAAGAACTCCGATGTGGTGTCACGGTTCGTGACCGAGGCGAAGGCCGTCAACCAGATCGGCCACGAGCACATCGTCGACATCGCCGACTTCGGCAACACGTCGGACGGCGAGTTCTACTTCGTGATGGAGTACCTGCAGGGCGAGTCGCTGTCCGACCGCCTGCGCCGGGAGAACCGCCTCGACGCCGCGTCCGCGCTGTCGATCACCGCGCAGATCGCCGACGCGCTGAACGCCTCGCACGAGCAGGGGATCATCCACCGCGATCTCAAGCCCGAGAACATCTTCCTGTGCATCAACCGCGGGGCCGGGCGTGACTTCGTCAAGGTGCTCGACTTCGGCCTCGCCAAGCTGACGCTGAGCGATCAGAAGGTCAGCCACAAGACCCGCACCGGTTCGGTGATGGGCACGCCCTACTACATGTCCCCGGAGCAGTGCGAGGGGAAGATCGAGATCGATCACCGGGCGGACATCTACTCGCTGGGCGTGCTGCTGTTCGAGATGCTGACCGGCAAGGTGCCGTTCGGCGGCGACGGCTACGGCGAGATCATCGTCAAGCACGTCACCATGCCGCCGCCGTCGGTGCGCAGCATCAACGACGAGCTGCCCGAGGAGCTGGATCTGATCCTCTATCGCGCGCTGGCGAAGGATCGCGATCAGCGCTTCCAGACCATGGCGGAGCTGCAGGAGGCGCTGCTCGATCCGAAGGGCTACGCGCACTCGGCGCCGATGATCGGCATCCCGGACGATCTGTCGGGGGTGGCGCGCGCCGCCTCGCCGATGGCGCGTTCGGAGATGGACGCGCGCTCGAAGCTCTTTGGCGGCGGTTCGGGCCTGGAGGTCGATCGCCCGCCGGGCGGGATCCCGTCGACGTTCCGGGAGGGGCGCGGCGAGCTGATCGACCGGCTGATCCCCAAGAAGAAGAGCAGCATGCTGTTCTTCTACATCGGCGTCGCGGCCTTCGCGGCGGCGGCCGTCGTCATGGTGGTCTCGCGCGGCGGCGGCAGGCAGCAGCCGCTGCCGACGGCGCCGGCGGCGCTGCACCCGAGCGCGGTGCGCATCAACTTCAACTCCGATCCGGACGGCGCGATCGTCCTGCGCAACGACGGCAAGACGCTGGGCCTGACGCCGCTGTCGATCGAGGTGCCGTACAGCGACTCGGCCGTCGAGTTCCAGTTTCACAAGGTCGGCTACGAGAAGAAGACCGTCTACGTGGTGCCGAACCTGCCGTCGCCGCTGTTCGCCACGCTGCGGAAGATCGAGACCCCGCCCGAGGCGCCGACGGCGCAGGGGTCGTCGGGGCAGTCGAGCCGCCGCTCCTCGTCGGGCTCGTCTTCGTCGTCCTCGTCCGGCAGCGATCGGAAGCGGAACAAGACGCCACCGACGACACCCGAGAAGCAGCCGATGCACAACGACGACGAGGACGGCACCCTCGAACCGTCCTTCGCCCGGCCGTAGCTTCGACTTCCGCCTCGGGCGCGCCCGCTCGAAACCGCTCGCGCCCGCGCTCGACCCCGCACGACGAAACCGCCCGCGCTCGCGCCCGACCCCGCACGACGAAACCGCCCGCGCCCGCGCCCGACCCCGCACGACCGAAAACCATGCACGCGCGCGCGCCGGACCTCGCGTCTCGACCACACCTCGCGTCCGCTTACGTGCTTTTTTCGGCGCGTGGGCTGGACTCAAATTTTTGAGACGCCAGCCCACGCGCCGAAAAAAGCCCACGCGCGGCCAGCTGCGCATCAATCGGCGGGTGGCGTGCAAGCCGCGCGTAACGCTAGATCGCCGCCGAAGCTAGATCGCCGCCGAAGCTAGATCGCCGCCGAAGCAACGGCGCAGCCGAAGCAACGGCGCCCGCGAGCCTACGCGCAGACGCGGTTGCGGCCGCTGGCCTTCGCTTCGTACAGCCGTTCGTCGGCGCGCTTGATCAGCGCGGCGGCGTCGGTCGGCTCGGTGTCGATCGCGGCCACGCCCATCGAGATCGTGACGGGAATGCGCGTGTTCTCGAACTTGAACTCGGTCTTCTCGACGATCTGGCGGATCTTCTCCGCGAACGGAACGGAGTTCGCCGCGTCGATCTCCGGCAGCACGATCGCGAACTCCTCGCCGCCGTAGCGCGCGAAGCAATCCTCGCGGCGGATCTTCGCGCGCACCGTCTGCGCCAGGTGCTTCAGCACGTAGTCGCCGGCCAGGTGTCCGAAGCCGTCGTTCACCTTCTTGAAGTGATCGATGTCGAACATGACGAGCGACAGCGGCCGGCGGTAGCGGTGCGCGCGCGCGATCTCGCGCTCCAGCGTGTCCATGAAGTAGCGCTTGTTGAAGATCTGGGTCAGCCCGTCGACGGTGGTGAGCCGGTAGATCTCTTCGTGGTAGGCGTTCTCGATGTTGCCGCCGGTCAGGAACTTGAAGATCGTGCGGCCGATCTTGATCAGGTCGCCGTCGCGCAGCACGTACTCGTCGACGGGCTCGTCGTTGACGTACGTGCCGTTCGTCGATCCCAGATCGCGGATCAGGATCGACTTGCCGGTGTTCACGATCTTCGAGTGATTGCGCGAGATCGATTCCTGATCGATCTGGATGTCGCATTTCGAGGACCGCCCGACCACCAGCGACGCCGTGTTCAGGTTGTACTTCTTGCCCAGTTCCAGGCCGTAAATCACGACCAGGCAGGCCTCCTTTCCGGACGGCTTGTCGGTCAGGCGGCTGATGCTGGTGACGACCGTCTTCGCCCGGACGTGGTCCGATTCGGAGGTGTCGTTCGGATCACGAGGAGTTCGCGCCACTGGGCCCGGCCGAGCAGGCTAGGGCAAACCCAGCGATCCATCAAGGGGAGGATAATTTGACACCTATACCTACATGTATGACGGTGTCATTATGCCACGTACCTCCGGTCTCCTCGTCGGGCTCCTCTCAGCGACGGTTTTTCTC
>DATBHU010000030.1:0-3132 GCA_036557265.1 Polyangia bacterium
ACCGGCGTGCCGTCGCGGCGCACCACGGTCAGCGCGCGCTCGCCGCCCTGCGGGTCGGTCACGGTCAGATCGCCGCCGTCGCCGACGCCCATCACCTTCACCGGCTGGCCGACCGCGGGCGCCAGCGGCGCCACCCAAAGCGCCGTCGCGTCGCTGTCCGTGCACGAGCCCGCCAGCTCCCGCGTCGCGGGCGCGTCCTTGTCCTTGCCGGCTGCAGCCGCCTTGCCAGGCTTGGCGCGCTTGCCCGCTGCGTCCGACGCCGTCGCGCCCACGACCAGCGCCAGTAACACCGCCGCCCACGCGGCCATCGTGAAGCGTGATGTCCTCATCGCTGTGGCACCGCCTCGTTCGTTGTCGTCGCCGCGCCGACGCTCACGCCCTTCCGGGGTGGCCCGCTGCCGATCACCAGCGTGTAGCCGTGCCGCGCCACGAACGCCTCGAACAGCTCCTCGGCGTGAATCTGGGCGCGATCCAGCGCGCCCTGCGCCAGCGCGCCGTGCTCGAGCGCGGAGCGCGCCTCGCCGTACCACCGATTTCTATCCTCGGGCGAGATCGCGTTCAGGAACCCCGACGTCTCGTTGATGGTCTCGAAGCGCAGGATGTCGACGGACAGGATGCGCGGCGGCGGCAGCGTGATGCGCACCTGCCGCTCGGCGTGGTTGACCACGATGCCGGCCGGCGTGTCGCAGATGTCGAAGCCCGCTGACACGATGCCAGCATAGAACAGGTACGCCTCCGGCTCCTTCGTGAACGGCAGGTCGACCGTCTTCGGCACGGTCTTCTTCGCGTAGTCGGCCAGCGACATCTCGACCGTCGCCAGCTTGCACACGCGGCGCACGCCCTGGAGGATCTGCACCTCCTCGGCGCGCGCCTCGCGCCGGCCGCGGTAGGCGACCAGCCCACCCGTCACGAAGATGGCGAGGATGAGCGCGACGTACCAGACCGTCATGGCGCGCCGGGATCGCGGCTTGACCGAAAGGGGCTTCACCGACGAACAGGATACTCGAAGTCCCGCCTATTCCCGCCTCGTGATACCAATGATGGATGCGCTGGCGCGACCAGAGCGGGTCCACCCGCGTGCCGCGCCTGGACCCCGAGGACGCGCGGCCAGCGGGCGCCAAGCGCCGGCGCATCGGCGTCCTCGTCGATTCGCTGCGCAAGACCTACCAGACCACGCTGCTGGCGGGCATTTCGGAGGTCGCATACCGCCGTGACGTCGACATCGTCGTGTTCGCGGGCGGCGTCGTGGGCGCGCCGCGCAGCGACGGCATCAACCGCAACTTCGTCTTCGATCTGTGCGACAAGCGCAGCCTGGACGGGGTGATCATCCTGGGCGGCGCGCTCGGGAACTTCCTGGGGCCGAGCGCCGTGGCTGAGCTGTGCGCGCGGCTGGCGCCGCTGCCGATGGCCAGCATCGCCATCGCGCCGCCCGGCGTCCCCGGGCTGCTGGTCGACGAGACGCCCGGCATGCGGCAGTCGCTCGAGCACCTGATCGTCCGCCACGGCTGCCGGCGCATCGCCTTCATCCGGGGGCCGTCGGTCAACGCCGAGGCCGAGCACCGCTACGCCATCTACCGCGCCGTGCTCGCGGAGCGGGGCCTCGAGTTCGATCCGAAGCTGGTGTGCGACGGGACCTTCGAGAAGTCGGCCGGGGAGGCCGCGGTCGAGGTGCTGGTCGACGAGCGCAAGGTCCAGTTCGACGGCCTGGTGGCGGCCAACGACTACATGGCGCTGGGGGCGATCCCGGCGCTGCAGGAGCGCGATCTGCAGGTGCCGTCCGACGTCGCCGTCATCGGCTTCGACGACATCGAGGACGCCCGCTTCTCGACGCCGCCGCTGACCACCGTGCGCCAGCCCCTCTACCAGCAGGGCGAGGCGGCGCTGGACCTGGTGCTGGCGCAGCTGGACGGCGCCGAGGTGGCGCCGCAGACGACCGCCGCGACCGAGCTGGTGGTGCGGCTGTCGTGCGGTTGCATGTCCGGGCTGGCGCGGCCGGGGCGGGTCGGCACCGTCACGCCGACGCGGACCCCGCTCGACAGCCTGCTCGTCGAGCACGGCGACGACGTCGCGCGCCAGCTGGCCCGCGCGGTCCACGGCGCCGACACGGCGCTGCCGCACGGGTGGGACCGCCAGCTGGTCGACGCGTTCGAGGCCGAGCTGCGCGGCGCGGGCGCGGGCCTGTTCGCGTCGACGCTGGACCGGCTGCTCGGCAGCGTCGCGCTGGCCGGCGACGACGTCGGCGCGTTCCAGGGGATGGTGTCGGCGCTGCGGCGCCTGCTGCTGCCGGCGCTGCCCAACGAGCACCTGCGCTGGGTGCAGGCCGAGGATCTCTGGCACGAGGCGCGCGTGCTGATCGGCGAGCTGGCCGAGCGCGCGCAGGCGCAGCACCGCCTGCACAGCGAGCGGCTGGCCAACGCGCTGACCGAGAGCGGCGCCACGCTGCTGGCCACCCAGCATGTGAGCGCGCTGACCGGCGCGATCGAGCACCAGCTGCCGCGGCTGGCGATCCCGAGCGCGTGGATGGCCCTGTACGGCGACGACCGGGGCGATGCCCCGCTGACCGCCGACGCGCCCACGCGCCTGGTCGTCGCCTACGACGCCCAGCTGGCGCTCGACGGCGGCGCGCCGGCGTCGGACGCGCCGCCCGCGGCCGGGACGACGATGCCGGCCGTCGCGCTGCTGCCCGCGCTGTTCGACAAGCTGGCGCGGCGGGCGTCGATCGTCGTCGAGCCGCTGTTCTTCCACGAGCGGCCGCTCGGCTGCCTGCTGGCGGAGATGGGCCCGCGCGAGGGGATGGTCTACGAATCGCTGGCCGAACAGATCTCGAGCGCGCTGGAGGGCGCGCGCCTGGTCACGCGGCTGGTCGAGGAGGCGACGCGCCGCCAGGTCGCGGAGCGCGAGCGCCTCGAGAAGGAGATGGAGATCGCGGCCCGCATCCAGACGTCGATCCTGCCGCGCGACGTGAGCGTCCCGGGCCTGGAGATCGCGGCGGCGATGCAGGCGGCGACCGAGGTGGGCGGCGACTACTACGACGTCGTCCCCGTCGACGACGGCTGCTGGATCGGCATCGGCGACGTCGCCGGGCACGGCCTCGGCACGGGCCTCGTGATGCTGATGATGCAGAGCGGGATC
>DATBHU010000031.1:0-1864 GCA_036557265.1 Polyangia bacterium
CCCCCCCGCGATGGACTCCGCGCGGCAGAGCCGCGCTCCGCCGACGCGGATCGCAAGAGGAGCGCCTAGCCATGCCGCCGCTGACACGGGATCAGGTCGCCAAGCGCGCCGCGCGCGAGCTGTCCGACGGGATGTACGTCAACCTCGGCATCGGCATGCCGACGCTGGTCGCCAACTTCATCCCGGCCGGCACGCACATCGTCCTGCAGTCCGAGAACGGGCTGCTCGGCATCGGACCGTTCCCCTACGAGGGGCAGGAAGATCCCGACCTGATCAACGCGGGCAAGCAGACCGTCACCGAGGTGCCGGGCAGCGCCTACTTCTCGTCGGCCGATTCGTTCGCGATGATCCGGGGCGGCCACATCGACTGCGCGATCCTGGGCGCGATGCAGGTGGCCGAGACGGGCGACCTGGCCAACTGGACGATCCCCGGCAAGATGATCAAGGGGATGGGCGGCGCGATGGACCTGGTCGCGGCGGCCAAGCGCGTGATCATCATGATGGAGCACGTCGCCAAGGGCGACGAGAAGAAGATCCTCAAGAAGTGCACGCTGCCGCTGACGGCGGTGGGCGCGGTTCACCGGATCATCACCGACCTGGCCGTGCTGGACGTGACGCCGGCCGGCCTGGAGCTGCGCGAGCGCGCGCCCGGCGTGTCGGTCGAGGAGATCCAGGCGAAGACGGAGCCGAAGCTGATCGTGCGCGGCGACGTCCCCGAGATCGCGGCGACGTGAGCGACGAGCGCGACCGCGACCCGTTCCAGACGACCTCCGACATCCCGCTGGCGCCGGTCTACGACGCCGGCGACCTGGCCGCGCTGGCGCCGCCCTTCGATCCGGCCCGGGATCTCGGCGCGCCGGGCGCCTTCCCGTTCACGCGCGGCGTTCACGCGACCATGTACCGCGGCAAGCCGTGGACGATGCGCCAGTACGCGGGCTTCGGCACCGCGGAGGAGTCCAACCGCCGCTACAAGTTCCTGCTCGCGTCCGGGCAGACGGGGTTGTCGGTGGCGTTCGACCTGCCCACCCAGATGGGCCGCGACTCCGACCACCCGCTCGCGCGCGGCGAGGTCGGGCGCACCGGCGTGGCCGTCTCGTCGATCGAGGACATGCACGTCCTGCTCGACGGCATCCCGCTGGGCGAGGTGTCGGTGTCGATGACCATCAACGCCACCGCGGCGACGCTGCTGGCGCTGACCGTCGCCGTCGCCGACGAGCGCGGCATCCCGCGCGCCGCCCTCTCGGGCACGATCCAGAACGACATCCTCAAGGAGTACATCGCCCGCGGCACCTACATCTACCCGCCCGGGCCGTCGCTGCGCCTGTGCGCGGACACGTTCGCCTTCTGCCAGGCGGAGGTGCCGCGCTGGAACACCATCAGCATCAGCGGCTATCACATCCGCGAGGCCGGCAGCGACGCGGTCCAGGAGGTGGCGTTCACGCTCGCGGACGGCATCGCCTACGTCGACGCCGCGCGCGCCGCCGGCCTGGCCGTCGACGCGTTCGCGCCGCGGCTGTCGTTCTTCTTCAACGCGCACGCGAACCTGCTGGAGGAGATCGCCAAGGTCCGGGCGGCGCGCCGGCTGTGGGCGCGCATCATGCGCGATCGCTTCGGCGCCCGCGATCCGCGCGCGCAGATGCTGCGCTTTCACGCCCAGACGGCGGGCTCGACGCTGACCGCCGAGCAGCCCCTCAACAACGTCGTCCGCACGGCGATCGAGGCGCTGGCCGCCGTGCTGGGGGGCGCGCAGTCGCTGCACACGAACGGCTACGACGAGGCGCTGGCGCTGCCGACGGAGGCCTCGGCGCGCCTGGCCCTGCGCACGCAGCAGATCCTCGCCGACGAGACCGGCGTCGCCAGCGTC
>DATBHU010000032.1:0-26983 GCA_036557265.1 Polyangia bacterium
CATCGGACTCGGCGTCATGGGACAGAACCTGGCGCTCAACATCGCCGACAAGGGGTTCACCGTCGGGGGCTGGGACGCGTGGGGCGATCCCGTCGAGCGCCTGGCGGCCAAGGCGGCCTCGGGCGGCGTGCACGCGTTCAAGGCGCTGCCCGAGCTGCTGGCGGTGCTGCGCCGGCCGCGTCGGCTGATCATGCTGGTCAAGGCCGGCGAGGTCGTCGACCAGACCATCGCGGCGCTGCGGCCCCTGCTCGCGGAAGGCGACATGATCGTCGACGGCGGCAACGAGCACTTCCGCAACACCGAACGGCGGGCCACCGAGCTGGCCGCCCACGGGCTGCGCTTCTTCGGCATGGGCGTGTCGGGCGGCGAGCGCGAGGGCTACGACGACATGGCGCCGATCCTGACCAAGATCGCCGCCCAGGTCGAAGACGGACCGTGCGTCACCTACTGCGGGCCGGGCGGCGCCGGCCACTACGTCAAGATGGTGCACAACGGGATCGAGTACGGCGACATGCAGCTGATCGCCGAGGCCTACGACGTGCTCCGCAGCGTCGGGGGACTGAGCAACGCCGAGCTGGCCGACACGTTCGACGAGTGGAACAAGGGCGAGCTGCAGTCGTACCTGATCGAGATCACCGCCCACGTCTTCCGGCACAAGGATCCCGACACGGGCGGCGACCTCATCGATCTGATCCTCGATTCGGCGTCGATGAAGGGGACGGGGCGGTGGGCGGTGCAGGACGCCGCCGAGCTGGGCGCGCCCGTGCCGACCATCGCGGCGTCCGTCGAGGCGCGCGTGCTGTCGTCGGACCGGGCGGCGCGGCTGGAGACGTCGGAGCGGCTGCGCGGCCCCTCCCCCGTCGTGCTGTCGCAGTCCGATCGCAAGGCGCTGGTCGACGACGTGCGCGGCGGCCTGTACGCCGCGAAGGCGTGCGCCTACGCCCAGGGCATGAACCTGCTGCGGGTCGCCTCGCGCGCCCACAACTGGAACCTCGAGCTCGGCGAGCTGGCCCGCATCTGGAAGGCCGGCTGCATCATCCGCGCGATCTTCCTCGGCCGCATCCAGGCCGCGTACAACCGCGAGCCGAGCCTGCCCAACCTGCTGCTCGATCCCGATTTCTCCGAGGAGCTGGCGGCCCGCCAGGGCGCCTGGCGCCGCGTGATCGGGCGCGCGTCCGCCGGCGGCATCCCGATGCTGGCGACCACGGCCGCGCTCGGCTACTACGACAGCCTGCGGCGCGTCCGCCTGCCCGCCAACCTGATTCAGGCGCAGCGCGACTACTTCGGCGCCCACACCTACGAGCGCGTCGACCGCCCCGGGTCGTTCCACTCGAACTGGCACGAGCCGGGCAAGTAGACCGTCAGGTCCGGGAGCGCGCCAGTCGGTCCAGACCGCCGGCGGCGATCGCCTCGCAGATCGCCTCGAACGCGGCGAACACCTCCCATGGCTCGCGCCGCGTGAGCGCCGCAACGCGGGCGACAGCGCGCTGCTCGAGCCCTTCCTCCCGTTTGCCCTTCCAGAGCTTGTCGGCCAGCGCCACCAGCAGGTCCTCGACGCCGCGCGCGTCGTCGTCCCAGTCCGCGTGCGTGACGCAGAACCGCGCCACCTCCTCGGGAATCCCCTGCGAGACGAGCAGCTGCTCCCCGGCGCGTTCGTGCTGGTGTCCGGGCCCGCTCATCTCGTCTGCGTGAATGACCTTCCCGGCGTCGTGCAGCGCAGCGCCCAGCAGGACCAGCTCCTGGTCGAACGGGACATGCAGCTCGCTGCGTACGCGCGAGGCGAGCGCCCGCGCAGCTTCGACGACCAGCTCGTGGTGACGGACCAGCCAAGGGCTCGCGCCAAGAGCGACGAGCAGCTGGCTCGCGTCGGCGGGCGTTCGCACCGGGCCTGACACCTCACCCTGCCTAGCACGGGGGCGGATTTGCTGCCCCTTTCAAGTTGGCGTGGGCCTCACCGGACCGGCAGTCCGGCGCCATTCAGGTTTGTTGCCCCTTTCAAGTCGGCGCCCGCTGGGCTGGACGACTCGCCTGTTTGCTGCCCCTTTCAAGTTCGCGCGCCCTCGCTGCACCGACGAGCAACTTCTTCGTCCCGTGGCCGAAGACCCGCGCATGCCGCGACGACCACGACAGCTGGATCTGCCGCGGACGGCGACGTGGGGCGGAGCCCGCCCCGGCGCGGGGCGCAAGCTCCCGACCCATCGCCGACCGAACGTCCAGCACCGATGCCGCCCCGAACACCGGGCCGACTTTCCGGTACACGTCACTCTGCGCGCGCGCCGGAACATCCGATCGCTCCGCCTGGAACGAATATTTGTCGCCGTCCGAGACGCCATCGCACGTTCATCTACCGCGCGCTTTCGCGTGCTCCACTTCTCGGTGCAGGACGATCACGTCCACCTGATCGTCGAAGCCGACGGCACCCTCCCCCTCTCGCGTGGCATCGGCGCGCTCAAGATTCGCGCGGCGCGCGCGATCAATCGCGTCCTCGGGCGACACGGCGCGATCTGGGCCGATCGCTATCACGCCCGCGCCCTCCGGACGCCGTCCGAGGTCCGAGCGGGACTGATCTACGTCCTGCACAATTGGAAGAAGCACATTCGCAACGCGCGCGGGCTCGACGGGCGGTCGTTCGCGGCCTGGTTCGACGGGTGGGCGGAACCGCCCGCGCGACATCTCGGAAACAGTCCTGTCGCCGCGCCTCGAACGTGGTTAGCGGCCGTCGGCTGGCGCCGCCACACCGTAGGTCCATTGCGCAAAAGCGAGGCCCCCCGGGGCTGGCCCGGGGGCTTTGTGATATGAATCGCCGCCGATGGCGATGGACGACGTGCTGGCGATCATTCTCGGAGGCGGCCGCGGCACGCGTCTGTTTCCGCTCACGCTGAAACGATCGAAGCCGGCGGTCCCGATCGGCGGCAAGTACCGGCTGATCGACATCCCGATCAGCAACTGCCTGAACGCCAACCTGCGCCAGATCTTCGTGCTGACGCAGTTCAACTCCGAGAGCCTGAACAAGCACGTCGCCATGACGTACAAGTTCGACGTCTTCTCGTCGGGGTTCGTCACGGTGCTGGCGGCCGAGCAGACCGAGGAAGGCGGCAACTGGTTCCAGGGGACCGCCGACGCCGTCCGCCAGAGCCTGCGCCACATGCGGCGCACGCCCGCCCGCGACATGATGATCCTGTCGGGCGATCAGCTTTACAGCATGGACTACCGCCAGATGCTGGAGACGCACCGCAAGAGCGGCGCGGACGCGACGGTGGCCGTCATCCCGGTCGCCGCGGACCAGGCGTCGTCGTTCGGCATCCTGAAGATGGACAACGCGGGGCGGATCGTGCACTTCGACGAGAAGCCGCCGCCCGACCGCCTGGGCGGCCTGCAGTCCGAGCTGCCCGGCGGCGGCACCGGCTACCTCGCCTCGATGGGCATCTACCTGTTCAAGCGCGAGGTGCTGGAGCAGGCGGTGTCCAACCCGCACCTGGTCGACTTCGGCCGCCACGTGATCCCGGAGGCGGTCCCGCACCAGCACGTCCAGGCGTACGTCTACCGCGGCTACTGGGAGGACGTCGGGACCATCCAGTCCTACTTCCAGGCCAACCTGGCCCTGTGCGATTCGATCCCGCCTTTTGATTTCTACGACGAGAAGAACCCCGTCTACACCCACCCGCGCTTCCTGCCCGCGTCGAAGCTGGAGGGCTGCAACATCCGCCGCGCCCTGGTGTCGGAGGGATGCATCATGCACGGCGCCGACATCGACCACGCCGTCATCGGCATCCGCAGCCGCATCGGCTCCGGCGTCGTCATCCGCAACAGCCTGCTGATCGGCGCCGACTCCTACGAGACCATCGACGAGATGCACGCCAGCGAGGCGCGCGGCGTGCCGCCCGTCGGCATCGGCTCCGACTCCGTCATCACGAACGCGATCGTCGACAAGAACGCGCGCATCGGGCGCGGCGTCCGCATCATCAACGAGGCGGGCGTCAAGAACGCCGACGGCGACGGCTGGTTCATCCGCGAGGGGATCGTCATCATCCCCAAGAACGGCTGCATCAAGAACGGCACCGTCATCTAATTCTGATTCCGCTTCGCCGCGGGGCGGGGAGAGAGTTAGGGTGAGGGCGCATGTTCCGCTTCGGCGTCCTCGGCGTCTCGCACTTCGCGCTCCACAAGATGATCCCCGCCATGCAGGCGGCCGACGACCTGACCGTCGTCGCGATCGCCTCGCGCGACCGGGCCAAGGCCGCCGAGGCGGCGCGCGCGCTCGGGATCGCGAAGGCGTACGGCTCCTACGAGGAGCTGCTGGCCGATCCCGACGTCGACGGCGTCTACAACCCGCTGCCCAATCACCTGCACGTGCCGTGGGCCGAGCGCGCCGCCGCAGCCGGCAAGCACGTGCTGGTCGAGAAGCCGGTCGCGCTCGGCGCCGCCGAGGCGCGCCGCTTGCTGGCGGCGCGCGACCGGCACGGCGTCGTGATCGCCGAGGCGGCGATGGTGCGCGTGCACCCGCGCTGGCTCGCGGCGCGCGAGCTGATCCGCAAGGGCAAGATCGGCGACTTCAGCGCGTTCGTCGGCACGTTCGGCTACGACCTCCCCTGGAAGGAGAACGTTCGCTACGACCCGAACATGGGCGGGGGCGTGCTGCTCGACGTCGGCTTCTACCCGGTGACGATGAGCCGGTTCTGCTTCGACGACGAGCCGACCGCGGTGATCGCCCAGATGGAACGAGACGCCGACGCCGGCGTCGACACGATGACCAGCGCCATGCTGCGCTTTCCGCGCGGGCACGCCGTGTTCACCTGCGGGATGCACCTGGCCCCGCAGCAGCGGGCGCAGATCCTGGGCAGCAAGGGACACATCGATCTCCTGCACGCCTGGAACCCGGCCTCCGAACAGCCGTCGCTGCTGGTGGTCGAGACGGGCGGCCGCCTCGAGGTCAGCGCGGCCGAGCGGATCGAGTTCCCGGCGGTCAACCAGTACACCATCCTCGCCCAGCTGTTCGCGCGCGCCGCGGCGACGGGCGGACCGGCGCCGATCCCGCTGGAGGATTCGATCAAGAACATGGCGGTCCTGGACGCCCTCCGCCGGTCGGCGGCGAGCGGGCGCTGGGAAACCGTGTAGCCTTCCCGCATGACGCGCGCCCAGCGGCTGGTCATCCAGGCCAGCATCCTCGGCTCGTTCGTGGCGTTCCTCGACGCCTCGGTCGTCAACGTCGCGCTGCCCGCGATCCAGCGCGACCTCGGCGGCGGCATCTCGGCCCAGCAGTGGATCGTCGACGCCTACCTGGTGACGCTCGGCTCGTTCATCCTGCTGGCGGGGTCGCTGTCCGACCTGTTCGGCCGCAAGCGCGTCTTCGCCGCCGGGCTGATCGGCTTCGGGGCGACGTCGCTGCTCGCCGCCGTCGCCCCGGGCCCGACCGTGCTGATCATCGCGCGCGGCCTCCAGGGAGTGACCGGCGCGCTGCTGGTCCCGAGCTCCCTGGCGATGATCGTCGCCAACTTCACCGGCGCCGACCAGGGCAAGGCGATCGGAACCTGGACCGCCTGGACGGGGATCGGGTTCATCGTCGGACCGCTGCTGGGCGGCGCGCTGGTCGACGTCAGCTCCTGGCGCTGGGTGTTCGCGATCAACGTGGCGCCGATCGCCGCGACACTGGCGGTGCTGGCGCGCATCCCGCCCGAGCCGGCCCGCAGCGAAGGCAGCCACGTCGATCTTCCGGGCGCGATCCTGTGCGCGCTCGGCCTGGGCGGCGTCATCTTCGCCCTGATCGAGGCGCCCACCCACGGCTGGCGCGCGCCCGCGATCGCCCTGCCCCTCGCCGGCGGCGCGGCCGCCTTCGCCGGCTTCCTGCTCTACGAACGCCGCGCCGCGCACCCGATGCTGGACTTCAAGCTGTTCCGCAACCGCAACTTCGCGATGGGCAACGCCGCCACCCTCGCGATCTACGCGGGCCTGTCCGCGTTCACCTTCCTGCTGGCGGTCTTCCTGCAACAGGTGGCCGGCTACCGCGCCACGCTCGCCGGCCTGGCCCTGCTCCCGGTCACCATCCTGATGTTCGCGCTCTCCCCGGTGGCGGGGCGCCTAGCCGGCAAGCACGGCCCGCGCTGGTTCATGACCTTCGGGCCGCTGCTGGGCGCGGCCGGCTTCCTGCTGATGCTGAGGATGAGCGCGCACACCGCCTATCTCACGGAGATGCTGCCGGGGTTGCTGGTGTTCGGCGTCGGGCTGTCGCTGACTGTGTCGCCGCTGACCGCGGCCATCCTCGGCGGCATCGATCAGCGGCAGGCCGGCATCGGCTCGGCGATCAACAACGCGATCGCGCGCGTGGCCGGCCTGCTGGCGGTGGCGGCTATCGGCGCCTTCATCGCGGCGCGGTTCGCCACCGGGCTCGACGACGCGGCGCGGGCGGCATCGCTCGGGGCGCCGGCGCGGACCTTCGTCGCCGAGGCGCGCGCGCGGCCGCTCGACACCGCCGTGCCCGCCCGGCTGGACCACGACCGCCCGCGGGTGAAGGCGATGCTCGAGACCGCCTCGGTCGGCGCCCTCGACGCCGGGCTGTGGGCGATGGCGGGGATGCTCGTCGCGGGCGGCCTGATCTCGGCGGCCGGGATCCGCAACCCGAAGCGTCAGTAGATCAGTAGCAGTCGAACGTCGGATTCGCCGCCGTGCACTTGGCGCAGCTGTACGTCACCGTCGCGCTGGCGGCGGCCAGGACGTTCGGATCCTCGCTGACGAGCAGCGTCGGGCCGAGGCCGCAGCTCGCCGTCGTCTGCAGTTGCCAGCACGGCGCCACGTTGCCGTTGTCGGCGCAGGCCGACACCGTCTGGCTGACCGAGCCGATCTGCTGCGTCACCTTGCAATCGGGCGCTCCCGACGCATTCGCGCCGACCGGGCCCGCCAGGCACAGCGGTCCACTTGCGCCGCTGCCGAGCATCTGGGCGATGCGCTCCAGGGCGGGCGCGAAGCTGCTGTCGCAGATCGACAGCACGAGGCCGTTGCTGCCGAACTGCTGCGCCAGCGCCGCTTCGCGCACCCCCGGATCGGCGAAGCTGCCGTCCGTGGCGGTGCACGAATGCGAGATCTCGGGCCAGGGGCACGAGGCCGCGCCGCACGAGGTGTCCGCGGTGCTCGGCATCTTCCAGTGCACGGTGTAGGGCGTGGGCGGCCCCTGGATCGCCGTGAAGAACACCAGCGACGGATCGACCTTGAGGCTCTTCAGCCTGTCGGCGGTGTCCTTCACGCTCAGCAGGTACCCTTCGGTGTCGTTGGAGACGCACTGGTCGTAGCTGACCGTCGCGGTCACGTCGTTGTTGGGCGCCTTGCGAACCGGGTGCGCGTAAGGTCCGCCGCCCATCGTGCAAACGTGGCCGAACTCGTTGCAGCGGAAGTTGGACGGCGGTCCGAGCTGCGACGCGATGTTCGTGTTCGACGCCGTGTCGTAGAGCAGAACGCCGGGCGCCGCGGAGCAGTCGTCCTCGTCCGACAGCATCACGATGGCGAGCGCGGCCTCGGGGCGCAGGAAGCCCTGGTTCTCCGCCGGCGCGGGCGAACCGTCGGCCCCGAGCGCGCGCAGGATCGCCGCGAACTGGTGCTCGAAGCCGCAGCCCGTGCTCCCCAGCGCCGCGATGCACGTGAACACGTCGGCCAGGTTGCCCGTGTAGTTGGCGGCTCCCCCGATGTTCGAGATGAACGTCGCGCCGGCTTGCAGGTTCGTGGCCGTGCACAGCCCTTTCGCCGTGTACTGGAAGATCCCCTTCTTGCCGCCGGTCGAGTCACACCCGGCGACCGACCCGTCCCCCGCCCCCATGTCCTGCGACACGACCGCGATGTGAATGTTGGGCAGCCCCTGCGGCGCGCTCTGCAGCGACGTGATAAAGGTTGGAAAGTTGTTGAGCAGATTGGTCTGTGCCAGCCGCATCCCGGACGAATCGTCGATCAAGAAAAGGAGGTCGAGGTTGCGGTTGGGCGGCCCCACCGTTCCCGTCCAGCGGTTGCCGGCCGCGCCGGCGGCGCCGCTCGTGCCGCCGCTCGTGCCGCCGCTCGTCCCCCCGCCCCCCCGCCGAAAACCCGCCCCGTCACTGCCGCACGCCGCTGCGACCAGGATCACGATCGCCAAGCCACACCAGGACAACTTCATGCGTTCATTTTATCTGAAGGCGCTGTTCGTCGCCGCATCGCTGCTGGTTGCGACGCCGACGCGCGCCGCCGACGCCGCGCCGGCGCCGGGGCGGCCGCGCATCGTCACCATCTCCATCGTCGGCACCAACGACCTCCACGGCCACGTCGAGGCGTTGCCACGCCTGGGCGGCTACATCGCGAACCTGCGGCAAGCCCGCGAGCGCACCGGCGGCGGCGTGGTGCTGCTCGACGCCGGCGACATGTTCCAGGGGACGCTGGAGGCCAACCTGACCGAGGGCGCGGCGGTCGTCGCGGCGTACAACGCGCTCAAGTACGACGCGGCCGCCATCGGGAACCACGACTTCGACTACGGTCCGGTCGGGCCGGCGCCGACGCCCCGCGCGACCGCCGACGATCCACGCGGCGCGCTGAAGGCCCGCGCCGCCGAGGCGCACTTCCCGTTTCTCGCCGCCAACCTGGTCGACGCCGCGACCGGCAAGCTGCCGGACTGGCCGAACGTCCACGCCTCGGCGATGGTCCACGTCGGCGGCGTCGACGTCGGCGTGATCGGCCTCGCCAACGCCGGCACCGCGTCGATGACGGCGCCCGCCAACTTCGCCGGGCTGCGCGCCCTCCCCCTCGAGCCCGCGGTGGTCGCGGCCGCCCGGGAGCTGCGCCGGCAAGGCGCGAACGCGATCCTCGTCGTCGCCCACGCCGGCGGCTCATGCACCGCCTTCACGCACGGCGACGACCTGTCGTCGTGCCAGCGCGACAGCGAGATCTTCCAGCTCGCGCGGGCTCTCCCGCCCGGCACCGTCGACGCGATCGTCGCGGGGCACGTGCACCGCGCCATCGCCCATCGCGTGGCCGGCATCCCGATCGTCGAGTCGTATGCGAACGGGCGGGGGTTCGGCCGCATCGACCTGACCATCGACCTCTCGCGGCGCCCGGCCCGCTCGAAGGCGAAGCACGCCGCCGTCGAGGCCACCCTGTTCCCGCCGCAGGACCTGGCGAAGCCGGGCTTCGCGTTCTTCGGCTCCTACGAGGGCGCGCCGCTGGCGGCGGACCCGGCCGTGGAGGCGGCCGTCGCCCCGGCGCAGGCCGCCGCGCGGGCCAAGCGCGAGGAGAAGCTCGGCCTCGTGATCGCGCGCGCCGTCGTCACCGGCTACGACAGCGAGTCGCCGCTCGGCAACCTGGTGACCGATCTGATGCGCGCGGCGAATCCGAAGGCCGACGTCGCGCTGACGAACGGCGGCGCGCTGCGCGCCGACCTCCCCGCCGGCGCCCTCAGCTACGGCCAGCTGCACGAGACGCTGCCGTTCGACGATCGCTTCGCGACGGTGCCGATCACCGGCGCCGCGCTGGCCGCCACCATCGCCGCCAACCTGGAGCACGGCGGCAGCATCGTCTCGCTCTCCGGCGTGCGCGCGCGCGCCGCCTGCGTCGACGGCGCGCTGCAGGTGACGCTCACCCGCCCCGACGGACGGGCCGTCGGACCGGGGGAGCGCCTGACCCTCGTCACCAGCGAGTTCCTGGCGGCGGGCGGGGCCGAGGTCCTGACGGCCGAGGTTCGCGCGGGCGCCGCCCCGTCGACGGGCGTTCCGGTCCGCGACGCGATCGCCGGCCTGCTGCGGGCGCGCAAGACGCCGCTCGACCCCGACCATCCGGCGCTTTACGACGCGGCTCACCCACGCCTCGCCTATCCCGGCACCCGCCCGGTCCACTGCAAATAGACATCCCAGCGATAGCCGCGGCGCGGCTTTTAGCCCTCCCGCGGTTCAGCCGTTATCATTGAAGACAGGTTCGCCATGGCCTTCGCGCCCGAAGGGGCGGCGCCGCCGCCCGGCTTGACCACGACCAGGGCCCCGTTCATCGAGGAGGCCCGGTCGCACGGCAACATCTACATCCACCAGCCGTACGAGCTGTACTCGGCCGAGAACCAGGCGACGTGGGGCCGACTGCTCGGGCGCATGCAGGACCGCTGGCAGCGCTACGCCAACGAGCGCTTCCTGGAAGGGCTGGACAAGCTGCGCCTGTCGCCGGCGCGCATCCCGCGCCTCGAAGAGATCAACCGCTTCATGCAGCCGCTGACCGGGTTCCGCGCGCGCGCCGTCAGCGGCTACGTGCCGTCCTACGTGTTCTTCGACTGCCTGCGCCGCCGCGAGTTCCCGACGACGATCACCATCCGCGACGGCGCCCAGCTGGAGTACCTGCCCGAGCCGGACATCTTCCACGACGTGGGCGGTCACGTGCCGATGCACACCGACGCCGCCTTCGCGCAGGCGCTGGTGCGCTTCGGCGACTGCGCCGCGGCGGCGGCGCGCCGCGCCTCGGCGATCGCCGACGAGCACGAGAAGCTGCGCCGCCTGACCAGCAACATCCGCGCGATGTCGCGCTTCTTCTGGTTCAGCGTCGAGTTCGGGTTGATGCGGGCGCGCGAGCCGCGCCGCGCCGGCGCGCTGAAGGTCTACGGCAGCGGCCTGCTGTCGTCACACGGCGAGATCGCCCACGCGATCGACGCGCCGGACGTCCAGCGCTTTCCGTTCCAGATCGAATGGGTCGTCAATCAGGCGTTCGAGATCGATCACTACCAGCCGCTGCTGTTCATCGTCGACTCGTTCGATCACCTGTTCGCGCTGGTGACCGAGCTCGAGCAATGGATGCTCGCCGGCAAGCTCGACAACGTCGCGCCCGGCGATCCGGAGGTCAGCGAGACCGACCTGGCCAGCTTTCTGCACGGTGACAAGGCGCCGCCGCCGGTCACCGAGCCGTAACGGCGGCGCGCGCCGCGCGCTAGGGAATCTCCGCACGATCGAAATCCGCCGGCGCCTTCGGGGTGGTGGCACGTCCCTTGTAGTTCCCGTACCTCCACGGAGGTGAACATGAGGGCAATCAAGGTGTTGGGAGTTTCGGTGATCGCGGTGGCGCTGGGCAGCTCGGCCGCCTTCGCCAAGGTGACGGATCAGTCGAGCGCGGCCTCGTCCGCGGGCGCGGTGTCGCCGCTGCCCAGGGCGAGCACGCTGGCAGACAACGTCGTGGTGACGCCGGGCCAGGCCGCGCCCGCGCCGACGCCGCAGGGCCCGACCGTGAACGTGCAGCCCGCCCCGGTGGCGGTCGAGCCGGCGCCCGTGGTCGCGCCGCCGCCCCAGCGCACGGTCGTGACGCAGGAGAATCCGCACAACTACGTCGCCACGGTCTTCGTCAGCGCGTTGCTGGGCGGGATCGGCGGCGCGCTGATCGGCGGGGCGATCTACTACCTCGATACGCCGCGCCAGCACCCCGCCAACATCGGCTACTGGGCGGCTGGCGGCGTGCTGGTCGGGACCGGGATCGGCGTCATCAACGTCATCGCCGACGAGAGCCGCGCCGAGCGCGCGATCTCCTCGAACCATCTGCCGACCGATCCGGTGCCCACCTTCAAGGTGGCGCTGCTGAACAAGTCGTTCTGAACGGGATCGTCGCGCCGCCCCGCCGGCGTCGCCGGTGGGGCGGCCGCAGCGGCGACGGTGACGGCCTGGTCACCACTCGTCGTGCCAGATGTGCTGCACGCAGACCATCCGGTTCTTGAGCGCCCGCTCCTTGCAACCGTCCAGGACGCATTCTTCGTCCGACAGGCCACCGGCCTCCTCGATCAACGTCGCCCAGTCGTCGTCGTGCAGGATGTCGTCGCCGACGTACTCGTACCGGGGGACCTTCAAGACGCTTTTGATCCGTCTGATGATCTCGACACGCCGTCCCTGCACCCAGGCCGGCTCATCCTCCCATTGCGCTGTCGTTCCGACGTAGATCGTGTAGCCGGAGTCCGTCGGTTCGCATTCCAGCTCCAGGCGTCTCCAGGCGTCTCCTGCGCGCTCCTCGTAGTAGATGGCGTGGTCGCCGACGTGACCAACCCGCCAGCTTCCGTCGTTCGATGCGGGCGCGGCGCTCATGATCGCGCCGGCCGCGCGCCAAGCCCGAGGTAACTGGAGAAGTAACCCCGGTACCTGCGCTGCAGGTCCTGGCGCCGCCAGTCCAACGCCGTGATCAAGCCGCGGCAGTCGTCAGCCTGACAGCCGCATCGCATTGGCTTCGGATCGCCGCCGAACATCGCGTAGTCGATCGTCAGCTCCTCACCGGGGCGGATGGCGCGCATCGCGACGAACAGGATCTGCCCGCGAATGCCGACGTTGGGCGCGCACGAATGATTGAGAAACATCATGACGGACTCGGTCTCGCGCCTCGTCAGCGGGCCGAGCACGAACCCGTCGGAGATCGGATAACCCCAGTAGCCGGCCGGCTTGCGCTGCCGGCGCGGCAGGCGGCGCGGCAGGATGTGCCCGCCCCGGATCGAGACGACCTCGCCCTTGCGGATCGCCTTCGCGGCGAACAGGCCGCGCCCGTGGGTGCCGCTCACGCGCACCACCGTCTTCGGGGATCGATACGACGCCGCGATCATGGACCTCTAGACGCCGGACCGGTGGATTGGTTTCACGAATTTCACGGGGCCGGCGTCAGGGGCAGCGGCTCGAACAGCGTCGTCCAGACCGACAGATCCTCCTCGTCCCGTACGTCCCACGCGCGGAAGAGTGTCTCATGGGGCGCCTGGAAGAAGTACCCCGTGACCCCGTCGTATCGCGACCAGCCGCAGGACCGGTAGACCAAGATCTCGCCGGCCGTGAATGCGTCGCGCATCGCCTGAAACGTCCGCAGCACGCGATAGGTCTTGCCCACCACGAACGGCGACTGACGCCAGCCCTCGGACATCAGCGCCCCCCGGGTGGCGGGTCCCGGCCCGCCGGAGCGATCGCGCCCGCGAATTGCCGCGCGATCGCCGCGATCTCCTCGCGGTCAAGCAGGCGCTCCAGCAGATCGTCGGGCAGTCCCGAGACACCGACCGCCGCGCCGGCGACCTGCCCGGCGATCGATCCGATCGTGTCGGTGTCGCCGCCGGCGCTCACGGCGCCTCCGATCACCTGGAAGAATGAACGCCCTCCGATGGCGCGCGCCGCGAACAGCGCCAGCGGGACCGAGTCCGCCACGAAACCGGAGGCGCCCCAGGTCTCGCCGATCCGTCTGGGATCGACGTCGTCGCCGAAGCCGGCATATCTGGCGATCCGATCGCGGACCTGCGAGTCGGGCAACGCTGCGGCGACGTCCTCCAGCAGTCGGGCCATCGGGTAGCCCGATCGGGAAGCGAGCCGCACCGCGACCGATACCGCGAGCGCCCCCGCGTACGCCTCGTCGTGATGATGGGTGATGCGCGAGACGTCGCGCAACAGCTGTCGCCCCGCCGCTTCGGTCGGATCGACCATGAACGCGAGCGGAGCGATCCGCATCGCGGCGCCGTTGCCGGCGGCTCGTTCTCCCTTCGCTCCCGCGAGGGCCCAGTGCGCGCCAGCCGCGAGATCGCGAAGGGCCTTGGTGGTGCTCGAGCCCAGGCCGCGCAGCCGCCCTTCGCGAAACCAGGCGAGAAAGCGCGCGGCGATCGCGGCGGGATCGACGGTGCCGGCTGCGGCCACGGCCTCGCAGGTCGCCAGCGTCAACTGCGTGTCGTCCGTCGTCACGAGCTCGAGCGGCGGCGGATACCGATCGGTGATGGCCCCTTCATAGGGCCGCCCCCAGCCGTCTCCGATCGCGCCGCCCAGCACCATCCCCTGCACGCGATCCGCCAGCGACACCGACATCTGTCTCACGTCAACGGTACAACGCCCGCACGGAGATCGCCGGTTTGTAGAATGGCCCTAGCGGCGCGCGCGGGCGCGGACGGCGCCCGCTCGTTCACGGCAGGACGTGCCGGCACTGCATCAGCAGCGCGACCGACGCGGGGGCCGTTGCGTCGAACGCGAACCACAGCTCTTGCTCACCCACGTAACCGAACACGTTGTCGCGATCGCATGTATTCGTTCACGCACCCGACGCTCTTGCCCGCGTCCAGCGCGACCACGTCGATCGCATCGACCGGGCCCAGCGTCGACGGGTCGTGCGCATCCCCACAACCGATGCTCTTGGGGCGCCTTTTGAATCGCGCGAGTGGTCATGTCGGCGCCGACGATACCGCGTCAGCCTGCGTTCCGCGATCGATCCGGTTCCGTCTTCGCCGGAACGTGTAGAGCCGGTGCACGGCGTCGACGCCTTCGAACCCCGCCACGCCGCGAAGCCTCTCGTCGATCTGCGCCGGCTCGCGCACCTCGAAGTCGAGCCTGTATTCGAATCCCACGTCACTTGCCCCGCGCCCCAACGAGCAGCTTCCAGAATCGTCGAGGCAGCCCCTCCAGCTCGTCGATGCCGAGCTCCGCGTCCAGTTGCTGGAGCGCGCCCCAGTTGGCGGCCGTCGCCGCGTCGCCCACGTCGATGCCGCTGTTCGGTCCGACGCAGTCCGCGCACATGATCGCGTGCCGCGCGTCGAGCACACTCAGCCGGACCGTCGGAGCGCCGCGCGCGAGTGCCTCGGCAGGCACACCGCTATCGAGCAGCGCGGCCCTGATGTTCCTCGTGACCCGGTCGCCGATCTGCGCGCACACCGCCTCGTCGATGTCCCGCGAGGTCCGCACGACCCAGCGGCGGCGCAGCCAGCCTGTTCGGCCCTCGATCGGAAGGGCCGCTGGATACGCGTAGCCGACCAGATCCGAGATCTCGCTCTCCGTCATCGCCTGCGGAGATCACGATCCTGTTTTCCCGACCGGCGCGCAAGCGCGCGTCCCCGCGGCGCGTCTAGCTCTCGTCCTCGCGCTCGCCGCCCTCGTCCTTCTTCTTGCTGGCGGCGGCGGGGAGGTCGGGCTTCTTCTTGGGCGAGCAGCCGGCGCTGAAGCCGTCCGCGTTGAACTTGAACATCAGGCGGCCGCGGTCGTGCGAGGTCACCGCCTCGACCTCGACCTTGTGGTCGCCCCGCCGCTTGGGCGAGCAGTACGAGAAGACGTAGCGCCCGTCGGCGTTGGAGGTCAGCTTCTTCGCGATCTCCGCGAAGCCGTCCTTGTAGTTCTTCGGATTGTTCGACAGGTACGTGCCGCTGCGGCCGAGCGCGGTCAACTCGTCGCGGTGGACCTGCTCGCCCACGCCGATGGTGTAGATCTGCGCCGGCGTCTCCTTCAGCCCCTGCTTCAGCGTCTCGGGGCTGACGCTGTGGGCCAGCTCGCCGCGATCGGTGAACACCACCAGGATCGCCGACTTCTCAGGCGCGGTCGCCGCGTTCAGCCGGTCGCGCAGCGAGTGCAGCCCCTGGTAGACGGCGCCGTTCAGGTTGGCGTTCCGGCTGCGCGGCCGGAACTTCTGCAGCGCCGCGATCACCTTCTTCGTGTCGGCCGTCCCGGCGTAGCCGAGGAACGGCACCACCTCGTCGTTGCCGTCGAAGACGCCGACCGCGATCTCGTGCGTCGCGCCCACGTGATCGACGAACTCACCGACGGTCGCGATCAGGTCCGGGAAGTCCTCGGAGTCGGCGATCGGACCGCTCATGTCGATCAGCAGGAGCACGTAGCGGGTGTCGAACTGCTTCGGCTCCAGCAGCGCCCGCTTCCCTCTCGAGGTGGTCACCAGCTTCCCGTCCTCGTAGACGCGGAAGTTCTTCTCCCCGAGGCCCGGGATCGGCCGCCCCACCTTGTCCTTCACGTCGAGGTAGACCGCCACGTTCGCCGGCGCGTCAGCGGCGGCGGAGATCTTGGTCACCTTCAGGCTGCCGTGGCTGCTCCCGCAGCCCCATCCCACCATCAACAAGCAACCGACGACCACGTGCGACGGGCGAAGCGTCATCGACCGGCACGCCAGCATAACTGAAGACGATGTCCGCGATCCCGAATTCCCGCGGTTCAGTTTTCTGGCGCGGCCTCGACGAGTGTGACTTCGACCTAGTGTGGCTTCGCCGCGGCGAGCCCGACCTTGTCGGCGAGCGCGCGCAGCGGCGCGCTCGGCCGGCCCCGCGCCGACAGCGCCCAGACCCGCTCCTCCAGCACGCGCCGGTCGGGCGAGGTCTCCGGCAGGGCCAGGATGTCGACGAGCTCGCTCGCCAGCCGCAGGACCGCCGCCGAGGGCGCGCGTTCGAGCGCCGCGAACAGCACGCGCGTCAGCGCCGCGCGGCGCGCCACCCCTTCGGGCGTCTCGCCGTCGGGCGGCAGCTCGCGCGCCGCCTCGACCGCCAGCGCCAGGACCTTGGCGTCGCGGACCGCCGGCAGCAAGGACGGCAGCTCGGCCATGACCAGCGCGGCCTTCGTCTCCGCGTCCAGCTCGGCGAGCTTCAGCCAATCGCCGCCCACCTTCGCGACCAGCGCGCCGCCCGAAGCGACCTGCGTCGCGAACGCCGCCTCCTCGACCGCGCCGGTGCGGACGCTGACCGCCCGCGCCGATCCGCGCGACACGCGCGCGCTGCGTCCGCCTCGCCCGCCGCCGCCCTCCCCGCCCTTGCCCGCCTTGCCGGCGGCGAGGTCCACGTCCCAGCCGGCGTCGACCCGCGGCGCGCCGACGGCGTCCGCCAGGGCCGCGCCCGCGATCGCGTGCGTGGCGGTGACCCGGTCGCGCGCGACCTTGCGAAAGACGTCCGCGCCGGTCCCCGCCTCGGGCCGGTTGCTCTTCGCCTCCGCGAGCGCGTCGAGCACCTGCCGCGTGGGCGGCTTCCCGCCCGCCTCGGCCAGCAGATCCAGCGCGTGCGCGCCCATCCGGATCACCAGCGTCGCCTCCAGCCCGGCGACGTCGTCGAAGAACCACCCGCAGCTCGCGTACATCAGCAGCGTCGCCCGCTGCAGCTCGAGGAGCCGCCGCCCCGCCAGCCGCGCGCGATCGCCGCCGCCCTTCCAGCGCGGACGCGCGAACGCCGACAGCGCGCGATCGCGCTCCTCGGGCGGATCGTCGACGACGCCGCCGTAGGCGTCGCGCGCCGTCCAGGGATCGCGGAACAGGTCGCCCGCCGCGTCCTGGTAGAACGCCGCCGCCGCGTCGCGCACCAGGTCCAGCGCGCGCCGCAGCGGGCCGCGCCAGGCCTGGTTCCAGCCCTGACCGCCGCCCATGTTGCAGCCGCAGTCACGCTGCCAGCGTCCCAGGCCGTGCGCGCAGCTCCAGGCGGTCCCCTCGCCGTCCGGCCCCTCCGCCAGGCGCACCTCCCAGGCCGGCGGGTGCCGGGCCAGGTACGCGCCCAGGTTCGTCACCTCGATCCCGCGGCGCGCCGCCTCGACGCGCGTCGCGAACGCCAGCGTCAGATCCGCGAACTTCTTGTGGTGGCCCCACAGCTCGCCGTCCGACGCGCACAGCACCAGCCGCTGCCCGGCGGCGCCGGAGCGCTCTCCCGACGACAGCACCGCGTCGATCACGCTCTCGGCCCGGTTGGCCGTCTCGCCGAACGCGACGGCGCGCGACAGCGGGCCGTCGAAGATCCCGAGCGCGATCGACCGCCCCGAGCCGTCGCGGTGCCGCCACAGATACCCGCGCCCCGTGTCGATCGTGTCGCGATCGACCGCGGTCCATTCGTCGGTCCCGACCAGCCGCACCGCCGCGATCTGCTCGGGGGCCAGGATGGTGTAGCGGACGCCGAGCTCGATCAGCATCTCCAGCGTCGCGGGCGACACCGCCGTCTCGGGCAGCCACAGCCCCTCGGCGCCGCGCCCGAAGCGGCGCCGGAAGTCGTGCAGTCCCCACACCAGCTGGGTGCGGCCGTCGCGCTCACCTGCCAGCGGGACGATCGGGTGCGCGTACGCCTGGGCGATGGCGCCGCTCCGCCCCAGCCGGCGGCGCTGGAAGGTGTCCGCCGCGCGCAGCCGCGCCTCGACCTCCGGGTCGTGACGCCCCAGCCAGCGCGCCAGCGTGGGGCCGAAGTTGAACGACATCCGCTCGTAGTTGTCGACGATCGATACGATGCGGCCGCCGCCGTCGTTGATGCGCGCGAAGGCGTTGGCCCGGTAGCACTCGGCGTGGATGCGCGCGTTCCAGTCGTGGAACGGGGCGGCGGACGGTTCGCGCGGGACCCGATCGGTCCACGGGTTCTCGCGCGGCGGCTGATAGAAGTGGCCGTGGAAGCAGAGCGCGATCGGCGAAGGCGCAGCGTGGGGAGCGGGCGTGGTCAAAAGTTTCTGGAGCGGGTGAGCAGCGTGTCTTTCGCCTTCTGCACCACCGTCACCCCGCCCTCGCTGACGGTGTAGCGCAGCGAATCGCGCGCCAGATCGTGCCCGATGTGGTCGCCGTCGGGCACGCGCACGTTCTTGTCGATGATCGCGCGCTGCACGCGCGCGCCGCGCCCGACGTAGACGTTGTCGAACAGCACCGACTGCTCGACGCGCGCGCCCGAGTCGACGAACACGTTGCGCCCCAGCACGGAGTCCTTCACGAAGCCGCCCGCGATGATGCAGCCGCCGCACAGGATCGACTGCAGGGCGACGCCGCGCCGGGTGTCGTCGTCGAACACCAGCTTGGCGGGCGGATCGGGATAGTTGGCGGTGATGATCGGCCAGTCCCAGTTGTACAGATTCAGGCTGGGGACGACGTTCTTGAGGTCCATGTTGGCGTCGAAGTACGAGTCGACCGTCCCGACGTCGCGCCAGTAGGCGTTCTCGACCTCGTCGGAGACGCCGCGGATGCGGTTCAAGCCGAAGTTGTAAGCGAACACGCGCCGGCTCTTCAGCATGGCGGGCAGGATGTTGCGGCCGAAGTCGTGGTGCGACTGCTGCTCCGAGTCGGCGCGCAGCTCCTCGATCAGCGGCCCGGGGGCGAACACGTAGTTGCCCATCGATCCCAGGCAGTGCTCCGGATCGCCCGGGATGGTGACGGGATCGCGCTCGGGCTTTTCCTGGAAGCCGGTGATGCGCCAGTCCTGATCCACCTCGACGATGCCGAACTGCGAGGCCTCCGACTTCTTGATGGGCAGGCAGGCGCAGGTCGCGATCGCCCCCTTCTGGAAGTGGAAGTCGGTCATCTGCCGGATGTTCATCTTGTAGATGTGGTCGGCCCCGAACACCAGCACCGCGTCCGCCCGGTACTCCTCGATCAAGTGCAGGTTCTGGAACACCGAATCGGCGGTGCCGCGGTACCACGACTCGCCCATGCGCATCTGGGCCGGGACGACCGTGACGAAGTTGTCGAGCGCGCTGCGCGAGCCCCAGGTCCGCTGCACGTGCTCGGCCAGCGACTGGGACTTGTACTGGGTCAGCACGTAGACCGACCGGATGCCCGAGTTCGCCAGGTTCGACAGCACGAAGTCGATGATTCGATAGCGGCCGCCGAAAGGAACCGCCGGCTTGGCGCGATCGAGCGTCAGCGGAAACAGGCGCGAGCCTTTCCCCCCCGCCATCACCAGTG
Source organism: Polyangia bacterium (assembly GCA_036557265.1). Classification (GTDB taxonomy): domain Bacteria; phylum Myxococcota_A; class Polyangia; order Fen-1088; family Fen-1088; genus JADGRB01. Next base: position 19,363 of record DATBHU010000032.1, read on the forward strand.
AGATGAATCTCTGTTGTCCGTCCATGGGCCCTGTTGCGCGGGCGGAACTATAACCACATTTTCTCGCCGGTGAGGACCGATGAGGACCGACGACAGACGTGATAGTGTCGCTGCCCGAATGTCCATGACCAGCGGCGAAAAGCTCAGAAGTCAGCTCACGGAGCTGTCGCGGAACCTGTGGTGGGCGTGGAACCCGCACATCATCAAGTTGTTTCGGGATCTGGACGCGGAGGCGTTCCGGGCCGCGAACCACAACCCGGTCTCGATCCTGGCCGGCTTCTCGCCGCAGCGGTACGACGACTTCGCCCGCGACGCCACCCTGCGCGCGCGCGTCGACAGCGCGTTCCGCGAGCTGCGCGACTACCTGGGCGCCACCCGCACCTGGGGCTCGGTCCACGCCGGCCCGCTGCGCGTCCGCCCCGTCGCCTATTTCTCCGCCGAGTTCGGCATCCATGAATCGCTGCCCATCTACTCGGGCGGCTTGGGCGTGCTGGCGGGCGACCACCTCAAGAGCGCGTCGGACCTCGGGTTGCCGCTGGTGGCGGTCGGCCTGTTCTACCGGGAGTCGTACTTCCGGCAGCGCATCGGACGCGACGGCTGGCAGCACGCCGAGTACATCCGCTCGCCCGCCGACCTGCTGCCGGCGCAGCCGGCGCTCACCCCGGCCGGGCAGCCGATCGTCATCGAGGTCCCGCTGTCGCGGGAAACGTTGCGGGCGCAGGTGTGGGAGATCGCGGTCGGCCGCAACAAGCTGCTCCTCCTCGACACCGACGTGGAGGGAAACTCGGAAGAGAACCGCCAGCTGGCGGCCCGCCTCTACTTCGGCGACCAGCGCATCCGCATCCGGCAGGAGCTGCTGCTGGGGGTGGGCGGCGTCCGCGCCCTGCGCGCGGCCGGCATCCACTGGGGCGGCCTGCACCTGAACGAGGGGCACAGCGCGTTCGCGACGCTGGAGTACACGCGCCTGCTGATGGAGCTGACCGGCGCCGACTTCCGGACCTGCGCCCAGGAGGTCGCGCAGAGCACGGTGTTCACGACCCACACGCCGGTCGACGCGGGCCACGACCGCTTCCCACCCGAGCTGGTCGACGACCACCTGGAGCCGCTGCGCCGATCGCTCGGCCTGGCCCAGCACGAGTTCCTCGGCCTCGGGCGCATCCGCCCGGAGGACCACCGCGAGGCGCTGTGCATGACGGTGCTGGCGTTCAAGATGTCGCGCTACGCGAACGGCGTGTCGGCGCTGCACGGGCGCATCACGCGCAAGTCGTGGCAGGTGCTGTGGCCCCACCACCGGGAGGACGAGGTCCCGGTGGGCCACATCACCAACGGCGTCCACGTCCGCACCTGGCTCGCGCCCGCGATGCAGGAGGTCTACGCCAAGTACATGGGCGCGGACTGGACCGAGCACCTCGCCGATCCGCGCATGTGGGCGCGCGTCGACAACGTCCCCGACGCCGAGCTGTGGGAGACGCACCGGGTGCTGAAGGCGGCCCTGGTCCGGTTCGTGCGGCGGCGCGTGGGCGAGCAGCGGCGGCGCAACGACTATTCGGAGGAGCTGGTGGCGGCCGCCCAGGACGCGCTCGATCCCGAGGCGCTGACCATCGGCTTCGCGCGCCGGTTCGCGACCTACAAGCGCGCCAGCCTGATCTTCCAGGACATCGCGCGCCTCAAGCGGCTGTTCACGAACCCGTCGCGCCCGGTGCAGCTCGTCTTCGCGGGCAAGGCGCACCCGGCCGATCGCCCGGGCCAGGAGCTGCTGCGCGCGGTGCACGAGGCGGCCTTCGACGGCGATCTGAAGAACCGCGTCGTGTTCGTGGAGGACTACGACATCAACGTCGGCCGCCACCTGGTCCAGGGCGTCGACGTCTGGCTGAACAACCCGCGGCGCCCGCAGGAGGCGAGCGGCACCAGCGGCCAGAAGGTGCTGCTGAACGGCGGCCTCAACTTCTCCGTGATGGACGGCTGGTGGGCGGAGGCGTACGACGGCCTGAACGGCTTCGCGATCGGCGACGGCATCACCCACGTCAACGTCGAGGAGCAGGACCGCCGCGACTCGAGCTCGCTGTACGACACGCTGGAGAACCAGATCATCCCGCTCTACTACGAGCGCGACGATCAGGGGTTCCCGCGCGGCTGGATCGAGCGGATGAAGCGCACCATCCGGACCCTCGGCTGGCGCTTCAACACCGACCGCATGGTGATCGACTACGCCAACAGCTGCTACCTGCCCGCCGCCGGCGCCAAGAGCAGCCACATGCGCTAGCCCTCTCCCCGACCGAGTCACGAAAGTGACGCCCGGGCGCTTTTCTCAACCCGCGTGCCGGCCCCGCCGATGGTTCCTTTCATGCGGGGCAAGAAGACCAGACCACTCGTCTGGATCCTGCGCGGGGGGCTGGCGACGCTCGGTCTCGCCGGCGCCGTCTACGCCGCCGATCAGACGACGGCGCCGCCGGCGAACGACGTCGCGCAGACCATCACCAACCAGAAGATCAGAGAAGGCACGCCGGTGAAGGCGGCCCAGCAGGATCCGGAACACCAGATCGAAACCCTCTCGCCCGACCAGATGATCGATCTCGCCGCGAAGTACGACGGCGAGGAGAAGGCGGCGCTCGAGCACGCCGAGAACTCCCGCATCATCGCCTACCGTTCGCGCGACATCATCCGGATGACCTGCATCGAGGACAAGCTGACGCAGATGAAGGATGTCACCATCGGCGCCGGGGCGCGGTTGCTGGGATTGCCGCGCCTCAAGGAGAACGATCTGGTGATGCGTCAGCACTTCCTGGTGCTACAGCAGGCGCGCAACCGCGTGCTGGAGCTGTCCGCCGAGGTCGACGGCTGCATGGGAGACGTCCTCGACGCGACCATGGGGCGCCTCAAGGAAGAAGCGCCGACGACCGACCCGATCACCGATCCGACGCGGCCGCCCGCGCCGACGCGCGACATCCAGCGCCCCGGCGAGGCGAGCCCTTATCGCTGACAGGCAGCGGCGGCCTGCGGTCGCAGACTCAGCTGCGCTAATCTGCGGGCGGTGTATCGCCCCCTCAGCCGCTTTCTGCTGCGTGCCCCGCTGCTGCCGGTCGCGGCGCTCTGGCGCGGCCCGCGGGCGCTGACGGCGCACCCGCTCGGCGCCGACGCGGTTCGCCTCGCCAGCCCTTCGCTCGCGCGCGCGCCCGCCGGCGCGCGGCGGGACCGCGCGCTGGAGCGTTACGCGCGCCGCGCGGCGTTCCGCGCCACGCCCCACGGGCTGCTGGCGGGCGTGGCCATCGGGACGATCGGCGCCCGGACGGCGATCGGCACCGGCACGCCGGCGGCGCACCTGGCCGCCCGCTGGTCGCGCGTCGAGGCCCTCGCGCGCGCGCTGCTCGACGATCCGGCGCTGCGCGCCCGCACCCGGCTGCGCGCGGCGCCGTCCGCGCTGGCCGGCGCCGCCGTGGTGCGCTGGCTCGGCCCCGGCGATCCGTTCGAGGAGGTGCACGAGGCGGAGCTGGCCGCGCCGCTGCCCGCGATCCTGGCGGCGGCCGCGCGCTGGGCGCCCTGGACGGCCGTGCGCGCGGCGGCCGCGGCCGGCGCCCAGGACGGAGGCGACCGCGACGGCGGGCCCGGCGGCGACGACGAGGTCGACGAGCTGCTGCTGACGCTGCTCGACGACGGCCTCCTGCAGAGCGATCTGGCGCCGCCCATCGTGGGCGCGGCGCCGGGCGAGCATCTGCGCGCCCGGCTGGCCACGCTCGGCGAATCGGACGCCGCCGCCGCGCTGGCGCGCGCCGGCGAGGCGCTCGCCGCGGGGGCGCTGGCGCGCGGCGCCGACGCGCTGGCGCAGCTGCCCGGCGGGGAAGCCGGTGACGACGGCGTCCACGCCGTGCTGGTGCACAGGGCGCGGGCCGCCGCCACGCTGGAGCGCGCCGCCGTCGAGCGCGCCGCCGCCCTCGCGCCGCTGCTGGTGCGCCTGCAGGACGCGCTGGCGCCGCCCGCCGCCGAACGCTTCGCCCAGCCCGCGCTCGCCGACGCGCTCGACGCCGCCACCGAGCTTTACGGCGGCGGGGCGTTCGACGTCGCCGCGCTGGCGACCGGCGACTACGGCGTGGAGCTACACGACGGCGACGAGGACGACGCCGGCGCGGGCCGCGGGCCCGACGCGGCCGCGCTGACGCTGCTGCTCGACGCGATCGCCGCGGCGGCCCGGCAGCGCCGGCCCGAGGCGGCCCTGGACGCCGGCGCGCTCGCGGCGGCGCTGGGCGACGTCCCCGGCCCCCGCCTGCCGTGCAGCGCCGAGCTGTTCCTGGCGCCCGTGCGCCGGCGCCCGGGCCGGCCGCCCGGAACCGGCTGGCTGCTCGGCCTGCACGCGCCGGCCGGCGCATCGCTGGGGCGCTTCGGCCACGCGCTGGGCGCGGAGGCGGCGGCGGCCGTCGCCGAGCTGGAGGCGGCGGAGCGGCGCGCGCGCCCGCTGGAGCGCTCGGTCGACGTCGCGTTCGCGCCGGCGCCGGGACTGACCGATCTGGCGACGCGCCCGCGCGCCCCCCGCCGCACGCTGGCGCTGTCGCGCTGGTCCTTTCACGACGGCGACGGCGGCGACGCGGGAGGCGGGGAGGCAGAGCTCGCGCCCGCCGCGCTGGAGCTGGTCGCCGACCCGGACGTCCCCGATGCCCTCGCCCTGCGCGAGCGCGCCAGCGGCACGCCGATCGTGCCGGCGTCGTTCGCCCGGCTTCGTTCGCTGACCGCCCCGGCCGGCATCGCCCGCCTGCTGGTCGGCTGGAGCCTGTGGCGCCAGCACGCGGCCTGGGCGCTGCCCCTCGGCGCGCTCGCCGGCCTGGAGGCGATCCCGCGGCTCTCCCTCGACGGCTTCGTGATCGCGCCCGCGAGCTGGCGGCTGCCGGCCGACCTTCGCACGCCGCGCGACGTCCGGCGCTGGCGGCAGGCCGCCGCGGTGCCGCGCCACGTGCAGGTGGGCGAAGGCGACGAGCTGCTGCCCGTCGACCTGGCGTCGCCGGGCGCGCCGGAGGATCTCGCCGGCCACGACCGCGTCTTCGAGATCTGGCCGCCGCTCGACGATGTCGTCGATCGCGACGGACGCCGGGTCGAGGCTGTCGTCATGCTGGTGGAGCAGCCGGACGCCGACGACGCCGCGGCGCACGCGCGCCGCGCGCACGCGATCCGCGCCGCGGGCGCAGTGCCGCCGCCGGCGCGGGCGCCGCGGGAGGCCGGCGGCGCCTGGCGCACCTTGAAGCTCTACGGCCCGCCGGGACGGCAGGACGATCTGCTGGCGCTGCTGCTGCCCATCATCCGCGCCGGCCAGCACGCGGGCGAGATCGACGCCTGGTTCTTTCAGCGCTACGTCGACGGACCGGGGCGCCGCCACCACCTGCGCGTGCGCGCGCGCGCCGCGGGCGACGGCGCCGCCTTCGAACGCCGCCTGCGCGATCGCCTGCAGGGCGCGCGCGCGGCGGCGCTGCTGACCGCGATCGAGATCGACGAGTACCGCGCCGAGCACGGCCGCTTCCGCGCCGGCGAGCTGTCCGCCGTGCACGACATCTTCGAGTCCGACAGCGAGCTCGCCTGCGCGTTGCTGCCGCCGCCGGCGGACGCCCTGGAGCGGATCTGCCTGCTGGTGCGCGCGTTCGACGCCCTCGCGACCGCGCTCGGCCAGGACACCGACGCGCGCCACGCCCTCGCGCTCGCCCGCCGGCGCGCCGCCGAGACCTCCGGGACAGTGGACGACGAGCGGCGCGCGCGCGCCGACGACGCGTTCCGCCGGATTGGCCGCGATCTGCGCGCCGCCCTCGCCGCCGGCGACGACGGCGGCGGCGACGCGCCCGACGTGACCTTGAAGCTCGCCGCGCATCGGGCGCGCGTGGCCCACGCCGCGCGCGGCCTGCCGGCCGAGGCCCGGACCCGCCTGCTGCCGACGCTGCTGCACCTCTGCGCGGTCCGCAGCCTCGGCGCCGACCGCGACGGCGAGCGGCTGGCCTACACGTTCTGGGAGCGGACGTTACAAGGGCTGCGCAAGCCCCAGGGCCTGCGCAAGCCACAAGGGCCGCGCGAGCCACAAGGGCCCCGGAAGCCGCGATGATCGCGCTCGTGACCACGCTGATCGCGGTGGCGGCGACGCCCGCGCAGGTGACCCGGCTGACGCTGCCGTTCCAGGGGATCTGGGGCGTCATCCAGGGCTTCGACAGCGGCACCCACGTCCGCTACGCCGCGTTCGCGCTCGACTTCGTCCCGGCGCAGCCGAAGACGACGCCCGCGCCGCGCCCCGGCGCGCCGCTGACCGCGTTCGCCTGCTACGGCCGCCCGGTGCTCGCGCCCGCCGACGGGACGGTCGTGCGCGCCAACGGCGACGCGCGCGACTGGCCCGCTTACCAGAAGGGGAGCGATCCCGGGAACTACGTCATCATCCAGCACGCGCCCGGCGAGTACAGCGAGTTCCGCCACCTCGCCGCCGCTTCGGTGAAGCTGACCGCGGGCGCCCGGGTCCGGCGCGGCGACGTCATCGGCCGCTGCGGCAACTCCGGCAACGCCGGCATGCCCCACCTGCACATCGGCTTCCTGTCGCAGATCGATCCGATCACGACCCGGCCGATGCGCTTCTTCGACTACGAGCGCGGCGGCGCCGACAACGCCTGGCACCCCGGCACCGGCTACCCGGTGAAGAACGAGATTCTCCGCCCGCTTCCGGCGCCCGCTAGATAGCGAACGCGGTCCGGATCTGCGCGACGATGGCGGCGACCGGTCGGCCGGCGTCGACCTCCAGCGCGTCGCCCGCCGGCGGCTCGAGCGCGGCGAACTGACTGTCGAGCATGCCCGGCTTCATGAAGTGCCCGGCGCGCTTCGCCAGGCGCGCCCGGAACAGCTCGGGCGAGCCCGCGAGGTGGACGAAGCGGACGCGCCCGCCCGCGTCCGCGCCCGCCAGGCGCGCCCGATAGTGGGCCTTCAACGCCGAGCACGCCATCACCAGGTCCGCGCCGCGCGCGAGCGCCTCGGCGGTGATGCCGTGCAGCTCATCCAGCCACAGGCGCCGATCGTCGTCGTCCAGCGGCTCGCCGCGCGCCATCTTGGCGACGTTGGCCGCCGAGTGATGATCGTCGGCGTCGACGAAGCGCCACCCGAGCGCCGCCGCCAGCGCGGTCCCGACCGTGGTCTTGCCGCTGCCGGCCACGCCCATCACCACGACGACGTTCGGGGGGCGAAGGTTCGGCATCGCGCCTGGACTCTGCCAGCTTTTCCGTTTCGCCGTCGGAAGGTTTTGCCCTACAGCCGTTACCGGCACCGGACGCCGCCGCTTTTGCGGGGCCACCCGGGCGGCGCGCCCGCTGGCACATGACTTGAAATCGAAACGCGCTGAGGTGGACGGCGTGGGGGGCGGGGTGTGCTGAACCTGTATCTGTTGCGGCACGGCGAGACGGAGTTCAGCCGTGGCGATCGTTTCTGCGGCGACATCGATGCGCCGCTCACGCTCGCCGGAGCGCGGATGGGCGAGCTGTTCGCCGACTGCTACGGCGATCTTCCCTGGCGCGCCGTCGTCACCAGCACGCGCCGGCGGACGATCGCGACGGCCCAGCCGCTGGCCGCGCGCGCCGCGCTCACGGTGCGGCGCGACGCGCGGCTCGACGAGATGTTCTTT
>DATBHU010000033.1:0-8346 GCA_036557265.1 Polyangia bacterium
GCCGTCTGCACGCAGGCCGCGGCCGTGAGCCACAACATCGTCGGCCGTCCGAACATTTTCTCGGTGATATCGGCGGCGGGCATGACCTACCGGACGTACAACGAGTCGATGAACCCCGGGCAGGACATCCGCACCGACAGCGTCGCGGATCCGGCGGTCATCGCGCTCGACAACGTCTACGCGCCGGGCACGCTGAACGGCAACGCCTCGCCCATCGGGACGGTGGGCCTGCAGATCCCGATGCCGGCCGGCCTCTACAAGACCAAGCACCACCCCGGCATGGCGTACCAGAACGTGCGCAGCGCGCCCGAGTTCAAGTTCTCGAACCGCACGCTCGGCGGCGGCCAGTGGGACAGCGTGCTGATGAACGCCACCAAGTACGCCATCCCGCAGGGCTACGACATCGACCAGTTCGGCACCGACCTCGCCAGCGGCAACGTCGGCGCGCTGAACTTCGTCATCCCCGACCAGTGCGACGACATGCACGGCATCACCGTGCAGGGGACCGTGCCGCCGTCGACGACGAAGGTCACCGCCAGCGACTGCAGCAGCGTCGGCAACAACGTCAACGTGCTGACGGGCGGCAACATCCTGGCCCGCGGCGACAACTACGTCGACTACCTGGTGAAGAAGGTGCAGGCGTCGCCGCTCTGGCAGAACCAGCAGAAGAAGGTGGCGATGGTGCTGATGTTCGACGAGGGCAACGCGACCACCAACCTGAACTCCTGCTGCGGCTGGAAGGCGGGGAAGACGGCCGCGGACGCGCCGCTCAAGCAGAACCCGGACGGCACGTTCTCGCCCGACACGTCGGTCAACAACTACGGCAACGGCAACAAGGGCCACGGCAAGAGCATCTTCGTGGTGCTGACGAACCAGCCGAACGCCCCCAAGGGGATCGCCGACAACGACGTCTACAGCCACTTCTCGTTCGTGCGGACGCTGCAGGACATGTTCCTGCTGGCCGACCCCGGCAAGGACGGCTCGTACATGAACCGCTCGAAGTACACGGAGAAGTTCGTGGCCCAGAACATCCTGAACCTGCCGGAGTACGCGGGCAGCGCCGACACGCACTACGATTCGGTGCGGCCGATGAACCACGCGTACGTCATCCCGGCCGGCTACGTGCAGAAGGCGACGGACGACGACGCCGAGCCGCTGCAGGTCGGCCCCGACGCGAATCAGGTCAACATCTGGTCGATCAAGAAGTAGGTGGCACGGCGGGAATGACGAAGGTCCGGGCCCTGATGGGCCTGCTGCTCGCCGCTGCCGGGTTGCCGGCGGCGGCGTGCGGCCGTTCTGCGGGGGGTCGCCCCGCAGCCGCTTCCGAGGCGCCCGCGGCGCCCTCGCCGGCCGGAGGCGCGCGCGGGCCGGGGCTCACGCTGGCGGCGCAGGTCGGCCGCGAGATGTTCTTCGACAAGCGGCTGTCCGCGTCGGGTCAGATGTCGTGCGCCACCTGCCACGACCCCGACCACGCCTACGGGCCGCCCAACGATCTGGCGGTGCAGCTGGGCGGACCGGACGGCCGCGCGGCCGGCACGCGCGCGGTGCCGTCGCTGCGCTACAAGGAGTTCACGCCGCCGTACGCCGACCTGCTCGACAACCCGGACGGCATCAGCCAGCCCGGCCCGGGCGGCGGCTTCACCTGGGACGGGCGCGCCGACACCCTCGCCGAGCAAGCGGCCGCGCCGCTGCTCGCGGCCAACGAGATGGCGAACGCCGGCCCCGCCGACGTCGTCGCGAAGCTGGCCGCCGCGCCCTATGCGGCGCTGTTCCGGCGCGCGTTCCCGACCGCCCCGTTCGCGAACCCGGACGCCGCCTGGAAAGCCGCGCTGCGCGCGCTCGAGGCGTTCCAGCGCGAGGACCCGAGCTTCCACCCTTACACGAGCAAGTTCGACCTGCGCGCCGACAACAAGCTCGGCGGCACCTTCACGGCCGCCGAGCTGCGCGGCTTCCAGCGCTTCATCGATCCGAAGACCGCCAACTGCGCGTCGTGCCACTACCACGGCGCCGGGCTGGGCGGCAGCTCGGGCATCTTCACCGACTACTCGTACGAGGCGATCGGCGTGCCGCGCAACGCGGCCATCCCGGCCAACGCCGATCCGGAGGCGTTCGACCTCGGGATCTGCGGGCCGCTCCGCGGTGATCACAAGGCCGGCGACGTGAAGGCGCGCGCCTTCTGCGGCATGTTCAAGACGCCGACGCTGCGCAACGTCGCCACGCGCAAGGCCTTCTTCCACAACGGCGTCATGCACTCGCTCGAGCAGGTGCTGCGCTTCTACAACACGCGCGACACCATGCCCGAGCTCTGGTACCCGACGACGGGCGGCAAGCCGAAGGCGCGCAACGCGCGCAACTTCCCGAGCTACGGCCTGATCACGCGACAGGTCGGGGGCGGCACGGTCGAGAAGTACGACGACCTGCCGCCCGGGTTCCGCGACAACATCGACACGCAGCTGTCGCTCGACGGCCGGCGCCGCGGGTCGAAGCCGCCGCTGACCGAGCAGGACATCTCGGACCTGCTCTGCTTCCTCGAGACGCTGACGGACGGCTACCGGCCGCCGACCGTGGCGCCGACCACCGGCCGGTGCGTGGACTGAAATGATGAGCCAACACCTGCGACTCTGGTGCGTGACCTTTCTTCTGCTGACGCCGGCGGCGTGCCGGCACAAGCCCGGCCTCGACGCGGCGTCGCTCGCCAAGGGCGTCGAGGCGTACCTCGCCCAGCGCGGCGAGCTCTGCATCGCGCGGCAGGTCTGGCCGGTCGACGTGACCGAGGGCGATCGGGCGGTGCGGACGCGCGACGCGATCCAGATGCCGGTGCTCGAACGCCTGGGCGTCGTCGCGGGCCATCACATCAGCGTCCGCACGGTGAACGACGATGACAAGCCGATCACCGTCCCGGTGACGCGCTACGAGCTGACCGAGCGCGGGCGGCGGTCGTACAGCGACCGCCGCAACGACCTGTGCGTCGCCCGCGTCTCGCTCGACAAGGTCGTCAGCTGGGAGGCGGCGCCGTCCGAGCGCGCCCCGAAGAGCGCGGTGGTCAGCTACACCTACAAGGTCGAGCCTGTCGCCTGGATGCGCGATCCGGAGGCGCTCCGCGTCTTCCCCGCCATCGCGCGCATGCTCGCCGGCGCGGGGACAGCCGAGTTGAAGGAGGGCCTGACGCTGACGAAAGGCGGGTGGGTGGCGAACGACCTCCCGGGATCCGCCGGACCATCCGTTCGACAGACCATGGCGTCGCAGCAGGGCGGTCGGCCATGAGCACGCTGATCCGCTTCCTGCCCGAGCTCGCGCGCTGGGTGACGCAGGGCCTCGACCAGGGGATGCCGCCCCACGCGCTGGTCACCACGATGGTCACGGAGAAGATGCAGCCCGACGTGGCGACCGCCATCGTCCGGGCGTTCGTCGACGCGCGCCGCGACGGCCGCCCCTCCCCCGTCGACAGCATCACCGTCGACGAGGAGATCACCGCGCCCGGCGCGGCGGGTTCGCTGCTAGCGCCCGGCCCGCGCCTTCCGGCGGCCGATCGGACGGCCCGCGTGCTCGCCCGCTGCGACAGCCCGACGCTGGCGCTGCTTCACGGCCTCGTGACCGACGACGAATGCGCCGAGCTGATCGCGCTGGCGCGCCCCCGGCTGCAGCCGTCGACGGTGGTCGATCCCGACACCGGCCGCGACGTCGTCGCCGACTACCGGACCAGCCAGGGCATGTTCTTCCGCCCGGCCGAGACTCCACTGATCGAGCGCCTCGATCGGCGGTTCAGCGCGGTCATGAACCTCCCGCTCGAGAACGGCGAGGGCCTCCAGGTGCTCTGGTACCCGCCCGGCGCCGGCAGCAGCCCTCACCACGACTTCCTCGCGCCGACCAACCCCGCCAACCAGGCCTCGATCGCGCGCAGCGGCCAGCGCGTCAGCACCGTCCTCACCTATCTCAACGACGTCGCCGCTGGCGGCGAGACGTTCTTCCCGCTGGCCGGCTGGTCGGTGACCCCGCAGCGCGGGACCAGCCTCTACTTCGAATCGTGCGACCGCCTGGGCGGCGTCGACCAGCGCTCCTTGCATGCCGCAAACCCCGTTGCATCCGGCGAGAAGTGGGTCGCCACGAAGTGGATGCGCGAGCGGCGCTTCGTCCCCGCCGGCAACTAGCCGCGCCCGGACCTGTGTCTCCGCTTCCGGAAGTCGGAGAACGCCGTTCGATTCCCGGGAAACAGTCGCGTGACGGCCGCGCGAATGGTTCGTATGCGCGCGCACAAGTCATCGGGATCAGTGGCGCCGATGCCCGACGTCTCCCCTCGCGCGCGTGGCTTGCTTCTTGCGAAGCAGGTGCGCGACCGCCGCACATGGTTGTGGGCGGAGAAATCCCGGAAGACGTTCTGGAGGCAAAGCGATGATTCGGACCTTCGGCAGAATGACAGCCTTGGCCCTTGCACTGAGCAGTTCCACTTTCATCATCGGATGCGGGCGAAACACGACTCCCATCGAGAATCGTGATTCGACCGGTACGGTCGCGTTCGATCTGCGGCTGCCCGACGGCCGCCAGGTCAACAGCGCCAGCTACACGATCACGGGCCCGAACGGGTTCAACAAGACCGGCACCATCAACGTCTCCAATTCGAACACGCTGAGCGCGACGATCGGCGGCCTGCCCGCCGGCAGCCTCCAGATCACCATCACCGCCATGACCGTCGACGGGTCGCTCAGCTGCGGCGGCTCGCAGACGTTCACCGTCACCGCCGGCCAGTCGACGACCGTCCAGGTGCCGCTCTCCTGCCACGAGGCGGCGCGCACCGGCAGCGTCACCGTCAACGGCGTGCTCAACGTCTGCCCGACGGCCGACGGCATCAGCGCCAACCCGGCCGAAGCGAACGTCGGCGCCACCATCGCCCTCTCGGCCGTGGCGCACGACAGCGACGCGGGACCGCAGGCGCTCGGCTACGCCTGGCAGGCCAGCGGCGCCGGGTCGATCACCGCCGGCGGCAACACGGCGAGCCCGACCCTCACCTGCAACACGCCCGGCATGGCGACGGTCACCGTCTCCGTCAGCGACGGCGACCCCGCCGCCAGCTGCGCCGCGCAGCTGTCCGCGCAGGTCAACTGCACGGTCGCGGACCGCACCCCCGGCGCCTACGTCGCGGGCGACTTCCACAACCACACCACCTGCTCGGACGGCTCCATCTCGATGGAGAAGCTGATCAAGAAGGCGACCGACACGGTGGAGACGCCCTGGGGTCTCGACTGGTTCGTCCAGGCCGGCCACGGCGGCAACGGCAACCGCAACTGCACGCTGGTCGAGGACGCCTCGCTGTCGACGCCGCTCTACCCGTTCATCTCGGGCCTCAGCCCGAACACCACCTGGGAGCAGGGTGGCATCACGCCGCAGGGTGACGTGTCGGGGACGACGCCGAACCGCAACATGTGGCGGTGGCAGTCGATCCAGCAGTTCCAGTACCCGGTCGTCGAGTACCTGAACGCGCTCAAGAACCTGCCGCTGTTCATCGGTATCGAATCGGTCGTCGCCGGCCACGAGCACAGCTCGATGTCGCTGATCACCGGTCAGATCCCGGCGTCGCTCGACACGGCGGCGCTGCCGACCACGCCGAACGGCACCGGTCCGCTGCCCGGCGGCACGCCGTACGCGACGCTCGGCAACGCGAACGCGCTGGCGCAGTGGGAGTACTGCTACGATCGCAGCGACACGGATCTGAGCCGCGGCGCCGCGAACCAGTATGACTGCTCGGTCACCGGGAGCGCGAACGCCGCGGACCCGATCTGGAACGCGGGCGGGCACAAGCTCGTCTCCACCAACGGCACCAACGGCCACGCGAAGACGCTGGAAGGTCTGCGCTGGATGAAGGAGCACTCGCCCAACGAGAGCTACTACGTGCCGGCCCACCTCGAGCGCGCCGGTCAGTTCAACCCGAACGGCAACAACGGGTTCAACGTCGAGTCGCTGCGCGACTTCAACAACGTCGCGCCGAACATCGCGTTCGGCATGGAGACGCAGCCCGGCCACGGCGCTTCGGCGAACCGCGGCGAGTACCAGGTGCTGCGCCAGGTGATCAACGGCGTCCCGACCGACTCGGTCGGCGGCACCACCTTCGGCGGCACCGGCGTCTACGGCGGCATCGTCGGCGGCGTGTGGGACGCGATGCTGGGTGAAGGCCGGAACTTCTGGTTCTTCGCCAGCTCCGACTGGCACAACCGCGGCAACTTCGGTCCGGACGACCGCCGGTCGACGCAGGACTTCTACCCCGGTGAGTACCAGCGCAACTACGCGCTGGTGCGCAACGGCAGCGACAAGCTGCGGCCCCAGACGATCGTCAACGGCCTGCGCAGCGGCAACAACTTCGGGACGCAGGGGCAGCTGATCGACCGCCTCGGCTTCGTGGCCTGCTCGGGCAAGTCGGACGGACAGGTCGCCGAGATCGCCGCCAACGGCGCCATCAACAACACCGCGCTCAACATCGCGGGCTGCGCGACGATGGGCGAGAAGCTGAAGGTGGCGGCGGGCTCCGACGTCGTCATCGGCGTCGCGGTGCGTGACCCGGCGGGGGTGAACTTCTCGCCGTACACGTTCGCCAACCCGTCGCTGGCGCAGATCGGCATGAACGTGCCGCTCAACATGCCGGTCCTCGACCACGTCGACCTGATCGGCGGTCTGGTCACCGGCTACAAGGATCCGAACGACCTGATGGCGTACGCGGGCGCCTGGCCGGCCAACACGGACTGGCTGCGGGCGGACGGGACGACGACGGGCCTCGGCTCGGTCCCGCCGGCGGCGAAGAACACCTCGACCGCGGTGCTGCACAGCTTCAACGGCAGCGGCGCCACCCCGTGGTCGTCGGTGACGTCGTTCGTCGACGGCACGAAGTACCTGGTGATGACGTTCCGGATCCCGGCCGCCGCCGCGTCGCATTACGTGCGCGTCCGCGGCACCAACATGCCGCCCGCCGTGCCGTTCGAGACCGGCATGGACGGCGAGCCGCTGTCGGACGTCTACACCAACGCCAACGACACGACCCGGCTGCGCATCCCTTGCGCGTCGGCCCACAGCGCGAGCAGCCAGTTCGACGGCTGCCCGGACCACCTGGCGACGGCGACGTCGCCGACCACGGGCACCGCGAACCCGATCGCCGGCCAGAAGGCGGTGTCGTTCGACGTCGCGGCCTGGTCTGACCTGTGGTTCTACGGCAACCCGGTCTACATCGAGGTCGCGGGCTCGACGCCGGTCGCCGGCGTGCAGTAAAGCAGCGCTCGTCTCCAAACTGTAACAATCCTGTCGGCGCCGCGTGGAAACGCGCGGCGCCGATTTTGTTATCTAGGGCCTCGCTTCAATGTCCGCTCCGTTGTTGAACGAGCGACCGTCGTCGGACGAGACGGTGTCCGCGCCGGTCCCACCGTCCCCGCCGTCGCCCTCACCCTCCCCGGCGTCTGCGCGGTGGTCGCGCTGGCTGCGCGAGCCGCTGCTGCACTTCGTGGTGCTGGGCGGTCTGCTGTTCGCGATCGACCGCATCGCGCTCAGCCGCGCGGACGACCCGCGCCTGATCGTCGTCGGCGGCGAGGTCGACCAGGAGGCGATCGAATCGTTCAAGGCGTCGCGCGGGCGCGACCCGAGCCACCAGGAGCTGTCGGCCCTGCGGCAGGTCTGGCTCGACAACGAGGTGCTCTATCGCTACGGGCTCGAGCTGCAGGTCGACAAGGGCGACACCGCCATTCGCGAGCGGGTGATCTTCAAAGCGCTGAGCGTCATCGACAGCAACGTGAAGGTGCCCCAGGCGACCGACGACGTGCTGCGCAAGTGGTTCGACGCGCATCGCGACCGGTACGACGATCCGAAGCGTTTCAGCTTCGAGGAGGCGGCGCTGTCGGGCGAGAGCTCGGAGGCGGCCGTGCGCGCGTTCGTCAAGCAGCTGAACGGCGGCACGCCGGGCGACGCGAAGGCGGGCCTGCGCGTGTTCAAGGACCGGCCCGAATCGAACATCGTCCAGAGCTACGGGCCCGAGATCGCCACGGCGCTGGCGGGGGCGAAGCCGGGCGAATGGCAGGCGCTGAAGACCAAGGACGGCTGGCGGGCCATGCGGCTCGACAAGGTCACCCCGCCCAAGCCGGGCGTGTTCGAGGCGCTGCGCGGCCCGATATTCCACGACTGGACCGACGCCAGTGCCGCCGAGCAGCGCACCGCTGCCGTGCGGGCGCTGGCCAAGAAATACAAGATCAAGCACGAGCTGCCGACCGAGGACAGCGGCGAGTGAGCCGCCGGGGCATCCAGGTCCAGGTCGTCGCGGGCGCGCTCGCGCTGGCCGCGCTGCTGGCGCCGGCCGCCGCGCGCGCCCACGAGATGACG
>DATBHU010000034.1:0-1973 GCA_036557265.1 Polyangia bacterium
CGCCGAGGCCCTGCGGGATGAGCACGTTGCGGATCGACTCGACCTGGGCCGGGTGGTCGAGCCCGACCGTCAGGCGCGTGCCGCCGTCGAAGTCGATGCCGAAGTTGATCCCTTTGGCCGAGATGGCCAGCGCGCCGATCAGCAGGATCGTGCCCGACATGGAGAAGAACCACTTGGCCTTGCCCATGTAGTCGAAGCGCCACTTGACCTTCTTCTCGCCCGCACCCAGAGCCGTCTTGTGGCGGATGGCCGCCGTGTTGCGCAGCGAGTAGAGGATCGCCTGCGTGGCCACCACGGCGGTGAACAGCGAGACGATGACGCCGATGCCCAGCGTGAAGGCGAAGCCCTGCACGCCCGCGGTGGCGATCACGAACAGGATGAAGGCCACCAGGAACGTGACGATGTTCGCGTCGACGATCGCCGTCAGGCCCTTGCGGTAGCCCGTGACGATCGAGGCCGCCACCCCTCTGCCGGCGCGTATCTCCTCTTTCACGCGCTCGAAGACGACGATGTTCGCGTCCGCCGCGACGCCCAGCGTGAGGATCAGGCCGGCGATGCCCGGGAGCGTCAGCGTGATCGGGATCAGCTTGACGATCGCGTAGAAGTAGAGCGCGTAGATCGCCAGCGCGACCGTCGCCACGACGCCCAGGATGCGGTAGTAGAGGATCAGGAACAGGGCGACGACGATGAAGCCGGCGATGCCCGCCTTCAGGCCCTGGTTGAGCGCCTGCTTGCCCAGCGTGGCCGAGACCTGGGAGCGCGAGACCAGCGTCAGCTTCAGCGGCAGCGCGCCGATCTTCAGCGTCTTGGCCAGGTCCTGCGCGGACTGCAGCGTGAAGCCGCCGGAGATCTGGGCGCCGGTGGAGCCGTCGATGCCGTCGGGGTTCTCGCGCCAGTTGATGTAGGGCGCCGAGACCAGCGCGTTGTCCAGCGCGATCGCGAAGTGCTGCGAGGTCTGCAGCGGGTCGCCGCCGAACGCGTTGTCGGCGCCGCGCTCGGCCACCTTGCGGGTGATGTCGTGGAAGGCCTTGCGGCCGGCGCTGCTGAAGTTGAACGTGACGATCGGCTCGTTGCCGAGCGTCTGGTCGAAGTTCTGCTCCGGGTTCCTGATGTCGGTGCCGGAGAGGCCCGGGCGGTCGCGCAGGACCCACCAGGTGTCGGGGTTCGGCGCGTTCGCGCTGGCCTTCTCGTTGCGCAGGACGAGCACGCCGGCGGGGACCTCGACGACCTGCGCGTTCGCGCGCTGCTGCGGCGTCAGCGAGTCCAGGGCGTCGGCCTTGGTCTCGAACGTCTGCCCGTTGGCGTACGGCTTGTGCAGCTTCTTGTTGAAGGCGTAGAAGCGCGGCTTGGCCGCGGCCTGCGAGGGCCCGCCGTTGGCGCCGGGGCCGCCGGACGTGCCGATCTTGGTGCACTTGGACGCCTGCGTGACCGCCTTGTAGAGCCCGACGATCGGCTGCCGGGTGTTCGCGTTGACGTCCGGCGTGACCTGGCACTTGTCGTTGAGGAGGTTGCCCTCCCAGTCGTAGAAGAACAGCTGCGCGGTGGAGCCGACCTGCGCGGCCGCGCGCTCCGCGTTCTTGACGCCCGGCAGGCCGACCTCGATCTGGTCCGCGCCGGCCTGGTTGAGCTCGGCCTCCGAGACGCCGAAGGCGTTGACGCGCTGCTGCATGAGGTCGATCGACCGCTGCATGGCGTCCGCGGTGACCGTCTTCTGCTGGGCGGTCGGCTCGGCGTGGTAGACGAGCTGGACGCCGCCCTGGAGGTCCAGGCCCAGCTTGGTGGACTTGGTCAGGACGAAGAAGATCGAGACGCCGATGAGGGCGGCAACGACCAGCAGGACGAAGAGCGAGCGGCGGCGTTCGGACATGCGATCTCTCTGCGGGGAAGCGTACTCAGCGGCGGGTGGCGCGGCCGGGCGGCGGCCTGCGAGGGACCGCCGTCATTGCCCGCCCCGCCGGAGGTCCCGACCTTCG
>DATBHU010000035.1:0-10695 GCA_036557265.1 Polyangia bacterium
TTTGTCTCGTCGATGGCGGCGCCGTTGACGGTCACGACGCGCGCCGCGCCGTTGGGGTTCGTGAACGCGTCACCCGCCAGCGCGGATTCGTCGGGGGCGATGTCGCCCTCTTGCATTTCGCCGCAGCCTATCGCTGCGATCTGCAGAACGGCCAGTGCGCCGAGACAATTGAGTGCGGTGAGATTGGAGTGATGCTTTGCCATGGTTGCTCCCTTTGGGCGGACGTGTGGCTACACGTTTGGGGGACCGGGTTCGCTCCCGCACGAACCCGGACGACACGCGCGCCTCGCGGACTACAAGCGCGCACCCATACAGGTCGTGTCCCGTCGCCAGGCCAGGCAACAAAAAGTGAAATAGTATTCTCGCGTTGCCCGTACTTTTTATGAGCCGTTTTGGGAACGGCTGAGTTGTACGAAACAATGCGCGCGCGCGTCAGCCGGCCGTTTCGCCGCCGCCCTTCGATGCGACGGCCTGCACCAGGATGTCGTCGAGCTTCGCGAGCAGCTCGACGTTGCCTTGCTGGTGATAGCCGGCGAGGCGGCGCTCGAAATCGGGCAGCCGCTCGAGAAACTGCGACAGCCGTTCGGAGGTCAGCGCGTCTGCGGCGAGGCCATAGCCCTCGGCCTCGAGGTAGCGCGCGTTCAGCACCTGCTCGAACTGGCCGGCGATCGGGATCGCGAGCATCGGCCGGCGCAGGTAGACCGCCTCGCCCATCAGCGTGAAGCCGGCGCTGGCGATCACGCCGCTCGCGGTGCGCAGATCGTCGACGAAGCCGTCCTCGCTGAACGGCCGGTAGCGCAGGTTGCCCTCGACGACGTCCTCCTTCAGATCGCGGCGCAGGCCGTAGATGCGGCACTCGCGCCCCGAGCGCGCCAGGATCTCGGGCAGCGCCGTGTTCGACGTCGACGTCTGGTAGACGACCAGGTGCTCGCCCTGCCCGCGCGCGGCGGCCAGGATCTGCGGGCGCAGGATGGGCGGCCCCAGCGTGGTGCGCCGCTTGCGGATCTGCGGGTAGAAGAAGGTCGTGATCAGGTAGTGGAACGCGCCGGCGATCTTCGGCTTGATGACGGTCTTGGCGACGCGGAACTCGCTCTCGTGGCCGGCCAGGATCTCGGGCGCGTGCGTGCAGCGCGTGACCATCTGGATGTTGTCGACCGACACCACCGGGAGCAGCTGGTTCTTGCCGAACAGGTAGCTCCAGCTCTCGAAGTCGGAGATGACGACGTCGGGCGCGAACTTCTTCGCGATGTCGAAGTACGCCTTCACGTTCTTCGGCATGCCGGTCACCGCGCCCTTCAGGTTGGCGAGCACGGTGCGGAAGTTGGAGACCTCGTTGTCCTCGTAGACGATGTTGAGGCCCCAGATCTTGCGCACCGACAGCCGCTCGCTCGCGCGCTTGACCAGGTAGTCGTGCGCCCGGCCCGACACGACCACCTGGACCTCGTGATTCCTGGTCAGGTGATCGAGCACGACGCCCGAGCGCATCGCGTGTCCCATCCCTTCGCCGACGACTCCGTAGAGGATCCGCATGCGCCGCCGACTCTACTCCGTCGCGCGCGGTTTGGACTACGATGCCCTGCGATGAACCCGGTGCTGAAGAAGCTGCTCTACAAGGGCCAGGATCCCGTGCTGCTGCTGGGCGCCCCGCCCGAGGCGGCCGCGCTCGCGAAGGCGTTCGGCGTGCCGGTGCATGCCAAGCCGGCGGCGCGGACGAAGTACGGCTTCGTGCTCGGCTTCGCGCGCTCGGCCGTCGAGATGGACGCGATCGCGAAGGCGGCGGACCGCGCGCTCGCCGACGGCGCGCTGTTCTGGAGCGCCTACCCGAAGGGGACGTCGAAGAAGTACAAGGGCGCCGACATCAACCGCGACAGCGGCCACGCGCGCATGAAGAAGCACGGCTTCGACGGCGTGTCGCTGGTGGCGCTCGACGCCGACTGGTCGGCGATGCGGTTCAAGCGGCTGTAGACGACGACTTAGACGCCCGTCGCTACCAGGGCAGCACCTGGCCGTTCGCGTGCCAGAACGTGCCGGTGGTCTCGGCCGTCAGCGCGTCGAGCCGATCGACCAGCTGCTTGGCGGCGCCGGCCGCGTCGATGTTGCCGCTGTTCTCGGTCATGTCCGTGCGCACGTAGCCCGGGTGCAGGATCGCCACCGCGATCCCCGCCGACGCCAGATCGCGCGCCATCGACATGCCGGCCGCGTTCAGCGCCGCCTTCGACATCCGATAGCCGTAGTGGCCGCCCGAGCCGTTGTCGGCGATCGATCCCATGCGGCTGGTGATGAGCGCGATCTTGCCGCCCCGGCGCAGGTTGCGGTGAAGCGCCGCCACCACCCGCAGCGGCGCCACGGCGTTCACCTCGAACTGCGCGCGGATGTCGTCGTAGGCGCGGTCGTCCAGGTCGTCGTCCCGCAGGATGCCGGCGTTGCAGACCAGCTCGTCCAGCGCGAGCCCCTCCAGCCGGCGGGCCAGCCCGGCCACCGCGTCGTCGGAGGTGACGTCGACCCCCGCCTCGACGCGGACGCCGAGCGCGTCCAGCGCCGGCGAGGATTTGCGGCAGACGGCGATGACGTCGCGCCCGCCTTCTTTCAAGCGGCGACAGAGCGCCAGACCGATGCCGCGATTCGCCCCCGTGACCAGTGCCGTGCGTGCCATGGCGGGGAAGCTTAGCCACTGCCCGCAGGCGCGCCGTCAAAAAATGACGACCATCGTCCCGAGCGAAACTTCGTCGAACCAGCTCGCGATGTCGCGGTTGTGCAGCACCACGCAGCCGAACGACAGGCGCGCGCCCGAGCGGCCGCCCTGCCAGTCGGACGCCCAGCCGTGAAAGCCGATGCCGCTGCCGAGCGGCGTGTTCTGGGGCGTCAGCTTGCGCTCGCTCCAGGCCGACACGATCGCGGCCGCGCCGGCGTCGTCGATGACGCCGTTGTCGACGCCCCACGCGGCGTCGGCCGGCCCCGGATAGTTCATCTTGATCCAGTAGCCGCCGAAGTAGTCGCCCCATTCGCCGCCGAATGACCCCTTCTGCTTGTCGACGACGAAGTAGATCCCCTTCGGCGTGCGCAGGTCGCCCTCCCGCCGCTTCTGTCCGGCCGCCTGCCCGAGCCCGATCTCCAGCTCGCGCGCGACACGCCCGCCGACGCGCACCTGCATGCGAAAGCGCGCCTGATCGACCAGCACGATCTGGCGCTCCGCGGCCGGATCGGGGAGCTTGCGGTGCGCGCGGATGAACGCGCTCGGATCCAGGTAGTGCTTGCGGATCCAGGCCGCGTCGCGCCCGTGATCGGAGGGCCAGTAGGTCGGCCCCAGCGTCAGGTCGGAGCGCAGCTCCAGGTGCAGGTGAGCGGGATAGGCGCCGTCCGGATCCTTGCCGACGGCGCCGATGACGTCGCGCGCGTGAACGACCTGGCCCTCGCGCACGTCGATGCGCGACAGGTGCGCGTACTGCGAGCGGACCCGCCGCTTGTCGGGGCCGTCCAGCACGATGTGCTCGATCATCACCACCTGTCCCCACGGGTTGGCGAAGCGCTGCGCCACCACCACCTTGCCGGTCGCGATCGCCATCACCGGCTGCCCGAAGTCGGTGTCGCCGCCGCCGCGCCCGTTCCAGTCCTCGCCCGTGTGAATCCCAGTCGCTCCGCGCCACAGGCGCGGAGTGCGACTGTCTGTTTTTTCAGGGCGCCGCACACCCGCGCTGCGCGCGGGAGCGGCGAGCGCGTACTCGTCGCCAAGGTGCGTCGCCACGTACCAGCCGTCGTGCTGGTTGCCGGCCGCGTCCTTGTATGTCCCGCCGCCCTCGCCGTCGCCCACCGGAAACGAGAACCCGGCCGCGACCGGGTACGGGTTGCGCAGCCAGCGATCGAACGACGACGCCGCTCCCGCCGGCGCCGCCGCCAGCGCCAGCCCCGCGGCGAACGTCACGCGGATCGCCAGCGACGCACGCCCGTTCACCGCACCAGTATCGCCGATCGGCTACTGGTGGGCGCGCGCGGCGACCGGCTTCTCGCCCGACGTCTTGGGCGCCGTCGCCTTGACCGGGATCTTCGGCGCGGCCGACGCCCCGCCCCGCCGCGTCGCGTGCGTGAACAGACGCTTCAGTCGCTTGCCCCCGAGCGCGCCGCCGTCGGCGTCACCCTCCCCCTCCTCGATGTCGGGCGGCGCCTCGGGCTCGGGCTTGGGCGCCATCGTCTTGACCCACTCGAGGCACTGCTTCTCGGTGAACGACGCCTCCTTGCGATCGAACGTCAGCGTCTGCGGCGCGTACGCGGCGTATTCGTCGTCGGTCAGACGCCCGCGCTCGTGCGTCTTCGCCATGATGCGGTGGATGTACTTGTCCCACTTCGCGTCGGGCGCGCCGTGGCAGTACTGGACGTAGCGCCGCTTCGGGCTGGGCAGGATCGACGAGAAGAAGGCCGCCTCCAGCGGCGTCAGCTCGGACGGCTTCTTGCCGAAGTAGTGGCGCGTCGCCGCCCCGATGCCGTAGATGCGCGGCCCGAACTCGATGGCGTTGAAGTAGAGCTCGAGGATCCGCTCCTTGGTCAGGTTCTGTTCGATGTACCAGACCAGGAACAGCTCCTGCAGCTTGCGCGACAGCGTCTTCTCCCGGGTCAGGAGCACGTTCTTCGTCATCTGCATCGTGATCGACGACGCCCCCAGGCGGAAGCCGCCGCGCTGCAGGTTCCGGCGCAGCGCGCTCTTGAACTCCGAGCTGACCCAGCCGCGGTGCTTGAAGAAGCCGTTGTCCTCGGTGGTCATGATCGATCCGACCAGGTAGGGCGAGATCTCCTCGTACGGGACGAAGTCCGGGTTGTCCGGCCCGATCACCACCGACAGGGTGTCGGGCTCGTCGCTGGCGGGCGCGCCCAGCTTCTTCGGCACCTCGACGTTGACGACGATCGACTCCTTGCCGGCCTGCTTGCCGTCCAGCGCCGTCACCTCGGGCGGCGCCTTCAGCACCTTGCACCCGTCGATGGCGACCTTGCCGGTCAGCGCCAGCGCGTCCAGGTCGGCGAAGTCGATGTTGGCGCCGACGTCCGCGGCGAAGTTGCCCTGCAGCACGAACCCCTGCAGGTGCGGGACCAGCGCGGGCGGGATGCTGGTCAGCAGCTTCGCGCACGACACGCGCGGCACAGTGAACGCCAGCTTGATCTGCGGGACGACGTCCAGCTTGCGCCCGTTCGCGAACTTGAACGTGCCGGTCGGCAGCGCGACGCTGCCCGACAGCCGCGCCGTCACGTCGCGGACGCGCGTCTCCAGCTTCTCGAGCTCGAGCCGCCGCGCCACCGGATCTGCGGTCCCGGCCAGGGTCATCCCGACCGACACGTTCTCGATCGGCGCGCTGGCCAGCGATTCGTGGTGCAGCGACAGGCCGACCACCGCCAGCTCGCCGCCGAAGCGGACCACGTCGCCCGTCCAGCCGAGGTCCAGGGCCGCGTCGATGGTGGTGTTCTCGGGCGCCAGCACCGAGGGCGGCAGCACGTCGCGGATGCGGCCGAGCGAGAACTGCTCGGCGCGCAGCGCGATCTTGCCGGTCCCCTTGTCGAGGTCGGCGCGCCCCTTCGCGGTCCAGAGCGACTCCTTGGCGCCGCCGTAACTGCCGCGCAGATCGATGATGAGGCCGTCGGCGGTGCCGGCCGTGCCCGCGGGCGGCGGCGCGATCACGCCCGTGATGCCGGTCAGCGCCAGGGTGGGCAGCGGCGAGGCGCGCCCCGCCGTCACGCGCAGCGACGGAACCCCGGTGGGGCGCAGGCCCGCGAGCGGCGTCTGCACGTCGATCTCGTCCGCGGAGAAGCTCGGCCCTTCGCCCTCGGCCCCCAGCGTGAGCACGCCGCGCACGCTCCGCAGGCGCAGGGCCAGCTTCGTCCCGGGCCGCAGCTCGGCGTCGAACGAGCCCACCTTGACGGCCAGGTGCTTCTGGTCGTCGCGCGCCTCCAGCGCCCCGTCCGTGATCACCACGTCCGGCACGCTCGATGACGGCGGCGCCGCGGGCGCGTCGCCGCCGGCGGGCGCGTCGGCTTTCCCCTTCGCGCGCCCGCGCAACTTGTCGGCGATCGCGCTGACGTTGTCGGCATCGCCGCCCTTCACGGCGGCGACGCGCAGCCCGTCGAGGCGCACGGCGCTGTGCATTCCGAACGCGACGCCGAGCGGAATGCGCGCCTGCTTGACCGTCAGCAGCGGCGGCTGCCCGGGCGCGCCCGCGACGACGATGTCGTCCAGGACGATGGCGCCGAATCCGCCGTGACCGCTGCCGATGGTCACCGGGCGGCCGAGCTTCTCCGTGGCGCGGCCCGCGATCAGGTGCGCGGCGATCGCGCCGCCCGCCACCATGTAGATGACGAGCAGCGCGAGCACGACACCACCCGCGATCGTCAGCCGGGGATGCGCCCGCCGCCAGGCGCCCAGTCGCGCGCCCAAGCCGGTCGCGAGCGGACCCGGTCGGCCTGGGGGGAAGGGCGGCGGCACAGCCCGCCGATACTAGCAGGCACCTCCCCCGGGGCGGAACCGCGCGTCGAGGGGGGGCCAGCTCTAGCGGACTGCCGAAGACGAGAACCGGAAAGCGTGAAACGCCAACATGGCCGAGGCACCGGGCCTCACCCCTGTAACCGATGTCCTGTCCCCTCCCTGTAACCGATGTCCTGCACCACGCCAAGGCTTGCCCTCACCCTGCCCCTCTCCCGCAGGCGGGAGAGGGTGACTTCTGAGGACGGGGTCAAGCGGCGCGGAGGGCGGCCAGGTCGCCTTCGCTGGTGGCGGTTTCGGTCAGCGCCCGCGCCAGCTTGCGGCGGGCGTGGAACAGGCGCGACATCACCGTCCCGAGCGGACAGTCGGCCACGGACGCGATGGTGGCGTACGACTCGCCCTCGAGATCGCACAGCCGCAGCGCCTCGCCGTGCGCCTCGGACAGCCGCGACATCGCCTGCTTGACCACGACCGCGGTCTCGGCGCGCGCGCAGATGCGCTCGGGCGTCTCGGGCGGCGCGAGATCGCTCGCGTGATGACGATGGTCGTCGGGCGCGCCCGGGGCGATGTGCACGGCGCCGCGCCGGCGGAGGCGGTCGAGCGCGGCGTTGATCGCGATGCGGTGCAACCAGGTCGTGAACTGCGCGCGCCCCTCGAAGCGGCCGAGATTCCGCCACACCTTCACCATCGCCTCCTGGACGGCGTCCTCGGCGTCGTCGGCGTCGCCGAGCACGCGCATCGCCAGCGCCATCAGCTTGGGCCGCGCCGCGGCGAGCAACCGCTCGACCGCTTCGCGCTTCCCATTCTGGGCGGCTGCCACAAGCGCGCCGAAGTCGGCGGGTGTCTGCGAATCTGCCCCGGTAGGCTGGGGCGTTTTTGCGGGGCGTGAGCGGCGGGTCTGGCTGGTCGGCGGCATCGTCAAACCTCCGACGGGCGGGTAGTGCAACCGCAGGGCCGGCGTTTTGTGGCATGGGCCACGACGGCCTGCGCTGCTAGCATTGCGGGCTGAATGGACGTGGTTCAGCCGGTAGAGGCGGGCGGCCGCGGCGCGGGTGTGCCGCCACCGCCCGGTCCCGAGCCGCCCGCGGCGGGCGGGCGAAGCGTCCAGGCGATCGGCGGGTTCCTGGCAGCAGTGCGGCGGCGCCTGCTGCTGCGGGCCGCGCTGCGCACGGCGGGCTACGGCGCCGCCGCGGCGAGCGGCGCGGTGCTGGTGCTGGCGCTGGCGGCGGCCACGGTGGGACCGGCCTCGTTCTGGCCGACGCTGACGGCGACCGTGCTGGGCGCGCTCGCGCTCGTGGCCGTCGTCGCCGGCCTGTGGCGACCCGCGCGCGCCCTGCGCCACGACCGCGCCGCGGCCCGCCACGCGGGCGCGCTGCTGCCGGAGCTAGCGAGCGATCTGCTGTCGGCCGTCGAGCTCGCCGCGCCGAACCCGCCCGATCCACGCGCGGCGGCGGTCTCGGCCGGCCTCGTGCGGGCCTTCCAGGAATACGTCGCCGGCAGCGTCGGGGCGCTGGACGCGCGGCGGCTGGTCTCGCTGCGCCCGGCAGCGCGCGCGATCGCGGCGGCGGTCGCCGGGCTCGCGGCGCTGATCGCGGCGGCGGTGCTGTCGCCGACGACGGCGCGCGGACTGCGCACGCTGGTGCACCGGCCGTCGCTGTTCGAGGGCGCGGCGGTCTCGACGGTGCCGCTGGTCGGCGACGTGCGCATCACCTACAGCTATCCACCCTACACCGGCCTGCCGCCGCGCACCGTGGAGGGATCGACGGGCGACGTCGCCGCCGTCAAGGGCACGCGCGTGCGCATCGAGACGCACCCGCTGCGCTCGACACGGCGGGCGCTGTTGCTGCTCGGCGAGGCCGGCGACAAAGGTGAGGCGGCGGTGGCGCTGGCCGGCAACACGCTGACCGCGGAGCTGACGCTGAACGAAGACGCCGCCTACCGGTTCTGGCTGCAGCCGCCGCTCGGCCGCGCCGTGCGCGAGGCGCGCAGCCATCACCTGACCGTGGAGGCCGACGCGCCGCCGCGGGTCGACATCCTGGGCCCCGCCGATCGGCTGGAGCTGACCACCCCGCGCCCGATCGAGATCGGCTACTCGGCCAGCGACGACTACGGCGTCGGGATCGTCGAGCTGGTGTTCCGCGCGGGCGACCGCCCCGAGCAGCGGGTGCAGCTGCGCGACGGCGCCGGCGCGCGCACGGTGCAGGGGCGCACGCTGTGGGATCCGGCGACGGCGGGGCTCGGCAGCGCGGAGCGAATCGCCTACCACATCGAAGCGCGCGACCGCGACGACGTGTCCCCCAGCCCGGCCGGCAGCATCGGCAAGTCGGCGTCGTCACGCACGCTCTACGTCATCATCCAGAATCCGCACGAGAGCCTGGAGGATCGGCTGGAGCGGCAGCGCGAGCTGCTCGAGAAGTTGATCGGCGATCTGGCCCAGCGCCTGGAACGCGGGACGGGCGACGACGCGGCGGCGGCGCTGGCCGGGTACGTCGCGGTTCACGACGCGGAGGAGTCGCACCTGGCGCTGCTCGGCCAGCTGATCGACGAGGACCGGCGCAACGGCACGCTGGGCAAGGCGCTGCGCGCGCCGCTGGCGGGCATCGCCGATCGGCTGGAGCACGTGCTGCGCGACGAGGCGCGCGTGCTGGCGACGTTCAAGGGCAAGCCGGCCGGCCCGGGCGGCGTCGCGCGCCTGGACGCGCTGGCGCCGAAGCACGTCGCCGAGCTGGAGACCGACGTCTTGCTGCTCGACGATCTGATCGGCCGGCAGCGGCTGGAGGATCTGGCGGCGCTGGGCAAGGAGCTGACCGACGCGCACCAGCGCCTGCGCGATCTGCTCGAGCGCTACCAGAAGACGAAGGACCCGGCGCTGCGGCGGCAGCTGGAACGCGAAGCGCGCGAGCTGCGCGCGCGCCTCGCCGAGCTGGCGTCGAAGATCGCCGCGGTGAAGGCACGCAACGACGTCCCCGAGGAGTGGCGCAACATGCCCGACCTCAAGAACGTCGCCGACCAGGCCCGCAAGCTGGACGAGATGCTCGAGAAGGGGAACGACGCCGACCTGGAAAAGGCGCTGGCGGAGCTGGGCAACGACCTGAACGGCCTGCGCAAGATGCTGGATCAGAACGCCGACGGCTTCGGCGCCGAGCGCTTCCCGCAGGAGAACCGGGTGGTGGCCGATCTGATGAAGAAGATCGGCGACATCGAGGGCGACGAGCGGTCGCTGCACAAGGAGACGCAGGCGGCGGCGGACCGGCAAGAGGCCGAGATCGAGAAGCGCATGCGCGCGCAGATCGACGAGTTCATCAAGAAGGAGGCGGAGAAGGTCGAGCGCCTGAAGCAGCGGCTGGCGGGGATCCCGTCGGGGCACGAGGGCTCGCTGGCCGAAGAGCTGGAGCGCGCGCGTGACAGCGCCCGCCAGGTGCGGCGGCTGCTGGGCGAGCGCGACCTGTCCGAGGCGAAGGCGGAGGCCGAGCGGGCCGAAGGGAGCCTGGAGCGTGCCGCCGAGCACCTGGACGAGATAGCGGAGGCGCGCCGGGCCCGCAAGCCGTCGCCCGAGCCGGAGCACGACAAGCGCGCCGACGCGGTCGGCGAGGCGCGCGCCCTCGCCCAGGAGATCGCCGACGACCTCGCCAAGCAGCAGCCGCGCGCGGCCGACGCGATGACGCCCCAGGATCGCGAAGCGGCGCGCGGGCAGGCCGAGCGGCAGGGCGCGATCGGCAAGCGCACCGACGACGTCGCCGGTGAGGCGGAGCGCAAGCTGCGCGGGATGCCCGGCATGGAGAAGGCGGAGTCGGAGCTCAAGGGCGCGTCGCAGCGGATGCGCCAGGCGGGCGAATCGCTGCGCAAGGACGACTCGAAGGGCGCCGCCGCCGCCGAGCGCGACGCCGCCGACCGCCTGGCCAAGCTGCGCGATTCGATGCAGGACCGGTCGATGGGCGGCAGCCGCCAGCGCCACGATCCGGTCCGCATCCCGGGCGCCGACGAATCGAGCGCGCCGCGCGCCTGGCGGCAGGAGCTGCTGGACGCGATGAAGGAGAAGGCGCCCGAGCGCTTCCGCGACGAGGTCCGCCGGTACTACGAGGAGCTGGTGCGATGAGCGGGCGAACGCGGACGTCGCCCGAGAGCGGCTGGCCCTCTCCCCGGCCCTCCAATCCATACTGCGCACGCGGGAGACGGGGAATGATCGTTGCGTGCGTCTGCTTGCTGCTGTCGGCGACGGCGCGTGCCGCCGCCGCGCC